>NZ_VLNU01000001.1:2983963-3357680 GCF_009765165.1 Lysobacter panacisoli
CGATGGTGCAGCCCTTGACCGTCACGCCCTTGACGCGCTTGTAGGCAAGGATGCCGTTGCCCTTGTTGTTGCGGATCAGGCAGTTCTCGATGTGGACCGTTTCCGTCGTGCGCGAATCGCCCGAGTCGGGTTCGATGTCGATGCCGCACTGCGGGGCGATGCCGTTGGTGTCGCTGAACTCGCTGTCGTAGACCTTCACGTTGGTCGCGCAGCCGATGGTCAGGCCCTGGCGACGGTTGTTGGTCGAGACGATGTTGGTGATGATCACGTCGTTGCACGGGATCGTCGGCGCGCCAGTCACCATCGCGCCGCCGATCGACAGACCGTCCCCCCAGCAGTTGGACAGGTGGATGTCACGCACCGTCACGCGCGAGGAGCCGCGGATCATGATGCCGTGGCCCCATTCGCCGGTCGTGCCCAGGTGGGTGTCGCGATCGCCGATGATCTGGCCGCCGGAAATCTCCACGTCGCTGACCTTGTAGACCATCAGCACGTAGGCGCGTTCGGCGTTGTTGCGCTTGGCGCGCAGGCGCGCGCCCGAGGCGAGCTGCAAGTGCATCTTGCTGCGCAGGCGCACGTTCACGGTCGGGTCGAGGACGTAGTCGCCGGCCGGAACGGTGACGGTGCCGCCGGACGAGGGCAGGGCGTCGATCGCCGCCTGGAAGGCGGCTGTGTCGTCATTGCTGCCATTTCCGAGCGCGCCGTAGCTGCGAACGCTCACGCTGGCCGTGCCCCGTGCGCGTGCTGCGGGCGTGTAGGTCGAGGCGGTCGTCGCGCCGGTGGCGGCGAAGACCTTGCCGATGCCGGCGAAACCCAGCACGGGCGGAATGGATAGAAGCAGCGACTTGCGGATGAATTCGCGACGTTCAGGGGCGGTCGCAGACGCCGTTGCGCGGGTGTCGTTCACTATCGGTACCGGTGTGTTGGTGCCTTCGCCAACACATGCGGCGAAGACCGGGAGGCGATCGTTCAGATCATCACGCCACGATCATGTTCGTGACTTGCCGTGCACCTTATCGGAACGAAGATGAATTTCATCCCGCAATCCGCATATCTGTGGACGCGTCCGAAGAATGCGCGACGGCTTGTTCAGCCTGCCGCGCATTCAAGTTCATGAAGCGGGGTCGGACGCTGCGCTGCGTCAGTCGAAGTAGCGATTGCTCTTGTCGACGCGGATCGACACTGTCGATTCGCCGATGGAGACGTGGCGCTTGCCCTTGCGCGTGGCGCCGTCCGGCGTGCGACCGCGTGGACCGTTGTCGTTGAACTCGTTCCTGGCGATGGTCAGCCCGCGCGTTCCCGGACGCACGCCGACACCGCCGAGTCCGTTCAGGCGGATGCGGTTGCCCTCGATCACGCAATCGCTGGCGCCAAGGGTGAGGATGCCGTGGCCGCGGTTGGATTCGATGGTGCAGTCGCGGACCACCGCATTGGACACGCGCTTGTAGAGCTGGATTCCCGCGCCGCGATTCCCGTGCACGGTGCAGCGCTCGATCCGAACGTCGTCGGCGATGTCGCCCGCATCGGGCTCGATGTCGATGCCGCAGCCGGGCAGGGTGCCGCCGGTGTCGGCGAAAGTGGAGTCGAACACCCGCACGCGCCGCGAGCGGCCGATGGTCAGGCCCTGGCGACGGTTGCCCACGCATTGCACGCGTTCGATCACGACATCGCGACTGGGTGCGATGGCGCCACCGGAGTCGTTCGCGCCGCCGATGGAGATGCCGTCGCCCCAGCAGTGCGAGATGTGGATGTCGTGCACGCTCACGCCGGTGGAACCGCGGATCATGACGCCGTGGCCCCACTCTCCGGTCGTACCCTTGTGAGCGGCGCGTTCGCCGATGATGCGCCCGCCCGAGATCTCGACCTGTTCGACGCGATGCGCGTTGAGCACGTACGCACGCTCGGCCGCGTTCGGCTTGGCCAACAGTCGCGCGCCCGAAGCGAGCGCCAGGTGCATGCGGCTGCGCAGGCGCACGCCGACGACGGCGTCGATCAGGTAGTCGCCGGCCGGAACCTGCACCGTGCCGCCCGCATCGGGCAGCGCGTCGATGGCCTGCTGGAATGCGCGCGTGTCGTCAGTCTTGCCGTCACCGCGCGCGCCGTGTGCGCGCACTTCGATGGCCGTTCCGCCGCGCTGGCGCGCCTGTGCGAGCGCGAGCGACGGCCACGCCGCTGCGAGCAGCATCGCTGTCGCGAATCGCCTTCGGCTGTGGTCAGGCATAGGCGCGCAGCGGTTCGGCGACGTTCCCATGCTGGGTCGTCGCATTGCTGTCGAGCCACGGCAGGACGATCGCGAGCAGATAGAAGCGCGAGGCGTGGTACTTGTTGTCCAGACGCGAACGATTGCGGTCGAGCCATCCGACCGCACCCGGCAGGAAATCGCGCGAGCGTTCCGCGAAATCGCGGACGCGGTCGAAGCGGGTTCGCGCCAGGCCGCGCACGTCGAAACGGAAGCTGCCCTTGCTGCGAACGTAGGGCAGGTCGTCGAAGCGGCTGGCGATGTGCTCGCGGATCAGCAGCTTGTTGAGCTTGGTGATCGGGTCGACCTTCTGGTAGCGCGGCACTTCGCGATGGATCCACTCGCGCAGGTCGAGATCGCAGAACGGATAGGCTGCCTTCAGCGACAATGCCGCTGTGGTGTACAGGCCCTTGGCGAACGCACCCGCGGAGCCGGCGATCGACGTCGACATGTCGCGCCATTCCCACGGGCTGGTGGCTGAACCGATCTCGTCCTTGAACAGTTCCAGCCGCTGGCGCGACGCCTGTGCGATCTCGCGGCCGAACAGCTCGTCCACTTCGTCGTCGCCGAAGCGCGAGCCGGGGAAGACACGTTCGATCGGGTTCATGCGCAGCGTGCTGAGCAGGTAGCAGAGCTTGAAGCTGCGATCGACGCCCGGCAGTTCGGACAGTCGACCCGGTAGCGGCAGGTCGCGCGAGAGCCGACGGATCCAGTGCTGGCTGCGGCTCATCGGCGTGCCGAAGTAGCTGTCCGCGCCGAGTCCATCGATCACGCCGTCGCCGCCGTGGCCCGCGATCTCGGTGCCCAGGTCCACGCATGACAGCAAGGCGAAATCCGCGGTGAGCAGCGGCATGCGATCGACCACGGCGAGGTAGCGGTCGTACGCGCGCGCGGGATCGCACACCAGCGATTCGTGGCGCAGGCCGAGCGTGCGTGCCACGTGCGTAGCGGATGCGACCTCGTCTTCCTCGGTGCCGCCGAGATAGGTGATGCAGGTCGTGTCCGGGCGCGCATCGGCGATGGCGATGGCAAGCGTGGTCGAATCCTTGCCGCCACTCTGCAGCAGCCACGGCGAGCGCATGTCGTGGCAACTGCGCTCGATCGCCTGACACAGCAGGCGGTGATAGCCGGCCACCCAGTCCTGTTCGGATCTCGGATGCTCGGGGACTTCGCCCGCGTTTCGGAACTTGAAGTGGAAGTGCGGCGCGGTGTGCATGTCGTCGTGCGGGCAGAAGCCGAACGTGACGAGGCGGACACCCTCGTAGATCGAGTACGGCGGATACACGAAGGCGTTGCGCAACAGGTCCGCGACCGACACCGGATCGACCGGCGGGCGTGGCCCACCGTTGCGCATCAGCCGCGAGAAGTCCGGCGTGCCGTAGTAAGGGGACATGGTGATCTGTGCGCGCATGGGATCACCGTGCCGGGGCCGGATCACGCACCGGCTGGTAGTCGTAATAGGTGTACGCGTACTGGCCAGAGCCACGCTTCTGCACCGCGTTGAAGATCGCGCCGCGCACTTCCACGCCGTTCTGCTCGAGGCGTTGCTTCGCAAGCGCGATCTCGCGCTGCTGGTTGAGGCCCCAGCGCACGACCATCAGGCAGGTGCCGATGTGGTGGCCGATCACCGCCGCGTCGGTCACCGCCAGCACCGGCGGCGTATCGATCACCACGATGTCGTACTTCGGGGCGAGGCTGTCCAGCAGCGCGGTGAATCGCGGATGCATCAGCAGCTCGGACGGATTCGGCGGCACCGCGCCGCGCGAGATGAACGACAGGTTGTCGGTGCCCGGCACCGTGCGCACCGCCGTCGTGGCATCGATCTGGCCCGAGATCAGCTCGGACAGGCCATTCTCCGAACGAGTGCCCAGTGCCTGGTGCAGCGTGCCGCGACGCATGTCCGCGTCGATCAGCAGCACCCGCTGGCCAGCCTGCGCGATGGTCACCGCGAGGTTCGCGCAGACGAAGGTCTTGCCGACACCCGGACTCGGCGCAGCGATCATCAGGATGTTGTTCTTCATCTCGAAACGGGCGAAGTGCAGGCTCGTGCGCAAGGTGCGCAGCGCCTCCATCGCAAGGTCGGACGGCGAGCGGAAGGCGAGCAGGCGTTGCTTGCCGTCGCGGCGGCGCTGGCCCGGCTGCGCCGCGATCTGCTTGCCCTTGGCGCTGAAGGGAATCGACGCATACACCGGCAGGCCGAGCAGTTCGATGTCCACCGGATCCTCGACGCCGCGGCGGAACATCTGCCGGGTCAGGACGAAAGCGACCATCAGCATCGCGCCGAGCAGCGTGCCACCGGCGATGACCAGCAGCGGCTTCGGCCACGACGGGCTGTCCATGTTGACGTCGGCCGGGTCGATCACCCGCGCGTTGCCGACCGCGCTGGCGGCGGCGATGTTGAGCTGCTGCGCCTGGTCGAGCAGGTTCGCGTACGTCTGGTTGATCACCTCGACATCGCGGTTCAGGCGGAACAGACCCTGCTGGGTATCGGGCAGGTTGCCGATGCGTCCGGAGATCTGGTTCTTCTTCGCTTCGAACTGGCCGATCTGGCGCATCAGAGACTGATACACCGGATGCTCTGGCGTGTACTTGCTGGCGATGTCGGCGCGCTGCACCTGCAACTGCTGGATGCTCGTTTCCAGCGCAACGCTCTGGTCGAGCAGCGCCTTGTTCTGCATGCCGACATCCATCGTCTGGGTGCGCGACTGGAACTCGTTGAGGCGCTGCTGCGCGTCGGCGAGTTCACGGCGCACCTTGGGCAGCTGTTCGGTCACGAACTGCAGGCGCTTGGCCGCTTCGGCCGAATTGCGCGCGACGTTCTGGCGCACGTAGGCCTGGGTGAGCTGGTCGAGCACCTGCTTGGCGCGCAGCGGGTCGGCGTTCGCGTAGGTCAACGCGATGATGCCGGAGTTGCGACCCTGCTCGGTGACCGTGATGTCGTTCTTCAGCTCCGACATGATCGCCATCGAGTTCAGCCGCTTCACGTCGAAACGCGTGCCGGGATTGGCGACCAGGCGTTCGACTTCGAGCGTGATGCCGCGGCCGTTGCTCGCGACCTGCCCGACGCGACCTTCGAGCAGCGTGTTGCCTTCCGGATCGAGTAGTTGGTAGCGGCCGCGCTCACCGGCGACGAGCTGCAGGTTGATGCCGGTGAGCTGTTCGGGAAGATCGAAGCGACCGATGCCGATCTGCTCGCCGCCCCAACCGTAGCTGGCAAGACCGAGGAACGGCGGCGCGAGATCGCCCGCGTCCAACCGCTGCTGCGCGCGCGCGACCATGTCGCCGATCACCGGCATGCGCACCGGGCGTGCGACGGTGTCGAGGTCGAGGCGTTCGATCGCTTCACCAAGCACGCGACGCGAGGTCAACAGCTGCGTTTCGGTCGCGGCAGGTGCGTCGACAATGGGCGGCGCCGGCGTGTTCTCGTGGTTCGACAGACCCGGCACGGTCGGCGGGCGCGCTTCCACCTGCACGACGGCGTTGGCCTCGTACTTGGGGGTCACCAGCAGCACGTACACCGTGGCGGCGACGAAGAACGCGAGCGTGCCGACGAGGATCGCCCACTTGTTGTCGTTGAGCGTGGAGACGAGGGTCGGGATGTCTATGTCGTCATCACGGACCGCGGTCGCGGCAGGCGCGGTGTAGGCGGGGTCCGCCCGGGAAATCACGTGAGTGCTCATGGTTCGTCACCGTAGGGAGTGGGCAGGACAGGCGGGAGCGCACACAGGGACGTCGCGCTCCGCATGGTTCGCAGCCAGGACCGGACGGTCGTCGGCAGGTAACGCAACGGTCTCGCGCACGCACGGGTCATGTGACCTCCCAGGCGTGTCGCGTTCCGGACTGGTTTGGCGAACCTGCGTCGCGCGACGGAGTCGTGGATGCATGGGCTGCGGAACGCAGGCCCGCCAAGGCATCGGCGACGCGATTGGACGCGTCGCCCGTTTGGTTGGAAGCGCCCGTCTGCGCGGAAGCGAACGGTGCGCGATTGGGTCGCCCCGCTTCAAGCAGGCGCTGCACGTCGACGGCGATCTCGTCCGCGTTTCCGCCGAGCAGGTGCACGGTCGGGCGCACGCCTTCGGGCAGGTGCAGCGGTTCCATCGCCAGCAGCGGGACGTCCATCGCGCAGGCTTCGCTGTAGAAGTGCGGCGCGATGTACGCCAGATGCGCGCGGCCGAGCAGGAACACGCCCGCGAGATAGTCCGGGGCGTCGATGCGGTGCAGGTTCGGTGTCGGTAGGCCATTGACGGCAGTCGCGACGCAGACCACGTCGAGGTCCGGTCGCTGCGCGGCGACCTCGCATGCGGCGACCATCAGCGAGTCGGCGTGCACGTCTTCTTCGTCGCGCGGCATGACAAGCAGCAGCGGCTGTCCGTCGCGCAGGAAGGCGAAGCGTTCGGCGAAATCGCGGCCGAGGTCGCTGTCCGGGTGCAGGTCCTGCAGTGCGGAATGGAGCGTGTCGAGCGCCGCGCCGCCAGTGACGATGACGCGATTGGCGGGCACGCCCTCGGCGACGAGCTGGCGACCGGTCGACTGGTCGGGCGCGACGTGCAGCGATGCGAGCGCGCGCGCGATGCGCCGGCCCGGATCGTCGGCGGATGTCGGCGCACCCGCACTCTGTCCACCGTCCACGCACACCACCGGGACCTGGTGGTAGTGCGCGGCGAGCGTCGCGGCCAGCGTGGCCGGCGCATCGCCCGGCACCACCACCAGGTCCGGCTGCACCCGGGTCATCACATCCTTCATGCCGCCGAGCGCGCTGGAGGTGACCTGCACGGGATCCTCGCTCGCCGCGGGTACCGCCAGATGCACGTCGGCCGAGAGGTCGAACAGATGCAGCACCTGCGGCGTGTCCTGTTCCGCATCGACCGACACGCACACCGTGGTCTCGAAACGTTCGTCGCGTACGAGTCGCTGTGCGAGCGGCGCCATCTGCACCGCGTCCGGCGAATCGGGCAGCACGCACAATGCACGTACAAGCGTCGCCGGCTCACCGTCCGCGGCAGGTGCGGCGTCGATCAGCGATGCGGCCGAGGGCAGGGCGATGCCGGCGCGCGTGGGCATGTCGTAGTAGCGATCGTCGTCCTCGTCATCGAATCGTGCGAGCCCGGCAAGGAAGGAGATGCCGTGGTTCGTCGTGAGCGGAGCCGGTGGCGGCGTCGGCACTGGTCTGGCTTCACGCGTCGGCCAGCGCCCGCGCATGCGCATCAGCGCCTTCGGCACCCACCACACGTGCAGGGCGAGCACCAGCACGAACGCGGCCAGGCCCAGCGACTGCGGCACGTTGCGCAACGCGAAGCCGAGCAGCAACAGCAATCCGGCGATGCCGACCATGCTGGCCAGCACGATGCGCGGCGGCATGCCGGTGTCGCACAGCAGATGGTGCAGGTGCTGGCGATCGGCGCGGAACGGCGAGCCGCCGGAGCGGATGCGGCGGTACATCACCGCCAGCGTGTCCATCACCGGCAGCGCGACGCACCAGAGCACGTCCGGCGGCGACATGCGGCCGACGTTCGGATGGCTCATGTAGACCAGCGCCCACGCCATCAGGAAGCCGATCAGTGTGCTGCCGGCGTCGCCCATGAACACCTTGCGTCCATCCGGCCAGCCCATGTTGACGAACAGATAGGGCACCAGCGCCGCGAACAGAACCTGCAACATCAGCAGCACGCCCGGTGCGGACCAGGGCGCCTGGTTGAACATGCCGATCGCGACGATGCACACCATCGCCATCGACGCCGCGAGGCCGTCGATGCCATCCATCATGTTGAACGCGTTGATCAGGCCGATCACCGCCACGATCGTGAACGGGATGCCGAACAGGCCAAGATCGATGTGGCGCGTGCCGATGATCTCGCCCAGGTCGCTGACGTAGAAGCCGGACATGAAGATCACGAGGCCGCAGGCGCCGGCTTCGATCAGCAGGCGCGAGGTCACGCTGAGGTCGCTGGCGTCGTCGAGCGCACCGGCGGCGACAATCAGCACGCTGCCCGCGAGCAGGCTGGTGACGAAGCCGTCGAAGTAGCCCAGGTAGCTCAGGCCGACGAGCGTGCCGAGGAAGAAGCACAGCCCGCCGATCAGCGGGATGCTCCCGCGATGGCGCTTGCGCGCGTCGGGCCGGTCCACCAGTCCGATCTTCCTCGCCCACGGGCGCATCGAGAAGATCGCGAATAGCGTCACGGCCAACGCGATTGCGCTGGCAGCTACCAGCTTGGGGTCCGTCATGCACGCACCTCGGATCAGAACGTGGGGTGTTGGATTCCGTGTGCGTGTGCACTTACGACCACCAACTGCTTCGGCATGAAGGCATCGCGTTTCATGTTCCTGTTTCGATGCCATGCCTCCGTGCGCGAACGAATCTATGGAGCGCGACTTGATGAAGAGATGAAAATGAGCAGGTTCACCGCAGTGAACTTCATCATCGCGATAGGTTGTGTTCAGATGAATGAATCAATTCACTGCTCGAGCACAACGCTGAAGCGAATGGAATGTGCGTGTCACAGTTTCGTTTGCCATTCGCTGTTACATGTATCGAGCGAGTCGTATGTCGCATCGAAGCAGGAAATGTCGCGACCGTAAGGGTCGTCGATATCTTCGCCACCGTTCCAGTGCGAGAACATCAGCACGCGACCGCGCAGCACTGGGCACGACGCGAGCGTCGCGGCGACCTGTCGCTGCTCCATCGCGAGCACGAGGTCGAAGCGCTGCAACAGTTCGCGCGTGGCCTGTCGGCCGATGTGCGCGGCCGCGCTCAAGCCGTGTTCGAGCAGTACCTGTTGTGCTTTCGGATCGACGGGCGAGCCCTGCATTGCGGCGAGCCCGGCGGATTCGACGACGATGTCGTCGCGACCCAGGCGGTGGCGCAGCATGGTTTCGGCCATCGGACTGCGGCAGATGTTGCCCTTGCAGATGATGAGCAGGCGAAATGTCATCGTTTCACGCTAGCAGATGACATGCGATGGGCTACGAACCCGAAGTTCACGCGTGTAGTCGCAAGGGTTCGACGTTCAGCCGGGCTCGTTCGGCAACGTCTGGCGTACGCGCGCGAATCCACTCCACGGCTCACGGCGCAGCAACCGCGCGCGGCGCAAGGCCTTGCGCAGATCGAATGCCGCTGGCTCGCGCACGCGGCCAAGATCGTCCCAGCTCAGCGGCATCGCCACGGGCGCGCCGGGTCGTGCGCGCAGCGACCAGCCGGTGACGCTGGTCGCGCCGCGCGCGTTACGCAGCCAGTCGATGAAGATGTGGCCCTCACGCGCCGACTTGCTCGCGGTGGCGACGAATCGCTCGGGCGATTTCGCCACCAGCGACTCGGCGAACGCATCGCTGAATGCTTTCACCTGCGTCCAGTCCGGGCCGCGCCTGATCGGCACCACCACGTGCAATCCCTTGCCGCCAGACAGTCGCAACCAGCTGCGTAGTCCGCGCGCGGCGAGTTCGTCGCGCACCTGGCGCGCCGCGGCCTTCACTTCGTTCCAAGCGATGTCCGGTGCGGGGTCCAGGTCGAACACCAGCCGATCCGGGCTTTCGACATCATCGATGCGCGCGCCCCATACGTGGAACTCGAGCGTGTTCATCTGCACCAGTTCGAGCACGCCCTCGATGTCCTCGACGTAGAGGTAATCGCCTTCGCCTTCGAGTTCGCGCAGGCGGATCGCGTGGACGTGTTCGCCCAGCGAATCCGCGTGGTGTTTCTGGAAGAAGCAGTGGCCGTCGGCGCCATCCGGGCAGCGCACCAGCGAGAGTGGGCGCTGGACGAGTTCGGGCAACAGCCATCGCGCGACGGCGCGGTAATAGTCGGCCACTTCGCCCTTGGTGATGCCCGCGCCGGCGAACACGACGCGGTCGGGACTGGTCAGCCGGGGCGTCGTCATGCGTCGGCGCGGCGATGATCGTGCGGATCAGGCCGACTTGCGTCCGGTGCGTTTGCGCGCGGTCGTCGTGGTCGTCTTCTTCGCGGGTGCCTTCTTGGCGGCCTTCTTGGCCGGCGGAGGCTTGCCTCCCTTCTTCTCCAGGCTGCGCTTGAGCAGGTCGGCGAAGTCGATGACGTTGGTCGCGGCGTTTTCCGGCAACGATTCCTCGGCAGCCGGCTTGCGCACCACATGCTTGGACTTGACCCGATCCTCGATCACCTTCGTCAGGCGGTCGCGGAAATCGTCCTTGTAGTCCGCCGGATTCCATTCCGAGCTCATCGACTCGATCAGCTGCTTGGCCATGTCGACTTCGCGCGCGGTGATCTTCCACTTCTCCATGCCGCCTTCGGGCAGCTTGTATTCCTCCGGATCGACCAGCTCCTGGGCGAAGCGCAGGATCAGCAGCAGCAGCGCGTCGTCGCGCGCGACGACCGCGGCGAGGTATTCGCGCGTGCGGATGACGACGCGGCCGACGCCGGCCTGGCCGGTGCGCTTGAGCACTTCACGCAACAGCACGTAGCCCTTCTCGGCCTTCTTGCCCGGTTCGAGCACGTAGGGTTTCTCGAAGTATTCCGGCCCGATCGACTCCAGCGGCACGAAGGTGTCGATGTCGACCGTTTCCTTGTGGTCGGGCGAGGCGGCGGCGATGTCCGACTCCTCCAGTACGACGTAGCTGCCCTTGTCGTACTCGAACGCCTTGACGATTTCCTTCCACGGCACTTCCTCGCCGGTCTCGGCGTTGACGCGCTCGTAGCGGATCGGGGCGTTGTTGCGACTGTCGAGCATGCGGAACGACAGATCGACGCGACGCTCGCCGGTCATCAGCTTGATGGGGATGTTGAGCAGACCGAACGACAGCGTTCCGGTCCAGATGGGGCGGGCCATGAGACACCTCTCCCGGCTGCGATTCTCGGGGCGGGGACAGGAACTTTCCGGCGAGGCGCGTTGGCGGGCGGTGAAAACAGCCGCCCCGGCGTGGCCGGGGCGTGAATGCGGGGGGCGATGGCGGGGCGGTCAGGCCAGGCCGGCGCCCGGCGTGGCGGCCCTGCGGACGCCGCGCATGCGCCACAGCTGCCAGATGGCTCCGATCAGATAGGCCACGAAGGCGGTACCGATCGGGCCGAACAGGCGCGGGTCTTCCGGGTTGGCCGCGTACGGCGCACCCAGCGGGATGCGGGTCAGGGTTTCGACCGACGCCGGGATGAAGTGGAAGAACAGCGCGGTCAGGTTGGACAGCACCGCCACATAGCCAGAGAAGCGGCCGAAGGCGTTGCGGCGGTCGGCGAGCCACGCCAGCGCCAGCACGCCCAGCGTGATCAGGCTCAGCACGTGCGGCACGCCGAATCCGCCGTGGCGGAAGATGAAGAGGCCGGTGAAGGCCGCGCCGACGGTGAACCAGAAGAAGGTCGTACCGGCCGTGGTGTCCAGGCGGATTTGGCGATGGCGGAACAGTGCGACGAAGCCGGCGAAGAATCCGACCAGTGCGATCAGCGTGTGCAGCGCACCGAAAGCGGTGATGTTCAGCAGTTCGAGCATGGCGTCACCTCGTGAGGAATGCGGGACGGTTCAGATCTCCGGAACACGGAACACGAACAATCCATCGCACTCCCCGGGACCGCACCTCCAAGGATGCAGTGGCCGGAGGCGGCGGTGATCGCCACCGATCGGATCGATGGCCCACCGGTCGCGGGCCGGCGTCGCGTGGACGCCGGCCGCGATGGCGATCAGCCGTGCAGGCGGATCGCGGTCTCGGCGACGACGCGGCCCTGGTAGCGGGCACCGTCGAGTTCGTTCTGGGTCGGCTGGCGCGAACCGTCGCCGCCGGCGATGGTGGTCGAGCCGTACGGCGAACCGCCGGTGACTTCGTCCAGGCGCATCTGGCCGGCGTGGCCATAGTCCAGGCCGACCACGACCATGCCGAAATGCAGCATGTTGGTGATGATCGAGAACAGCGTGGTTTCCTGGCCGCCGTGCTGCGTGGCGGTGGAAGCGAAGGCCGAGCCGACCTTGCCATGCAGCGCACCGCGCGCCCACAGGCCGCCGGCCTGATCGAGGAAGTTGGCCATCTGCGAGGACATGCGGCCGAAGCGCGTGCCGGTGCCGATGACGATGGCGTCGTAGTTGGGGAGATCGTCGATGGTCGCGATCGGCGCGGCCTGGTCGAGCTTGTAGTGCGAGCGGCGTGCGACGTCTTCCGGTACCAGTTCCGGCACGCGCTTGATGTCGACCTGCGCACCGGCGCCTCGCGCGCCTTCGGCGATCGCCTGCGCCATCGTTTCGACGTGCCCATAGGCGGAGTAGTACAGGACCAGGATCTTGGCCATCGGTGTTCCTCGATGCAGTTGGGGATGGATGTCCGCCCCTCGTCGCCACGATGCGGGGCGTGAGGGGAGGTGGATTGGATGGGGTTGCTGTTGTGCTTGCGCTTTCCCTCTCCCCTTGCGGCGACCGCAGGGAGTGCAGAGCTGAGAGGGACAGGCCACCGCAGGTGGCCAGGGAGAGGGGTAGGGTGCGCACTACGCGCGTACCCCTCTTCCGGCGCTTGAGCAAAACTTACGGCGCGCTGTCGACCAGCACGACCTCGGCGTCTTCGATCGCCTTGACCGTGATCGCACCTTCGTTGCGGATCGCTGCGCCGTCGCGCGCTTCGAGGCGCACGCCGTTCACTTCGATCGCACCCTTGGCCGGCACGAGGTAGCCGTAGCGATCGCCGCCGAAGTCGTACTGCGCCGATTCGCCCGCGGCGAGGTTCAGGCCCAGCACGCGCGCGTTGGCGCGGATCGGCAGGGCGTCTTCGTCACCGGCGATGCCGCTGGCGAGGGTGACGAAGCGCCCGGAGCGGTCGCCCTTCGGGAAGGGCTTGCTGCCCCAGGTCGGAGCGCCGCCGCGCGCATCGGGGATGATCCAGATCTGGAAGATGCGCGTGGTGATCGGCTCCAGGTTGTATTCGGCGTGCTGGATGCCGGTGCCGGCGCTCATCACCTGAACGTCGCCGGCCTCGGTGCGGCCACGGTTGCCCAGGTTGTCCTGGTGCGTGATCGCGCCGTCGCGGACGTAGGTGATGATTTCCATGTCCGAATGCGGGTGCGGCGGAAAGCCGGTGTTGGCGGCGATCGTGTCGTCGTTCCACACGCGCAGGGCGCCCCAGCCCATGCGGGCCTGGTCGTGGTAGCTGGCGAACGAGAAGTGGTGCTTGGCATCGAGCCAACCGTGGTTGGCTCCGCCGAGGGAGTTGAACGGGCGACGCTCGATCATGGCCTTGCTCCGGAAGTGGTGGAGGAGTGGCGCCAAGATAGGCGTCCCCGGTAGTCTTGAGAATGGAACGAATCGAATATGATCGTTTCCATTCCTTGCATGATCACGACGGAGCCACAGCGACCATGAAACTGCCCGACCTGGAAGCCTGGGCGATCTTCGCCAAGGTCGCCGAAACCGGCTCGTTCGCGCGCGCCGCGGGCGAGCTGGGCCTGTCTCAAGCGACCGTGTCCAAGGCCATCACGCGTCTGGAAACGCGGCTGAAGACGGTGTTGTTCCATCGCACGTCGCGGCGCATGTCGCTGACCGAAAGCGGGCGCGGCGCGCTGGAACGCGCCAGCCGCATCCTCGCCGAGGGCGAGGCGGTGGAGGCCGAGGTCACCGCGCAGGCGGCCAGCCCGCGTGGACAGGTGCGCATGGCGGTGCCGATGTCGTTCGGCATCGAACACCTCGCGCCGGTATTGCCGGATTTCATGGCGCGCCACCCCGACGTGTCGCTGGAGATCGATTTCGACGACGGCATGGTCGATCTGGTCGGTGGCGGTTTCGATCTCGCGCTGCGCATTTCGGCGCTGGCCGATTCGAGCCTGCTCGCGCGCCGCCTGTGCGGCGTGCGCGTGCTGCTGGTGGGGGCGCCCGAGTACCTGGAACGCAATGGCCGCCCGCGCCATCCGCGCGAACTCGCTTCGCACAACGCGCTGTTCTACACGCTGTCGCGCTTCGGCAGTGCGTGGCGATTCCACCATCGCCGCCACGGCGATTTCTCGATCAGCGTGCCGGCGCCACTGCGCGTCAACAACGCCGAGGCGCTCAATCCGGCGCTGTTGGCTGGGCTCGGGTTGGCCCTGCAGCCGGAGTTCCTGATCTGGCGCGAGCTCAAGGCGGGCAAGCTGGAAATCGTGATGCCGGACTGGTCGCCGCCGCCGATCGCGCTGCACGTGGTCACACCGCCCGGACGCGTGCGCCCGGTGCGCGTGCAGGTGTTGATCGAACATCTGGTGAAGAAGTTCGAGAAGGCGCCGTGGGCAGAGCGCGAGGGCTGATGGTCGCGCGTCTTCGTTTCATTCCGCACCGGCGAAGCTCGCCAGGTTCTGCCTGAGTTTTGTCATGCCGGCCCACGGATCCTTGCGCCGTCGCTTCAGGCGCTCGGGAACATCCGCGAGGGTGAAGGCGTCGCCGCGCTTGAGCGCGCCCAGTTCGTTCCACGCCAGAGGCATCGCCACCGGAGCGCCCGGACGTGCGCGCAACGAGTATGAGGCCACGGCGGTCGCACCCCGGCCGTTGCGCAGGTAGTCGACGTAGATGCGCTTGTTGCGCAGCCGCTTGCTCGCGACCGAGAGGAAGCGATCGGGCTCGGACTGCGCCATCACTTCCGCGAAGCTCTGCGCGAACCGCTTGACCAGTGTCCACTCGTCTACAGGGGCCAACGGCACCACCACATGCAGGCCCTTGCCGCCGGTGGTGCGCAGGAAGGATTCCAGTCCGATCTCGTCCAGTCGTCGGCGCACGTCGAGCGCGGCGCGCTTCACTTCCGCGAACGGAACATCGGGGCCGGGATCGAGATCGAACACCACGCGGTCGGCGCGATCGGGATCGTCCGCGTGCGCACCCCAAGGGTGGAATTCCAGTGCGTTGAACTGCACCAGTTCCATCAGCGCGGCGGCATCGTCGACGACGAGGTAGTTGGCATTGTTGCCGGTCTCTTCCTTCAGCCGAACGAAGCGCACCAGCTCCATGCCGGGCGTGTGGTGTTTTTGAAAGAAGCACGCGTTGGCGGTGCCGGATGGACAGCGGATGATCGACAGCGGCCGTCCGGCGATTTCCGGCAGCAGGTGGTCCATCACCGCGGTGTAGTAGTTGGCGACGTCGAGCTTGGTGTAGCCGTCGTCGGGATAGAGCACCTTGGTAGGGCTGCTGAGTTTCGGCGGCGTGCGCGCGATTGGCTTGTTCAATCGGGGCGCCGTCTTCTTCGTCGCCTTGCCGCGCGTCGTGGCCGCATTCGCCTTCGTCGCGCCGCGCGATCCGCTGTCGCTGTCGCGCAGGTCATCGACCGATTTATCGTCGCGCACCGCCTTCAGCGACGGCTGGCGCAGCAGTCCCTGTCCGCCGACGCCGCGGAAGTTCACCTCGACCACGAAGCGCGGATCGAACCACTGCGCGCTGCGCAGGTCGGTGTCGTTCTCCGGCACGAACACGGTCGGTTCCTTGCGGCCGGCGCGACCGATGCGGCGGGTGAGTTGCTTCAACAGTTCGTCGGAAAAGCCACTGCCGACGCGGCCGACATAGCGCCAGCCGTGCTCTCGGTCGGGCGTGGCGAGCAGCAGCGAACCGAAGCCGCTGCGACTGCCCTTGGGCGCGGTATACCCGACGACGGCGTATTCGTCGCCGTGCAGCGCCTTGGTCTTGCGCCAGTCGTCGCCGCGGCCGGGATGGTAAGGACGGTCCGCGCGCTTGGAGATGATGCCTTCGAAATCCTGCTGGCTGGCCAGCGCGAATGCCTCCTCGCCGTCGCCGACCGCGTGCGAGCTGTATGACAGATGGCGCGTGCCGTCGCCGAGCACGTCCTGCAGCAGCGCCTTGCGTTCGACGAGTGGCGCGTCGGCGATGTCGATGCCGTCGATGTGGAGCAGGTCGAAGAGCGCATAAGAGAGCGAGCCCATCTTCTCGCCCGACAGCGTGGCCTGCAGCAGGTTGAAATCCGCGCGCTTGCCGGTGCCGGCGATCAGCTCGCCGTCGAGTGCCGCCGATTGCAGGCCGAGGGCTTCGATCGCGGCGGTGATCTCCGGCACCTTGGCGGTCCAGTCCAGCGCGTTGCGCGACCACAGCCGCGCCTTGCCCTTCGCGACCGTCGCGACGATGCGGTAGCCGTCCCACTTGATCTCGTGCAGCCACTGTTCGCCCTGCGGTGGCGCATCGCCCAGGCGCGCAAGCTGCGGCGCGAAGAACTCCGTCGGCGCGGCGGCCTTGCGCGCGCCAGGCAGCTTTGCCGCACGTTTCGCCCAGTCGCGCTTCTTCGTTCCGGCCAGCACGGGCACGCCGGTGCGCGACTTGCGCACGGCCTTGCCGCGACCGGCGCGTTTCGCGTCTTCTTCTGGAGGCGGCGTGACATCGGCGAGTAGGTCGTCGGCCTCCAGCGTGCCGGCATATTCGTCGCGATCCTTGAACAGCAGCCACTGCGGCTGGCGCGCGGCCTTGCCCGAGCGCACCAGGTGCCAGCCGCCCTTGAGCTTGTCGCCGAACAGTTCGAAATGCAGGTGGCCCTTGGCGAGTTGCGCTTCGGGATCGTGTTCGGTCGACCAGACGCCGTGGTCGAACTGCGCGACGTGGCCACCGCCGTAATGGCCCTTCGGGATTTCGCCTTCGAAGCCCGCGTAATCGACCGGATGGTCCTCGACTTCCACCGCCATGCGCTTGACCGTCGGGTCGTAGCTCGGACCTTTCGGCACCGCCCAGCTCTTGAGCGCGTCGCCGATTTGCAGACGGAAGTCGTAATGGCGACGGCTGGCGTGATGCAGCTGCACGATGAAGATCGCGCGCTTGCCCTGCGGCAGGCGCTTGCCGGGCTCCGGTTCGCGGGTGCCGGAAAATTGACGCTTGCGGCGGTATTCGGCGAGGCTCATTGGCACGACGCGCGGAGCAGGGGGCTCCACCATCCGACGGAGGCGGTGGACGCGATGCGAAAGCCGCGACGGCGATAGCACTCTACGCGCGTGTCACACGATTGGCCTGCCCGGATGGCGTAACGCATGCCATCATTCGACCCTCGCAAGGGGGAATGCGCATGTACAGCCTGTACTACTCGCCGGGGGCGGCGAGCCTGGTCGTCCATTGGTTGCTAATCGAACTCGGCGTGCCGCACGAACTGCGCCTGGTCGATACGCAGGCGAAGCAGCAGAAGAGCGCCGAGTACCTCGCGCTCAATCCCAATGGCGTCGTGCCGACGCTGATCGACGGCGGCACGCCGCTGTACGAAGCCGCCGCACTGGTGCTGCACCTGGCCGACCGCCATGCCGATGCCGGTTTCGCACCGCAGCCCGGCGACGCACAGCGCGGCGCCTACCTGCAGTGGATGTTGAACCTCGCCAACACGCTGCAGTCGCCGCTGCGACTGTGGTGGTATCCGCAGGACATCGACGAATCGCTCGCGGACGCCGTCCGCGACGGCGCGCGTCGCAAGATCGAAGCGACGTGGGATCGCCTCGACGCACATCTCGCCGCGAACGGGCCGTACCTGCTCGGCGAACGCCTGAGCGCGGCCGACTTCTACCTGGCCATGCTGATGCGCTGGACCCGCAGCATGCCGCGTCCGGGCCATGAGTGGCCGCACCTGGCGGCGCTCGCGCAGCGCATGAAGGCGCGACCGTCGTTCCGCACCCTGTACGAACGCGAGGGATTGACCGAATGGGCATGACCGCATCCCGCTGGCGCATTGCCGTTCCGTGCCTGCTTGGCCTGCTGCTGGTCGCGGGCTGTAAGGAAGTGCAGGACATCCGCGAAGAGATGGGCTGGAGCAAGCAGCGCGAAGCTCCGCCGCCGCCGCCGGTGGTCACGCTGGAAACGCACTGGCTTCCGTCCGACAGCGTCGTCGACGGACAGTCGCAGGCGCAGTGGGTCGTGCGCTGGTGGCAGTGGGCCGGACGTTTCGGCGACGAGGCGCCGTACGCGGACCAGGACGGCAGCCGCTGCGCGATGCACCAGGACGGGGCGGTGTGGTTCCTGGCCGGTACCACCGGTCGCGGCGATGCCGTGCGCAACTGCACGATCCCGGCCGGTCGCCACGTCTTCGTCCCGCTCATCACCTGGGCGATCGACGGTGGGGATGCGGGCGGCGGGATGTCCTGCGAAGAAAAGCAGGCCGCGAGCGCGCGCCTGGCCGATCACGTGAACACGGGCCTGGTGCTGATCGATGGTCGTCCCGTGGGCCAGCTGCAGCGCATGCGCGTGGCCGCCGGCGACTGCTTCGCGCGGTCGCCCGACCTGCCGGCGTCGTCGAGCGACGGCTACTGGCTGATGCTCAAGCCGTTGCCGCCGGGGCCGCACCAGCTCGCCATTACCGCCGCATACAAGGAAGGGCCGCGCAGCATGATGCAGAACTTCCGTTACGAGCTCGACGTGCAGGGCGATCCGGACGTCTCCGACGGTGACGAGATGGTGCTCGACGACGCTGCCGAGACGGCCGCGACACCGTGAACACGCCGGGCGGCGGGCGCGACGCGCCGCCGCCCGCGACGGCGCCAACCGCGGAATCAAGCACTTCGCTTGCCGGCATCGCCTTGCTACTCTCCGGGCACGGCGGAGGCAGGCCACGGCCCCTTCGCTGATTTTTTGCCCACAGGACGGATTCCGGGCGATCACCAGCACAGGCAGGACCGGATGACGATTTCCGCAAGCGCAGCAGCCACCGATACCCGGGCGCCACTTCCGCGCCAGATTCCCTACATCATCGGCAACGAGGCCTGCGAGCGCTTCAGTTTCTACGGGATGCGCAACATCCTGGTGCAGTTCCTGGCCAGCAGCGCGATGCTCGCCTACCTGCCCGAGGCCGAGCGCCAGGGCATGGCCAAGGAGGTGTTCCACACCTTCGTGATCGGCGTGTATTTCTTCCCGCTGCTGGGCGGCTGGCTGGCCGACCGGTTCTTCGGCAAGTACAAGACCGTCATGTGGTTCTCGCTGATCTACTGCGCGGGCCACGCGTGCCTGGCGATGTTCGAGAACAATCGCAGCGGCTTCTATACGGGGCTGTTCCTGATCGCGCTGGGATCGGGCGGCATCAAACCGCTGGTGGTGTCCTTCGTCGGCGACCAGTTCGACCAGTCGAACAAGCACCGCGCGCGCAGCGTCTTCGACGCGTTCTACTGGATCATCAATTTCGGCAGCTTCTTCGCTTCGCTGCTGATGCCGATCTTCCTGCGCAGCTACGGGCCGGCGATCGCATTCGGCATCCCCGGCGCGCTGATGTTCGTCGCCACCTTCATCTTCTGGCTGGGCCGCAAGCAGTACGTGAACGTGCCGCCGACCGCGGCCGATCCGAATTCGTTCCTGCACGTGGCGCGTACCGCGCTGCTGGCGCAGGCGCCGGGGCAGGGACGTCCGGGGCTGGTGGTGGCGGCGATCGGTGGCGTGCTCGCGCTGGGCGCGCTGCTGCTGATCCCGCAGCTGGGTTTCGTGATCTGCGCGTGCCTCGCGCTGGGCCTGGTCATCGCCTTCGGCGGCATGGGCACCTCGATGCAGCTGGATCGGGCGCGCGGCCGCCATCCGGATGCGTCGGTCGATGGCGTGCGCGCGGTGCTGCGCATCCTGATCGTGTTCGCGCTGACCACGCCGTTCTGGTCGCTGTTCGACCAGAAGGCGTCGACGTGGGTGCTACAGGGCAACAACATGGTCATGCCGCACGACGCGTGGTGGTGGCCGAGCTGGCTGGTCAAGGACGCCGCGCAGATGCAGGCGCTGAACCCGGCGCTGGTGATGCTGATCATCCCGTTCAACAACCTGGTGCTGTACCCGGCGCTGGCGCGCATGGGCTTCAATCCGACGCCGCTGCGGCGCATGGGCGCGGGCATCGCGTTCTCGGGCGTGGCGTGGATCTTCGCCGGCCTGCTGCAGCTGTGGATGGACGGCGGCGATCCGGTCTCGCTGGCGTGGCAGATGCTGCCGTACGCGCTGCTGACCTTCGGCGAGGTGCTGGTGTCGGCGACCGCGCTGGAATTCGCCTACAGCCAGGCGCCGCAGGCGATGAAGGGCGTGATCATGGCGTTCTGGTACCTGGCCAGCACGTTCGGCAACCTGTGGGTGCTGCTGACCAACGCCGGCGTGCGCAACGAGACGGTGACCTCGCATATCGGCGCGACCGGCCTGAGCGAGAACGCCTTCCTGATGTTCTTCTTCGCCGGCTTCGCGTTCCTCGCGGCGGTGGCGTTCGCGCTGTACGCGCGACGCTATCCGATGCAGGACAACTACCGCACCGCGTGATGCGCAGGGGATCCGAGCGATGCTGACCTTCCTGCTGATCGGCGTGACCGTGCTGGTGTCTTGGCTGGCGTTCGAGCGGCCGCGCCTGCTCGACCGCCTGATCCTGTGGCCGCCGGCGATCGACCGGAAGAAGCAGTACGACCGGCTGGTGACCCACGGCTTCATCCACGCCGACTGGACCCACCTGCTGTTCAACATGATCACGCTGTACTTCTTCGGTCGGCAGATCGAAGCCGTGATGGCGAAGCTGATCGGTCCGGTGGGATTCGTGCTGTTCTACCTGTCGGCGATAGTGATCGCGATCCTGCCGACCTACCTGCGCCACCGGCACGATCCGCACTACCGCAGCCTGGGGGCATCGGGCGCGGTGTCGGCGGTGCTGTTCGCCTACATCCTGCTGGCGCCGTGGACGCTGATCTTCGTGTTCTTCCTGCCGATGCCCGCCATCCTGTACGCGGTGATGTACGTGGGGTATTCGTTCTGGATGGACAAGCGTGGCGGCGACAACATCAACCACAGCGCGCACCTGTCGGGTGCGGCCTACGGCGTGCTGTTCATGCTGCTGATGGAACCGCGCATCGGCGCGGTGTTCCTGCAACGACTGATGAGTCCGTCGTTCGGGTGACGCAGGGCGGGGCGCGAAGCCCCGCGTTCGTGCGTCAGGCGGCGCGCAGGCCGGCTTCGGCGGTGGCTTCGCCGTAGGCCTGGATCAGGCGGTTGTAGACCTCGGCGTCGATCTGGGCGGTCTCGATCGAGTCCTGCTTGCCGTTGCGCGCCAGTTCGTACAGGCGCGACATCAGCTGGTCGTCGCTGACGTGGTCGAGGGTCAGGTGATGCACGTTCATGGGATGTGCTCCGTAAGCGTGAAATCCGGTAATTGATCACGCAGATTCCGTGCCATACGTCGCGACGGGCTTCCGGCTGGAGCAGGGTGACGCGACCGGTCACACCTGGTCGCTGCGGGTTGGGTCGACTGACGCGACGGGTCGCCCGGTCCGATCACTTGGCATGAATGTCGCGCGTGTTATCCCGACCTCACCCCCGATTGCCCAGGAGTCCAGGCATGGCGATGAGGAAGGCCGGCAAGACCACCGCCCGCAAGTCCACCGCGAAGAAGGCCGCGGCCCGCAAGACCGCGAAGAAGGCCGTGAAGAAGGCCGCCAAGAAGTCGGCCCGCAAGGCACCGGCGAAGAAGGTGGCGAAGAAGACCGCGAGCAAGGCCGCGAAGAAGACCACGGCTCGCAAGGTCGCGGCGAAGAAGGCCACGAAGAAGACCACGGCGCGCAAGACCGCCGCGAAGAAAGCGACCCGCAAGGTCGCGAAGAAGGCCGTCGCCAAGAAGGCGGTGAAGAAGGTCGTGCGCAAGGCCGCGTCGAAGAAGGCCGTTCGCAAG
The DNA here is from genome assembly GCF_009765165.1 of Lysobacter panacisoli. Lineage (NCBI taxonomy): Bacteria > Pseudomonadati > Pseudomonadota > Gammaproteobacteria > Lysobacterales > Lysobacteraceae > Lysobacter > Lysobacter panacisoli. The sequence goes on from NZ_VLNU01000001.1 coordinate 3,005,730, forward strand.
ACCGCGAAGAAGACCACCGCCCGCACCGGAACCGCCCGCAAGACCGCGGCGAAGCGGACCGCATCCAAGGCCACCGCGCGCAAGGCGACGGGTCGCAAGACGACGACTGCCGCCCGCAAGCGCACTCGCACCGCGAAGCCCAGGATCACCCCCGAGCAGGCCCTGGCCAACACGCTCGAACTGCTCGCCGCCAAGCACGAGCGCGACCATCAGCCGCAACCGTGGCAGCAGCTCGATCCGCAGCAGACCCACGCGCCCAAGCCGGGCTTCCAGTCCGACAGCGCCTCGGCGAAGGCCAACGAGCTGCACGCGGCCGAAACCCGGATGCAGGCCATCCAGGGCCACATGGGCAGCCAGGACCGGCGCAACCAGGGCAAGCGCGATGCGCGCTGAGCGATGATGGCCACTCCTCCCGCACAGGCCCGCGCATGACCACGCACAACATCCAGCACGACGCCGCGACGGGCGTCTTCAGCACCACGGTCGACGGCGAGATGGCCGTGCTCGAGTACCACCGCGAAGGCGAGCACATGGTCATCGTCCACACCGGCGTGCCCGACGCGATCGGCGGTCGCGGCATCGCCGGCGAGCTGGTCCGGGCCGCGTTCGAGTACGCCCGCTCCCAGGGCTGGCACGTCCGCCCCAAGTGCGCCTACGCGGCCGGTTGGGTGGAGCGTCATCCCGAGTACAACCAGCTGCTCGGCTGACCCCACGGAGGTGGCTTCCTGCGCGGCAGGCGCCCGCAGACAGTCCGCGCAGGATGCCGCCTCCACCCCCGCGCGACACCGGAATGCTGCGCGCGGGCCGCAGGTGTGACAGCATTCGCGCCCCATCCCCCGAACCGCGGCGCCTCCGGCGCCGGCCCGCATGCGCCTGAACAAGCACATCAGCGACACCGGCTTCTGCTCGCGACGCGAGGCCGACCGCCTCATCGCCGAAGGCCGGGTCACGGTCAACGGCCTGCGCGCCCGCGTCGGCGCCGAACTGGGCGAGGGCGACCAGGTACTGGTCGACGGCCAGCCGCTGAAGGTCCGCACCGCCGCCAAGGGCAAGCGCCAGCACGTCTACATCGCGCTCAACAAGCCGGTCGGCGTCACCAGCACGACCGAGTCGGGCGTGAAGGACAACATCGTCGACTTCGTCGGCCACGAGCGCCGCATCTTCCCGATCGGCCGCCTCGACAAGGATTCCGAAGGGTTGATCCTGCTCACCAGCAACGGCGACATCGTCAACGAGATCCTGCGCGCCGAGAACAAGCTGGAAAAGGAATACCTGGTCGCGGTCAACCACGCCGTCACCGACGAATTCCTGCGCGGGATGGCGCGTGGCGTGCCGGTGCACGGGCAGATGACGCTGCCGTGCCGGACCGGCCGGCTGGGCAAGTTCGGTTTCCGCATCGTGCTGGTGCAGGGCCTGAACCGGCAGATCCGCCTGATGGCCGCGCACTTCGGCCTGCGGGTGAAGCAGCTGCTGCGCGTGCGCATCGGCAACGTCAAGCTCGGCCACCTCAAGCCGGGCCAGTGGCGCAACCTGACCGACGCCGAACTGCAGGGACTGTTGCCCCAACGCGACCAGTGGTGAGGACGCCTGAGTGGTGAAAAGGCTGTGATTCGGGCATCACGCCCGCGTCGCTAACCTTTCGCCATGACAAGGGATTGCCCATGAAGCGACTGTTCTGGCTGTGTGCGTTGGCGGTGGCATTGGCGGCCTGCCAGCGAGAATCTCCCGCCCCGCCGTCAACCACGACTCCAGGCGCCGCTCCGCAGACCGCACCGGCCGCGCCGGACGCCACCGTACCCGCGACGCGACTGGACGACGTCTCCGAATCGACCGCGGACTACATCATCGGCATCAGCTATCAGGTCTCCACCGCGCGCTATCCGGGACTCGCGGCGGAACTGAAGCGTTACGCCGACAACGCTCGCGCGGAACTGATCGAAGCGGCGAAGGCGCGTGCCCAGCCGGGCGGCGCGACCAGCGCGCCGTACGACCTCTCGCTCACCTTCACCGACGTCATGGAAACGCCATCGGTGGTCGCAGTGGCAGCCGACGGCAGCAGCTACACCGGCGGCGCGCACGGAGCACCGCTGATCGCGCGCTTCGTCTGGCTGCCGCAGACTGGGCGCCTGTTGACCTCGCGCGAGCTGGTGCCCGGCGCCGACGGCTGGAAGGTGATTTCCGACTACGTGCGCGAGCAGTTGCACGCCGCGCTGTCGCAACGCGTCGATGCCGACGCGCTGCCGCCGGAGGAACGCGAGGAGGTGGTCAAGAACGCCTCGCGCATGATCGACGACGGCACCCAGCCGGATCCGGCCGACTTCGCCCTGTTCGAACCGATGGCCGCGCCGGACGGGCGCCTGGCCGGGCTGCGTTTCGTGTTCGCGCCGTATCAGGTTGGACCGTACTCGGACGGCACCCAGACCGTCGAAGTGCCCGCCGAGGTGCTGCTGCCGCACATCGCCCCCGAATTCAGGACGCTGTTTGCCGCCCCCGCCCTGAACAGCGCTGACGCTTCGCGCTAGCATCAAGGTTCATCCTGTCCGCACGACGCGGACGCCGGTCTGGAGCCGGCATCGTTCGTCCACAGCCGCGGGGTCGCCATGTCCGCATTGCGCAGTCGGGTCGAGCAGTTGTTGTCGTTGGCCGATATCCGCGTCGGCGGGGATCGGCCCTGGGACGTGCAGGTCGGCGACGAGCGCTTCTACGCGCGCGTGCTGGGGCAGGGGTCGCTCGGACTGGGCGAGTCCTACATGGACGGCTGGTGGCGCGCGCCGTCGCTCGACGAGTTCCTCTACCACGTGCTCGCCGCCGACCTCGACCAGAAAGTGCGCGGCGTAGGCGTGGCGATCGACGCGCTTTGGGCGCGCCTGCGCAACCTGCAGAGCCGCGGACGCAGCTTCCAGATAGGTGAGCGCCATTACGACCTCGGCAACGATCTCTACCGCGCCATGCTCGGGCAACGCCTCGTGTACAGCTGCGCCTACTGGCGCGATCGTTTCGGCCGCGCGCTGGACGACCTGGACGCGGCGCAGGAAGCCAAGCTCGACCTGGTCTGCCGCAAGCTCGGCCTGCAGCCCGGCATGCGCGTGCTCGACATCGGCTGCGGTTGGGGCGAAGCGCTGAAGTTCGCCGCGGAACGCTACGGCGTGAGCGGCGTCGGCGTGACCGTCTCGCGCGAGCAGGCCGCCTACGCACGCGAGCTGTGCGCGCACTTGCCGATCGAGATCCGCCTGCAGGATTACCGCGAACTCGACGAACCGTTCGACCGCTCGTTCTCGCTGGGCATGTTCGAGCACGTCGGCGTGAAGAACTACCGTACCTACTTCGAAGTCGCGCGCCGCTGCCTGGACGACGACGGCATGTTCCTGCTGCACACCATCGGCACCAACCGTTCGGTGCACCACACCGATCCGTGGATCGCCAAGTACATCTTCCCCAACTCGATGCTGCCCTCGGCCGCGCAGATCACCGACGCGAGCGAGGGCCTGTTCGTGATGGAGGACTGGCATAACTTCGGCACCGATTACGACCGCACGCTGCAGGCGTGGCGCTCCAACGTCGAACGCGCGTGGCCGGACCTCGATGAGCGCTACGACGAACGCTTCCGCCGCATGTGGCGTTTCTACCTCGCTGGTTCGATGGCGGCGTTCCGCAGCCGCCATGCGCAGCTGTGGCAGGTCGTGCTGTCGCGCAATGGCGTGCCGGGCGGGTACGTGGCGCCGAGGTGAGGTCTCCCGTCAACTGCGAGAGGGTTATGGCTCGTCATTCCCGCGAAGGCGGGAATCCAGCTTTAGGCATCGATCCCGACTTCCGGACGGTGTGATTCGCGCACAGTTGGATTCCCGCCTTCGCGGGAATGACAGCCTGGGCAACGATGCCATTGCATCACTTTAGCGGGAGCGACCTGGCCTCAGAACTCCAGGTCCAGCGCCGCGCACAGGTAGTCGGTGAAACGCGCCAGTCCCTGCAGGTCGGTTTCCAGTGTCTTGAGAAGGCGCGGGCCGGTCATCGTGGCGTCCTCGATCGCGCGGTAGGCGACGAAGTTCTTGCGCTTGAGGTCGTCGGCGAACTCGAAATCGTCCGGGAAGCCGCGCGGCATGCGCGTGAGCACTTCGCTGTCGTCCAGGTCGAAGCGGCGACGGAACTTGGCGTCGTGCGCGGCGGCTTTCCAGCTGCCGGGGTTGTCTAGGATGAAGTGGCGCACGCGACGCAGCGTGTCAGGCTCCGGATGCCACAGGCCCGTACCGAAGAAGCAGTTGCCGGGCTGGATCTGCACGTAGAACGACGGTGCCTCGACCTGACGTCCGCGCTCATGGAACAACCGCGCACCCTGCCAGGTCTTGTACGGCGTCTTGTCGTTGGCGAAGCGCGTGTCGCGCTGGATGCGGAACAGCGATCCGCCGACGGTCTTGGGCTCGGCGCGGTAATGCGCGCTCACGCCGGCCAGCACTGGCTGCAGATCGGTGAGCAGGCGCTGGAACGGTTCGCGCACGTTCGCGTCGTAGTCGGCCTTGTGCGCCTGGAACCACTCGCGTTCGTTGTGGCGCGCGATGCCGCGCAGGAACTTGAAGCTTGCGTCGCTGAAATAGGTGGGCATGGGGATTCTTCGTCGGTTTCGTATCGCTTACGCGAGGCTCGCCGCGATCTCGCGGCCCCAGGCGTCCAGGCGGTCGAGCAATACCTGCTTGCCAGTGTCGTCCGCGTGCACGACGCGCAGCGCCGCGATTTCCTCGGCGTAACGCGCGAAGCTGTACTCCGACACGCCGGATTCGGAACACAGGCGCCAGCGGCGGTAGTCGTTCCAGCGCGTCCATTCGTCGTTGGACAGCGTCTGCGGCCAGTTGCGCGCGCGGTAGCGGAACAGCATCTCCGGCAGTCGCACGTCGCGGAATGGGAAATCGGCCAGCCCCAGCGCTTCCGGCGGCGTCGTGCGCACCTGCGGGAACAGGCGCTTGTCGCCGTCGCCGATGAAGCCGTCGTACAGCGACGCATCGACATCGGTCGGCGTGCGCACGCGCTGCGCGGAGAACACCTGTCGCACCTTCTCCACCAGCGACGGACCCGCTTCGCGGATGCGCGCGGCACGCGATTCGGCCAGCACCGGATCGATACGCAGCCGCTCGAAATCCGGGGCACGCAGATGATCCCAGCTGACCAGCGCGGGGCAGCGATTGGTATGGACTTCCTTCAGCGCCACGCGCGATTCGCCTTCCGGCAGGTCCGCGGCACGCACGTACAGGCGCTCGGCGATCTCGTCGGCATCGAGGCGGAGCAGGGCATCCGGATCCTGGTCGAGATCGAACACGATCACACGGCTGTCGATGCGCGGATGCCGCGCGACCGGCACGACCGCGGCGGACGACATCCTGCTCGCAGGAAAGCGTTGCGAGACATGAAGCACCGGCGTCATCGCGACCACGTCGAGCAGACTGGCGGCATAGCGCTTGTCGCGCAGGCGCATCGCGTAATCCCAGAACCGCGGCTGCGCGGTCTTGAGTCGCCGCGCCAGTCCGATCAATGCGCGCACGTCGGACAGCGCCTCGTGCGCGTCGCCGATACGCACGTCGTTGGCGAGGGCCAGATGTTCGAGCTTGAACGAGGTCGCACCGTCCTCGCGCTTGGGCCAGACCAGTCCGTCGGGACGCAGCGCATGCGCGAGCCGCAGCACGTCGAGCAGGTCCCAGCGCGAGTTGCCGCCGCGCCATTCGCGTTCGTAGGCGTCGTGGAAGTTGCGGAACAGGCCGTAGCGCACGAATTCGTCGTCGAAGCGCAGCGAGTTGTAGCCGAGCGAGCAGGTCTCCGGGCGCGACATCTCCTCGAAGATCAGCGAGAACGCCGCTGCTTCCGGCATGCCTTCGGCCAGCGCGTGCTGCGGCGTGATGCCGGTGACCATCGTCGCGCCCGGTGAGGGCAGCAGATCGTCGGCCGGGCGCACGAACACGCTGATGGGCTCGTCGATCTGCTCCAGGTCCGCATCGGTACGGATCGCCGCGAACTGCGCGATGCGCGAGGTGCGCGGGTCCGCGCCGAAGGTTTCCAGGTCGTAGAAGAGGAAACTCGCTGGCATCACGCGTCCACGGAAAGCGGCGACAGGCGCGCGTGCACGGCTGCGTCGACCGCGTGCCAGTCGAGCGTGTCCAGCGAATGGTGCCCGCGGGTCAGTTCGATCAGCAACTCGCGCTGCTGGCGGCCGCGTTCGTAGGCGGTGGCGTAGGGAACGCGCTGGAACGTCACCATCGAATAGCGCGGCACGAAGTGCGCCGGATGGCGCTCGGCCAGCTTGCGTTCGAGCGCGCGCTGCAGCAGGTAGTCGTCGTCGTCGACGCGGTCGCGCATCTCCAGGTAGTTCTCCAGCGCCATCGCCTGGATCGCGCGCGCGTTGGGCAGGCGTTCGGCCTGGAACGCGGCGTAAGCGGAGGCGAGATCCGGTTGTGCGTCGAGGTGTTCGGCCAGCGCAACGCAGTCCTCGAACGCGCAGTTCATGCCCTGGCCGTGGAAGGGCACCATCGCATGCGCAGCGTCACCAACCAGCACCGCGCGATCGTCGAAGTGCCAGCGATCGAGGTACAGCGTGGCGAGCAGGCCGGTCGGGTTCTGCTCGAAGTCGCGTTCGAGGTCCGGGATCAGCGGCAGAGCGTCGGCGAAGTCACGCTCGAACAGCGCGCGCGCATCGGCACCGTTGCGGATGGTGGCGAAACTCGGATTGCCTTCGTTGGGCAGGAACAGCGTGACCGTGAAGGTGCGCTCGTCGTTGGGCAGGGCGATGCACATGTAGCGGCCGCGCGGCCAGATGTGCAGCGCGTTGGGCTCGATCGGGAAGCTGCCGTCGGCGGCCGGCGGGATTTCCAGCTCCTTGTACGAGTGGCCGAGCAGTTCGGTGCGCTCGCCCAGATCCGTGCGCTTGGTCATCGCAGCACGCAACGACGAGCCCGCGCCATCCGCGCCGACCAGCGATTCGAACGCCACCTGGTGCGCGCTGCCGTCGCGCGGATCGGTGAAGGTGGCGATGCGTGCATCGAAATCCACATCGCGCAGCCCGCGATCGAAATGCAGGCGCACGCCGGCGCGCTCGGCGATGTCGAGCAGGACGACGTTGAGTTCGCCGCGGTGCACCGACCAGATCACCTCGCTGTCGTCGCGGCCATAGCGCTGCAGGTCGGTGCGGCCGTCGAGGAAGTGCACCATGCGTCCGCGCATCATCACCGCATGGCGCATCACCGATTCGTCCGCGCCGGCCAGGCGCAGCGCATGGCGTCCGCGTTCGGCCAGCGCGAGATTGATCGAGCGCCCGCCGCCATAGCCCTGCACTCGCGGATCGCCGCGCTTCTCGTACACGTCCACGCGCCAGCCGCGCTGCACCAGCAGCGTGGCGAGCACCGCGCCCGCGAGGCCGGCGCCGATGATCGTGATGTGGCGGTTGTGAGGTTCTGTCACGTTCGATTTCCCGATGTCATCCCCGCGAAGGCGGGGATCCATTTTTCAGATCGAGGCAAGCCCGGGCCAGAGATCGCTCCACTCCGGGTTCTGCTCGGCGATCAGACGAATCTTCCATGCCCGATTCCACTTCTTCTGTTGCTTCTCACGCTGGATCGCTGCCGCCATGTCGTCCCACAGTTCATACCAGACCAGCCGGGCGACGTCATGGCGTCGGGTGAAGCCGTCGACGAGGTGCTCCCGGTGCTGCCACGTCCTGCCGATCAGATTGCTCGTTACACCGACGTAGATCGTGCCATTCGGTCTGCTCGACAGCATGTAGACCGCCGGTTGCTTCTCCATGATCCTTCCGTGATGCGCCTGATCCTTGGATAGTGCCGCCGTTCGGCGGCCCAAGAGACCCCGCCTTCGCGGGAATGACAGCTGGCCTCAGCCGTCCCGCCATGCCTCCACCCCGCGCACGAACCGCAGTACGTCGGCGTGGGTGTTGTAGAGCGGAGCGGGGGAGATGCGGATTACGTCCGGTTCGCGCCAGTCGCCGAGCACGCCGTTCGCGGCGAGATGGTCGAACAGGGCGCGGCCGGCGTCGCGACCGGTCAGGTCGCGGCCGCCGATCACGCGCAGCGACAGCTGGCAGCCGCGCTGTTGCGGGTCGTTCGGCGTGACCACCTGCAGCGTGCCGGCGAGGCGTTGCTGGATCAGCGCTTCCAGGTAACCCGTCAGGCGTAGCGATTTCGCGCGCAATGCGGGCATGCCGGCGCGGTCGAAGAGTTCCAGCGAGGCGCGCAGCGGCGCCATGCCGAGGATCGGCGGATTGCTGAGCTGCCAGCCGTCGGCGCCGGGCGTGGGCACGAACTGCGGGCCCATGCGGAAACGCGTGGACTGATCGTGGCCCCACCAGCCGGCGAAGCGCGGGAGATCGCCGTGCGCGTGGCGCTCGTGCACGAAGCAGCCGGCGACGGCGCCGGGGCCGCTGTTGAGGTACTTGTAATGGCACCACACGGCGAAATCGACGCCGCTGTCGTGCAGTGCGAGTTCGAGGTTGCCGACTGCGTGCGCAAGGTCGACGCCGCACATCGCGCCCTGCGCGTGAGCGGCGTGTGCGATGCGCGCGAGATCGAACGCCTGGCCGGTGCGGTACTGCACGCCCGGCCACAGCACCAGCGCCAGGCGTGGGCCGTGCTCGGCGATGGCGCGTTCGATCGCGTCCATCGACGTGGTGCCGTCGGGTCGGTCGGGCTGCAGTTCGATGAGGTCGGTGGCCGGATCGAAGCCGTGGAATCCGATCTGCGACGCGACCGCATAACGATCCGACGGAAACGCGCCGGCTTCGATCAGGATCGCCGGACGCTCGCGGGTGGGACGGTAGAAACTGACCATCATCAGGTGCAGATTCACCGTCAGCGTGTTCATCGCCACGACTTCGAGCGGTTTGGCGCCGACCAGTCGCGCCAGCGATTCGCGCACGAGTTCGTGGTACGGCATCCACTGCGCCTGGCCGGTGAAGTGGCCTTCGACCGCTTCCTCCGCCCACTTGTCGAGCACTTCCTCCACGTGCGCACGCGCGCCGCGCGGTTGCAGGCCGAGGGAATTGCCGACGAAATAAGCCTGCTCGCGACCGTCGTGGCGGGGAATCAGGAATTGCGCGCGCAGTTCGCGCAGCGGGTCGGCATCGTCGAGGGCGCGTGCGTGTTCGTCGGAATACAGGTCGGTCATCGGATCGATCGGGTGCGTCTGGCGTGGAATGGGTCAGGCGAATCGCGACAGCGGCAGGCCCAGCCATTCCAGCGCGGTGCCGTGGTAGAGACGCTTCTGTTCGGTTTCGGAAAGGTTCAAGGCGGCGATGCCGGCGCCGGGTTCCTGCTCGCCGAGCGGGAAGGGGTAGTCGGTGCCGAGCATCACCCGGTCGACGCCGCAGGTGTCGAGCAGATAGCGCAGTGCGCGCGGATCGGCCACCCACGAGTCGAAGAACAGCTGGTCCAGGTACTCGCGCGGATTGCGGGGATTGTCGGTAGCGACCAGGTCCGGGCGCATGTTGAAACCGTGCTCGATGCGGCCGATGGTGTACGGGAAACTGCCGCCGCCGTGCGCCATGCACACCTTCAGGTTCGGCACGCGTTCCAGCACGCCGCCGAAGATCAGGCAGCACGCTGCGCGCGACTGTTCGGCCGGCATGCCGACCAGCCACGGCAGCCAGTACTTCGGCATCGTCGCCGCGCCCATCATGTCCCACGGATGCACGAGGATCGCCGCGCCGAGTTCGCCCGCGGCCTGGAAGAAATCGAACAGCTCCGGCGCGTCGAGGTTCCAGTCGTTGATGTGGCTGCCGATCTGCACGCCCTGCAGGCCCAGCTGGTCCATGCAGCGTTCCAGTTCCTGGATCGCCAGTCGCGGCGATTGCAGCGGCACGGTGCCGATGCCGGCGTAGTGGCGCGGGTAGTCGCGGCACGTCTCGGCCATGTGCTCGTTGAGCGCCTGGTGCAGTTCGAGCGCGTGGTGCGGCTTGGCCCAGTAGCTGAACATCACCGGCACGGTGCTGATGACCTGCACCTGCACGCCGAAGCGCGCGTAGTCGTCGATGCGCTCCTGCGCGTCCCATGTCTTCGACCAGATCTCGCGGAAGAACTTGCCGTCCTTGTAGATGCGATGGCGGCCGTCCTCGGTGTGGTGGATCACCGGGAAACGGTCGTCGCCGTACTTGCGCGCCAGGTTGGGCCAGTCGCGCGGCATGTAATGGGCGTGGGTGTCGATCTTCAGCATCGTCGCGGCGCTCAGGTGTCCGGCATCACATACTTGGACGGCGCGGAATTCAGGTGTCCGCACTGGGTGCAGGTGCGGTTTTCGCGCGAGGAATAGAAGCGGTCGAACACCGGCGGGAAATCGGTCTCGATGTTCTTGAGGATGAAGAACTCCTCGTACAGCTTGTGGTTGCACTGCTCGCAGAACCACAACAGGCCGTCCTTCTCGTCGGGCAGGCGACGGCGTTCGATCACCAGTCCGATGGAGTCGGGCATGCGCTGCGGCGAGTGCGGCACGCGCGGCGGCAGCAGGAAGATCTCGCCGGCCTTGATCGGGATATCGCGCACTTTCCCGTCTTCCTGGATGCGCAGCACCATCTCGCCTTCGAGCTGGTAGAACCACTCCGCGCCTTCGTCCCAGTGATAGTCGGTGCGCTGGTTGGGGCCGCCGACCACCATCACGATGAAGTCGCCGACGTAGATCACCTTGTTGCCGACCGGCGGCTTGAGCAGGTGGCGGTGTTCCTCGATCCAGGCCTGCAGATTGAGCGGGGCGGGCAGCATGCTTACTCCGTCGTTCCGCCGCGCAGCGCGGCGATGCATTTGAGTTCGATCGCGATCGGCGTCGGCAGCGCGGTGATGCCCAGCGTCGTGCGGCACGGCGCGCGGTCGATGTCGGGGAAAAACTCGGCCCAGACCGCGTTGTAGACCTTGAAATCGCGCGCCATGTCGGTGAGGTAGACGGTGACGTCCACCAGATCCTCCCAGCGCGCGCCGCTGGCTTCGAGCACCGTGCGCACGTTGGCGAACACCGAGCGCGTCTGCGCTTCGATGTCGTAGCTGATGAGGCGTCCGTCGGCGTCGTGCACGTTGCCGACGATGGCGTTGCTGGCCGGATCGCGCGGGCCGATTCCGGACAGGAACAGCAGTTCGCCGACGCGGCGCGCGTGCGGATACTGGCCGACGGGACGCGGTGCGGCGCTGGCGCGGACGACGTCGCTCATCGCGGCGAATCCCCGCCGTAGCCGTTGACCCGTGCGAGCGCGGCACGGTACAGCCCGTCGAGCTGGTCGTGCGCGCTGACGTCGATGCCCATGTCGTGCACCAGGCCGTTGCGCAGGCTGTAGACCCAGCCGTGCACGGTCAGCTCCTGGCCACGCGTCCAGGCGTCGCGGACGATGGTGGTCAGGCACACGTTCTGCACCTGTTCGATGACGTTGAGTTCGCACAGCCGGTCGTGGCGTTCGCCGTTCTGCGCGTGCGCGAGGCAGCCGTCGTGCTTCTCGGCGACGTCGGACACATGGCGCAACCAGTTGTCGGCCAATCCCACGCGTGTGCCATGCAGCGCTGCGTGCACGCCGCCGCAGCCGTAATGGCCGACGACGAGGATGTGCTTGACCTTGAGCACGTCCACCGCGAACTGAATCACCGACAGGCAGTTGAGGTCGGTGTGCACCACGACATTGGCGATGTTGCGGTGGACGAAGACTTCGCCCGGCGCCATGTCGATGACCTGGTTGGCGGGCACGCGCGAATCCGAACAGCCGATCCACAGATACTCGGGTGCCTGCTGCTTCGACAGGCGCTGGAAGAACTCCGGATCCTCGCGGTTGATCCGTTCGGACCACTCGCGGTTGTTCTTCAGCAGATCGGTCAGGGGTCCGGTGGTCATCGATTCATTCCAAGTGCAGTCCGACGTTCTTCGCGTCGGTGAAGAAACGCATCGCCTCGAATCCGCCTTCGCGGCCGAGGCCCGAAGCGCCGGCGCCGCCGAAGGGCGTGCGCAGGTCGCGTTGCAGCCAGGTGTTGATCCAGACCATGCCGGCGTGCAGTTGCGCGGCGAAGCGGTGCGCGCGGCGCAGGTCGCGCGTCCACACCGTGGCGGCCAGTCCGTAATCGCCGGCGTTGGCCAGCGACAGTGCGTGGGTGTCGTCATCGAACGGTTGCAGCGTCGCGACCGGTCCGAAGATTTCCTCGCGGTTGCTCATGCACTCGGGGCCGAGGCCTTCGATCAGCGTCGGTTCGACGAACCAGCCCGGACGGTCGAGCGCGTTGCCGCCGCACAGCACCTTGCCGCCTTCCTCGCGTGCGCGGGCCAGCGCGGCCATCACCTTGTCGAAGTGCGCCTGCGAGACGAGCGGGCCGAGCTGGTTGTCCTCGTCGATGGGATCGCCCACGCGCAGCTGTTGCGCGCGTTCGACCAGCGCATCGCGGAATTCGTTGTAGATGCGGCGTTCGACCAGAAGGCGCGAACCGCACAGACAGATCTGGCCGGAGTTCTGGAAGACCGAGCGCACCAGCGTGTCGAGGTGGTCGCGCCAGTCGCTGTCGGCGAACACCAGCGTCGGGTTCTTGCCGCCCAGTTCCAGCGAGATCTTCTTCAGCAGCGGCGCGCCGAGCCCGGCGATGCGGCGACCGACCGCGGTGCTTCCGGTGAACGACACCGCCTTGACGCGCGGATCGAGCACCAGCGGTTCGCCGACATCCGGGCCGAGACCGTGCACGATGTTGAGCACGCCACGCGGGAATCCGATCTTCGCGGCGAGCTCGCCCAGCATCGTCGCCGTCGCCGGCGTGACTTCGGACGGTTTGGCCACCACCGTGTTGCCGGCGGCCAGTGCCGGCGCGATCTTCCAGGTGAACAGGTACAGAGGCAGGTTCCACGGCGAGATCGTGGCCACCACGCCCAGCGGCTGGCGCAGCGTGTAGTTGAGGCCGGCCTGTCCGTGGTGCGACTCGCTCGCGAACTGCGTGGCCGCATGCGCGAAGAAACGCAGGTTGCTGATCGCGCGCGGGATCTCAACTTCGCGCGCGAGCTTGATCGGCTTGCCGCCATCGCGCGATTCGGCGTGGGCGAAATCGTCGAGCTTGGCTTCGAGCGCGTCGGCGAGTTTTTCCAGCCAGCGCGCGCGCTCGGAATTCGGCAGCGCGGACCAGGCGGGGAAGGCTTCCTGCGCGGCGGCGATGGCGGCGTCGACATCGGCCGCATCGCCGAGCGGCACTTCGGCGAAGGGCTTGCCGTTCGCCGGATCGAAGACCTCGCCCCAGCGGCCCGAAGCGGGGTCGCGTGGTTCACCGGCGATGAAGTGGCGAAGGCGCATGGACCTAGCTTAACAGTGCGGATGTGCCGTGCTGGTGGGTATGGTGCGGGGCGTCGGTCTTGTTTGTCCGTGCCCCATTGCCGTCATTCCCGCGCAGGCGGGAATCCAGCTTCCAGAGCTAGCACGCCTTCCGGAGAGCGTGACACGCCGCGCCGTGGATTCCCGCCTGCGCGGGAATGACGGCTACAAGACTCGCGTGGCTCAGAGCGAGCGCGTCCGGCCGCCATCCACGGGCAGGTTCACGCCGGTGATGTACGACGCCGCCGGCGAGCACAGGAACGCGATCGCCGCGGCGGTTTCCTGCGGGCGCGCGAAGCGGCGCATCGGGATTTCCGAGACCATCTTCTCGAACACCTCCTCGCGGCTGCGGCCGGTCTTGGCCGCGGTGTTGTCGATGATCTGCTCGATGCGCGGCGTTTCGGTGGAGCCCGGCAGCACGTTGTTGACGGTGATGCCGCGCGGCGCGAGTTCCGTCGCCAGCGTCTTGGCCCAGCTCGCCACCGCCCAGCGCGTGGTGTTGGACACGCCCAGTCCCTGCAGCGGTTCCTTCACCGATGTCGAAATGACGTTGACGATGCGGCCGTAGCCGTCGCGCTCCATCCCCGGCACCACCGTCTCGGCGAGCACGTGGTTGGCGATGAGGTGCTGGCGGTAGGCGGCTTCGAATGCGGCGATTTCCGCGCCACGCACCGTGCCGGGCGGCGGACCACCGCTGTTGTTGACGAGGATGTGCACGGGCGAGGCGTTCACCAGCGCCTGCACTTTCGCGCGCAGCGCGTCGGTGTCGGCGCTGTCGGCGGCGATCCAGCCGTGCGCCTGTCCGCGGTCGTTGGGCAGCGATGCGGCGAGTTCGCGCAGGCGTTCCTCGCGACGCGCGAGCAGGGTGACGTTCGCGCCGAGTCCGGCCAGGGCCTGCGCGGTCGCCAGGCCGATGCCCTGGCTCGCGCCGCAGACCAGTGCGTGTTTTCCGGTGAGGTCCAGGTCCACGTTAGTCTCCCTTGGATTGTGCGGTCGAATGTCCGGTCATGCGTTCGCGCATCAGCGCCGCGATTTCGCGGCTGGCCTCGCGCGGATTACCTTCCAGCTGCGCCGCGACCGCTTCGCGGTTGGGCATCGGATGGTTCTGGCTGAGCTTGAACTTCAGCGTCACCGACTCCGCCACGAAGCGGAAGCCGATGATGCCGCGCAGCTGGTTGCGATGGTCGTCGCGTTCGAACTCGAAGCGCCAGTCGCCGCCGACGGTGGCTTCGTGGTCGACGCTGAGGCCGTCCACTACCTGCGCGAGCGAGGCTTCGTCATCGAAGGTCGTCAGCGTGCCGCGCAGGTGCGCGACCGCGTAGTTCCACGTCGGCACGCGCGCGGCTTCTTCCTTGTCGGGATACCAGCCCGGCGACACGTACGCGTGCGGCCCGTGGAAGATCGCCAGTGCAGCGCCTGCGTGCTTCGCCTGCGGATTGGGTCGGGCCCAGTGGCCGATCAGTTCGACGCGGTCGCCGTCGCGGCGGTACAGCACCGGCAAGTGCGTGACGGTGGGCTCGCCGTCGCGCACGGTGATCAACGTGATGAAGCGGTCGCGCTGCGCCAAACGATCCAGCGCGTCCAGGTCCGTTTCGGCGAAGGCACGCGGGAGATACATGGCGGGCGTTCCGTCAGTGATGCGAAGGCAGTTGCTGGACCATCTGCGGGCGCAGCTGCTCGATGTCCTCGCCACTGGGCGGGACGAGTTCTTCGAGGGCGAAGCCACGATCCTGCGCGTCGTCCTCGTCGAGGCCATCGAGCGCGACGAACTCCGCATCCATCAAAGCGGCGCGAGCGGTGTCTTCGCTGTCGTAGGGCTGGCTCACGCCGTCGCTGTCCAGCACTTCGGCGGTGCCGGCATCGAGCACGCGCAGGCGCGCCCAGACCACGGTGCGACCGAGCGTGGCGATCCACCACTCGTCGTGGGTGTGTTGTTCGTTCATCCGATCACCAGCGCAAGCAGCCAGAGCAGTGCGGCGCACACGAGTCCGGAAATGATGGTCAACAGCGAGATGCGCGCCGGCGTGGCCAGGCCGTTGAGGTTGCGGTCGTCGGCCGCGAGGTAGCCACGTCGCAGCAGCCAACCCCAGGCCGATGGCTTCGCGAACGCGCCTTCGCCCAGCTGCGCCTGCAGCTGCGGATGACGGTCGCGGATATGCACCAGCGACAGCGGCCAGAAGATCACGAACGCGCAGAAGCCGGCGATGGCGATGGCGACGAAGAGCAGGGAGAAGAACAGGATCATGGGATGCCGTGGCAGGCGATCCGCGATCGGAGTGCCGATCGCGGATCGCGGTTCATCAGAATTCCGCGTGGCCCGGTGCGCGCGGGTAGGGGATCGCATCGCGGATGTTGCTCAGGCCGCAGACGTAAACCACCAGGCGCTCGAAGCCGAGGCCGAAGCCGGCGTGCGGGACCGTGCCGTAGCGGCGGAAATCGCGGTACCAGCCGTAGTGCGCGGGATCCAGCCCGAACTGCGCCATGCGCGCATCGAGCATGTCCAGGCGCTCTTCGCGCTGGCTGCCGCCGATGATCTCGCCGATGCCCGGCGCGAGCACGTCCATCGCCGCGACGGTCTTGCCGTCGTCGTTGAGGCGCATGTAGAAGGCCTTGATGTGCTCGGGATAGTTGGTGACCACGACCGGGCGGCCGACGTGTTCCTCGGTCAGCCAGCGCTCGTGTTCGGTCTGCAGGTCCAGGCCCCATTCGACCGGGAAGTCGAACTTCTTGTTCGCGTTCTGCAGCAGCTTGATCGCGTCGGTGTACTCGATGCGTTCGAACGGCGCGTTGACGAACGATTCCAGGCGCGTGATCGCGTCGGGCTGCACGCGCTCGGCGATGAAGGCCATGTCGTCGGCGCGCTCGTCGAGCACCGCGCGGAACATGTACTTGAGGAACTCCTCGGCGACGCGCGCGTCCTCGGCCAGATCGGCGAACGCGATCTCCGGCTCGATCATCCAGAACTCGGCCAGGTGGCGCGTGGTGTTGCTGTTCTCCGCGCGGAAGGTCGGGCCGAAGGTGTAGACCTTGCTCAGCGCCAGCGCATAGGCCTCGACGTTGAGCTGGCCCGACACGGTCAGGAAGGTTTCCTTGCCGAAGAAATCGCGACTGAAATCGACTTCGCCCTTCTCGCCGCGCGGCAGGTTGGCCATGTCCAGCGTGGAAACGCGGAACATCTGGCCCGCGCCCTCGGCGTCGGAGGTCGTCACGATCGGCGTGGAGATCCAGTAGAAGCCGTTTTCGTGGAAGTAGCGGTGCGCGGCCTTGGCCAGGCAGTCGCGGATGCGCGTGACCGCACCGAACAGGTTGGTGCGCGGGCGCAGGTGCGCGACTTCGCGCAGGAATTCCAGCGAATGCGCCTTGGGCTGGATCGGATAGGTTTCCGGATCCTCGACCCAGCCGACCACTTCGAGGTTGCTGGCCTGGATCTCGAACGCCTGGCCCTGGCCCTGCGAGGCCACCAGCGTGCCGGTGGCGATCACCGCGCAGCCGGCGGTGAGGCGCTTCACCTCGGATTCGTAGTTGGACAGCTCGGCGGGCGCGACGACCTGGATCGGCGCGAAGCAGGAACCGTCGCTGACGTTGACGAAGCTGAGCCCGGCCTTGGAGTCGCGGCGGGTGCGCACCCAGCCACGGACCGTGACTTCGCCACCGGCCGGGAACTTGCCCGCGAGCGCGTGTTCGACGCTGACCACCGTCATGCCTTGAATCCTTGCCTGTTCGGGCCAATAAGGGGAAAGGCCGGAGTTTACCGAACGCCCGGCATCGCGTCGCTATAATCGTCCGCAGCAACCCGTTGATGCATCACCGGAGTCGTCCATGTCCGTCACCCTCGCTCCCGCCGCTCTCGAACGCGTCCAGCGCTATCTCGTCGAGTCCCCCGACGCGATCGGCCTGCGCTTCGGCGTGTCCCGGACGGGCTGCTCCGGCTGGCAGTACAAGGCCGACCTGACCCGCGAGCAGCACGACGGCGACACCGTGTTCGAGCAGGAAGGCGTGCGCATCTACGTCGACGCGCTGAGCCTGCCGCTGGTGGACGGCACCCAGATCGACCTGGTCAAGCAGCGCCTGGGCGAGCAGTTCCTGTTCCGCAACCCCAATGTCACGGCGGAATGCGGTTGCGGCGAGTCGTTCACGACGAAGGCCGACGCGGCCTGACATCGCGTCCCGCCGCCACGCGCGGCGCGACGCTCATTGCGCGATCCCAAGCTTGTCCGGATTGCGCAGGGTGAACAGCTCGACGATGCGTTCGCCATCGCTGACGGCCACCGTCGCGGACGTCAGCACGCCATTGGTGTAGCCGAGCACCGCGGCCTCGCCGTTGATCGTTCCCATCCGCCAGTCCGAATAACCGTTGCGACGCGCAACCGCCCAGTAGAGCCGGGCGATGCGATCCGCGCCCAGCAGCGGACGGATCACCGCGCGCGCCTTGCCGCCGCCGTCGGCGACCAGTCGCGCATCCGCGTCCAGCAGGCCGACGATGGCCCTGCGATCGCCCTGTCGTGCGGCATGCATGAAGCGTTCGAGCAATTCCCGATGCCGTTCCGGTTCGACCGCGAAGCGCGGGCGTCCGGCCAGCAGGCGTTCGCGCGCGCGATGCACCATCTGCCGGCAGTTGGCCTCGCTGCGGTCGAGCAGAGCGGCGATCTGGTCGTAGTCGTAGTCGAAGGCTTCCTTGAGCAGGAACGCGGCGCGTTCCTCCGGCCCGAGGCGCTCGAGCACGGCGAGGAAGGCCAGCGACACCTGCTGGAACAGGTCGGTCCGGTGCTCCGGGCCGGGCGCGTCGTCCACGCTGAGGGGCTCGGGCAGCCACGGGCCGGGGTAGGCGAGGCGCTCGTGGCGGGCTGCGCGCAGCCGATCGATGCCCAGCCGGGTGGCGGCCGTCACGAGCCAGGCCTCGGCATCGCGGATCGCGTCGCGGTCGGTCTGGTGCCACCGCAGCCAGGCGTCCTGGACCAGGTCCTCGGCCTCGCTGCGGGTGCCGAGCATCCGGTAGGCGAGGGCGAACAGGCGGGGGCGATGGGCTTCGAAGACGGTATCGGGGGCGGTCGTGGCGTTCATGCGGCCAGGACGGAACGGGGTGTCGCATTGTGACAGTCGGGGCCGGACGGGCGGATTGGCCTAAAATGCAGGGCTCCATCCGCGACCCACCGGCAGCCGATCCCCGCAGTCATGACCGTCATCAAGCAGGAAGACTTCATCCAGAGCGTCGCCGACGCGCTCCAGTACATCAGCTACTACCACCCGGTCGACTACATCCAGAGCCTTGCCGCCGCCTACGAGCGCGAGGAATCGCCGGCCGCGAAGGATGCGATCGCGCAGATCCTGATCAACTCGCGCATGTGCGCCGAGGGCCATCGTCCGATCTGCCAGGACACCGGCATCGTCACCGTGTTCCTCGAAATCGGCATGAACGTGCGCTGGGACGACGCCACGATGGGCGTGGAGGACATGGTCCACGAGGGCGTGCGCCGCGCGTACAACCATCCGGACAACAAGCTGCGCGCTTCGGTGCTGGCCGACCCGGCCGGCAAGCGCACCAACACGAAGGACAACACGCCGGGCGTGGTCAACGTGAAGGTCGTGCCGGGCGACACGGTCGACGTGATCGTCGCCGCAAAGGGCGGCGGTTCGGAAGCGAAGTCGAAGTTCGCCATGCTCAACCCGTCCGACTCGATCGTCGACTGGGTGCTCAAGACCGTGCCGACGATGGGCGCCGGCTGGTGCCCGCCGGGCATGCTCGGCATCGGCATCGGTGGCACCGCCGAGAAGGCGATGCTTCTTGCGAAGGAAGCGCTGATGGAGCCCATCGACATCACCGATCTGCAGCAGCGTGGTGCGTCCAACCGTGCCGAAGAGCTGCGCCTGGAGCTGTACGAGAAAGTCAACGCGCTGGGTATCGGCGCGCAGGGTCTGGGTGGCCTGACCACGGTGCTCGACATCAAGGTCAAGGACTACCCGACCCATGCCGCCAACCTGCCGGTGGCGCTGATTCCGAACTGCGCGGCGACGCGCCACGCGCATTTCACCCTCGACGGCAGCGGCCCGGTGATGCTGGATCCGCCGTCGCTGGCCGACTGGCCTGAGCTGACCTACGACGCTTCGAAGGGCCGTCGCGTCAATCTCGATACGCTGACGAAGGAAGACGTCGCCAGCTGGAAGCCGGGCGAGGTGCTGCTGCTCAACGGCAAGCTGCTGACCGGTCGCGACGCCGCGCACAAGCGCATGGTCGACATGCTCAACAAGGGCGAGCCGCTGCCGGTCGATCTGAAGGGTCGTTTCATCTACTACGTCGGCCCGGTCGATCCGGTGCGCGACGAGGTCGTCGGCCCGGCCGGTCCGACCACGGCCACGCGCATGGACAAGTTCACCGAGCAGGTGCTCGCGCAGACCGGTCTGATGG
The DNA here is from genome assembly GCF_009765165.1 of Lysobacter panacisoli. NCBI lineage: Bacteria > Pseudomonadati > Pseudomonadota > Gammaproteobacteria > Lysobacterales > Lysobacteraceae > Lysobacter > Lysobacter panacisoli. Next base: position 3,025,424 of record NZ_VLNU01000001.1, read on the forward strand.
GCATGGTCGGCAAGGCCGAGCGCGGCCCGACCGCGATCGACGCCATCCGCAAGCACCAGTCGGCCTACCTGATGGCCGTCGGCGGCGCCGCTTACCTGGTGTCGAAGGCGATCAAGGCGGCGAAGGTCGTCGGGTTCGCGGACCTGGGCATGGAAGCCATCTACGAGTTCGAAGTGCAGGACATGCCGGTGACGGTCGCGGTCGATTCCACCGGCGAGTCGGTGCACAAGACCGGCCCGCGCGAGTGGCAGGCACGGATCGGCAAGATTCCGGTCGTCGTCGAGTAAGGCGCTTGAGTCCCTCTCCCCTTGCGGGAGAGGGACAGGCCGCCGAAGGCGGCCAGGGAGAGGGGTAGGCGTGCGCGCTACGCGCGCTCCCCTCTTCCGCCCTTCGGGCACCTTCTCCCGCAAGGGGAGAAGGGAAAGCGTTTAGCCCTTTCCGTGCGCAGGAGAGGGGCGCGACCTACAGCTTCGCCACCAGCGCAGCCAGCTTGTTGCGCGTGTCGGCCTGCAGCAGATAGCTGCGCGCCATCGATTCCAGCGCGGCGATGTTCGTCGCGCTGACGTCGTCCAGGTCGTCCAGACCGGTCAGCAACTCGGCCTGCAGGCGGAAATACCCATCGCCGACCAGATGCTGCGCGATGTAGTCGACCGCATCGGTGTTGCCGTCGAACAGCACGTCGATGATAGGGATGGCCCATTCCACCGCGCCCCATTCCTGCGCGGATTTCAGGTCGATCGGACGGCTGCGTTCGCCCGTGCCGACCGACAGCACGACCAGGTTCTGCGCGCTGTCCACGCGCGCGTCCTTGCGCAGCGCTTCGGCGATGGCGCAGGCGGTCGGATTGTTGGCGACCACGCCGCCGTCGATCATCGAGCGCGCGCGCCCTTCGACTTTCATCGGATGCGCCGGGAAGTATGTCGGTGCGGCGGATGAGGCGCGGCACACTTCCCACATCGGCAGGTGGGCGTGCTCGGGCTTGAAGCTCTTGAACACCACCGGCGTGCGCGACAGCGTGTCGTAGCTGGTGACCAGCAGCGGTTTCCTTGCCTGCCCCAGCGTGGTGTCGCCGAACACTTTCTTCAGCACCTTCTCGAGCCCCTTCGCGTCGTAGCGCGGAGCGGACACGCCCTGGGTGAACAGTCGCGTCGCGCGCGACCACAGGCGATCTGCCATACCGGGGAAGATCATGTCGCGGTTCTGGCGGTAGAGATCGGCCAGCTTCGCCGGCGACAGGCCCATCGCCAGCCCGCAGGCGACGATGGCTCCGGTGGAACTGCCGGCGAGCAGGTCGAAGTGCTTCAGCAGCCCCGGCTTGCCGGCCTGGGCGAGTGCGTCCTCGACGCCTTCCAGCCACAGACAGCTGACCAGGCCGCGGATGCCTCCGCCGTCGAGTGAAAGGATGCGGCGCATCTTCATCAACGCGTCTCCCTGCATGCAGTCTCCACGGATGGACGACCGCCATGATCCATCACGGGGATCGCACAGGCTGCGATCCAGCGCACGCCGCATCGCAGCGTGCGATGAGCCGATGCCGGCTCAGTACCACTCGAGCAGCGAGATGCCCAGGCCGATGTAGGTCGCGCGGTGGTTGTAGTCGATCAGGCTCTCGCCGTAGCCATCGAACACCTGCAAGTGGCCGCGCAGGCTGTTGTGGATCGGGAAACCCCAGTCGAACTGCAGCGCACCGTGCGAACGATCGCCGCCGCGCAGCGAATGCCGGCCCATGACCGAGATCTGGTGGTCGCCGTGGACCCAGACCAGCGTGGCGTCGGCGCGACCGACGTAATCCTCGATGTCGGCATTGTTGTCGTCGCTGTCGCTCTCCGGCACGCGCCACCACGGACGCACCGTCAGCGCCCAGTTCTCGCGGTCCAGCCCGATGATGCCGACCACGCGGTTCCAGCTGCGCGAGAGCGGGTCGGCGCGGCCGTTGGACTGGTGGTTGATGCCGATGCCGGCGAGGCGTCCGTTCCAGCCACCGAGGTGGTAGTTGTTGCGGAAGGTGAGCATCACCTCCGGCTCGTAGTTGGTCTCGCGGAACGGACGCGAGGTCTCCGGGCTGTAGACCTGCCAGCGCGAACTCTGGGTGTAGGCGAGCCACAGGTCGCCGTTGTCGCCGAAGATGTTCTCCCACGCCTTGGTCTTGAAGCTGAGCTGGAACTTGGCTTCCAGTGCATCGACCGGAATGGGCTCGGGCACGGTGTTGTTGGGGTTGGGCGAGTTGGGCGTCTCGTTCGGATTGCTGCTCCAGAACGCGGGCAGCAGGTATACCGGCTTGTAGGCGCGGAAGTTGAAGATGCCGAGCTTGGAGTCCTTGGCCAGTTCCCAGCGGCTGTCGAGCAGCGAGCCCTTGCCGGCGTTGGCGATGGCGGTCGTCAGCGGGTCCTCGTGCGGGTACAGGTCGCCACCGGATCCGACCGGCGGCGGCTCCGGCGTGGCCGCCGTTTCGGGTGCCACTTCGTCGGCCAGCTCGAGGTTCTTCTGGATGGCCTTGGCTTCCTTGGCGGCGATGTCCGCGCCACGGGTGTCGCGTGCGCCACGTCGTAGCGCCGCGTCGTAGCAGGCCAGGCGGTCGGCATCGACGGTGATCGAGACGCAGGCCTCGGGCGTGGCCGGTGTCGGCGGCGCCTGCGCGATGGCCGGCAACGGTGCGGCGGCGATCAACAGGGCAAGTGGTGTATGGCGGAGGCGTTCGTATCGGATGACGGCCGGCATGCGTGACTCGTGGGGGAAAAGTGCGCGGGTCGAAGTGTGGCATCGCGCCGCAACGAAGGGATGAACCGCGTTGGCGATCAGACGATCCAGGCGATCGCGAACAGGCCGAGCATGGCGAAGGCGAGTCCGAGTTTGAGCACGATCCCGAAGACGATGCCCAGCCACGTGCCGAAGCCGACATGCGTGGCCTTGCGCAGCTCCCGGCCGTGGATGAGTTCGCCGCCGAGCGCGCCGACGAACGGTCCGGCGAACACGCCGATCGGTCCGAAGAACAGACCGGCCAGTGTGCCGACCAGGGCCCCGGCGACGGCGAGTCTGCTCGCACCCACGCGCTTGGCGCCGAGCGCGGTGGCCATGACGTCCACGCCCAGCGACAGCACGGTCAAAAGGCCAAGGAAAACCAGGGGCACCCAGCCCACCTGCTGGAAATCCCCGGCCCATGCGGCCAGCAACATGCCGATGAAAACCAGGGGCAGTCCGGGCAGTGCGGGCAGGACGGTTCCGGCGATTCCGACCAGGATCAGGACCCCGGCCAGGACGTAGTAAAGCGCCTGCAAATCCATGCGTTTATACCCCTTTGGGACGGACACTTTGCCCGGATTGCATTTTCACCCAGCGCGGGGTACCGTGCGGGCGCTGTGTTTGCCAGGGTCACCGTGAATCGTGGCCCGATGCGGTTGATCATCGATCCGCTACATCGTTGCACCTCGCTTCCTCCTTGCAACCAGCACGCGGCACCGTCGCGTTTTCAACCAGCAACGTTCCAAGGAGTGAGTCAACAATGTCGAACCGTGAAACCGGTACCGTCAAGTGGTTCAACGATGCCAAGGGCTTCGGCTTCATCAGCCGTGAGAATGGCGAGGACGTGTTTGTGCATTTCCGTGCGATCCAGACGCAGGGCTTCAAGAGCCTGAAGGAAGGCCAGAAGGTTACCTTCACGGTCGTCCAGGGTCAGAAGGGTCTGCAGGCCGACGCCGTCCAGCCGCTCTGATCCATCGCCCTGCGATCGCGCGCCCAGCGCGCGATCCGGCAACAGGAAACCCGGCGAAATGCCGGGTTTTTTGTTTTCAGGGATTATCCGGCGAAGTAATCGGGATAACTCATCCAAACAAAACGGCCCGCTTGTGCGGGCCGTTTTGTTTACTGCATGCTGGGTGCTGGAAATCATTACTGCGCCCAGGCGCGACCGTTGTAGACGCGTACGTAGGAACCCTCGCGGATGCCGTCGAGTTCCTTCTGCGTCACGACCGAGGTGCGTCCGTCGTTCATGCGCACGTAGACATTGAACTGCGTGCTGTTGGTGTTCTTCTGGATGGCGTTGCCGGCCACGGCGCCGCCCACCGCGCCAGCCGCGGCGGCGACGTTCTGGTTGCCCTTGCTGCCGCCGGTGTGGGCCGAGATTTCGTGGCCCGCGACCGCGCCGACGATACCGCCGAGGATCGCGCCGGTAGCGCTGGGTGCGCTGCTGCCGGCGGCGACCTGTTCAATGCGCGTAACGGTGCCGCAGTCGTAGCAGTTCGCCGTACTGCCGCCATAGCTCGGCGCGGGTGCGCTGCTGTAGCCCGGCGACGACGTGGCGCAGCCGGCCAGCGCGATGGTGCAGGCCGCGGCGACACCGAGCAGGCGGAGGTTGGAGATGTTCATGCGCGAACTCCAGTGTGGGAGGAAATGGCGCGGCTTTGCGTCCGTCGCCATGCGCTCACGCTAGACGTCCCCGGGTGAACCGGTCATCAACATCCGGGCCGCGCAGGGCGGCCCGGGGTGCATCGTTCAGCAGTGTCGCGACGATGTCAGCGGAAGTCCTGGTGGCAGGCCTTGCAGGCCTCGCCGATGCTGGACGCTGTGGTGCCCAGGCTCGCGCAAGTGAGCGGCGGACTGGCGATGGCCGCGTCGAGGCGCTGGCGCATCAGGCTGGCGTGCTCGGTGAAACGCTTGTCGTCGGCGAGATCCGGGAACGCCGGTTCCAGGTCGTCCGCCATCGTGCGCAGCGCCTTGAGGTTGGGCAGGGTGTCGGTGGCCGCGCAGCGGTTCTGCTCGACCTTCGACTTGAGCTGGCCCAGATGCCACTCCTGCACGTGCATCACGCCTTCGTGGAAGTGATCCTTGCGCGCCTGGATCGCGCGCACCGCCATCACCGTGGCGATCGCGCCGATCACCAGTCCGATCAGGAACACGAACAGGTACCTGCGCGCACTGCTTCCACGCGAACTGCTGGGCTGGGTACTCATGCCTGGCCTCCGTCCAAGAATGCGCAGCACGATAGCATGCGTCCCGCAGGGCTACGTCGCGGCGCAGCGAATACAATGTCTGCATGACGACTGCAGATTCCCTCGATCCCTCGTGGCTGGAACGCTTCGCCGGAGTGGACCGCCTGTACGGCAACGGTACCGTCGCGCGCATGGCCGCGTGCCGCGTAGCCGTGATCGGCATGGGCGGCGTCGGTTCGTGGGTGGCCGAAGCGTTGGCCCGTACCGGCATCGGCCACCTGACCCTGATCGATGCCGACGACCTGTGCGTGTCCAACACGAACCGGCAACTGCCGGCGCTGGCGGGCCAGTACGGACGCGTGAAAGTGGAAGCGATGGCCGAGCGCTGCCGTGCGATCAACCCGCAGATCACGGTCGAGGCCATCGCCAGTTTCGTCACGCCGACGAACCTGGAGGAAATGCTCGATCGCGGCTTCGACCTGGTCATCGATGCCTGCGACAGCTTCCGCACCAAGGTGGTCATGGCCGCGTGGTGCCGGCGCCGCAAGCTGCCGCTGATCGTGGTCGGTTCCGCCGGCGGCCGCACCGATCCGACACTGGTGCGCGTGCGCGACCTGTCGCGCACCGAGCACGATGCGATGCTCGCGCTGGTGCGCAAGAAGCTGCGCAGCGAATTCAACTTCCCCAAGAATTCCGATCGCTACTTCGGCATCTCGGCGATCTACTCGCTGGAGAACGTGAAGTACCCGCAACCCGACGGCACGGTCTGCGGCATCCGTCCGCAAGTGTCCGGCGATGCCGCGCTGAAGCTGGACTGCGGCGCGGGCTTGGGCGCGGCCACGCACATTACCGGGACGTTCGCGTTCGTCGCGGTCGGACGCGCGCTGGAACTGCTGCGCAAGCCGCGCGCGGCCAAGGCCGACTGATGCTCACGCGTCGAGACGGAACAGGCGTCGCGCGTTGTCCGTCGTCGCCTTGGCGATGTCGTCTTCGGATTCGTTGCGCAGCTGCGCGATGATGCGCAGCACTTCGGCCAGTCGTTCCGGCTCGTTGCGTTGCCCTCGGATGCCCGCGTCGGGCTGGTCGGGCGAATCGGTTTCCAGCAGCAGGTGTTCGAGCGGCATCGAAGCGACGAGGCGGCGCAGGCGCTGCGCGCGATCGTAGGTGACCGGGCCGCCGAGGCCGATCATGAAACCTTCGCGCCACAGTTGCCGTGCCTGTTCCTCGCTGCCTGAAAAGCTGTGGACCACGCCGCGCAGCGAACCGGTACGGCGGATCGACGCGATCACCGCATCCACCGCGCGCCGTGCGTGCACGATCACCGGCAGGCCGAACTCGCGCGCGAGCTGCAGCTGGCCTTCGAAGAAGAACTGCTGGCGTTCGTGGTCGAGCCCTTCGACGAAGTAGTCCAGCCCGCATTCGCCGACCGCCACCGGCTTCTCGCGCTCGATCCATTCGCGCAACTGCATCAGGTGTTCGTCGCGATGCGCATCGAGGTACATCGGGTGCAGACCGTAGGCCGCATGCAACCCTTCGCCGTTCGCGCAGATGTCGCGCAGCTTCGGCCAGCCCGCCGCGTCGACTGCCGGCACGATCTGTTGGTGCACGCCGGCCGCGCGGGCACGCGCGACGACGGCATCGCGATCGCGATCGAACTCGCCCGCGTCGAGGTGGCAGTGGCTGTCGACCAGCATGCTCAACGCGGTGGCGGCGCGAGCGGCGGCGTGTCCTTTCGCTTCTTCCAGCTCGCCAGCAGCAGCGTGCCCAGGCCGAGCAGCAGTTCATCGGCCAGCGGCACGAGGTCCGGTACCACCAGGTCGATCAGGAACAACGCGGCGGTCACCACGAACAGACGGGGGAAGCTCAATCTGCCCAGGAACGCGAGCAGAGGGGCGGTGAGTGGGTTGGGCATGGCAGATACAGTTTGACGGCGGTCTCATTGACGCTATCACGGCTGCTGAACAGGTTCACAGCCGGGACGGCTTGGTGTTAAAAAATCGGCGGCCGTTCAGGTTTCCAATGCTCGAATGTCGCCATCCACCAACCGCGGGTAGCCCCCGCCGCAGAGGCCTGAAATGAACAAGAACATGCTCGCCGTAGCCCTGGCTTCGCTGCTCGTCGGCGGTGTCGCCGTGGCCGCATTCAACAGCTTCAAGAGCAACGACAACGCGCAGACCTCGCTGTCGGGCGAGCAGGGTGCGACGGGCCAGGGTGGCGATGTCGCCGCCGATGGCGCGATCCAGTCGGGCAAGGTCGAGTACGCCGACGTGGTCAACGTCAAGCCGATCGCCGAGAAGGAAAAGCAGTACGCGACCGTGATCGGGTCCGACGCGATCCGCGAGACCAGCACCGCCTCCACGCCGCGCGAAGTGTGCGAGGACGTGGTCGTGCAGGAACGCGCGCCGGAGCGCGACGGCAACGTCGGCGGTACGGTCGCAGGCGCCGTGATCGGCGGCCTGCTGGGCAACCAGGTCGGCGGCGGCAACGGCAAGAAGGCCGCGACCGTCGGTGGCGCGGTGGCCGGTGGCTTCATCGGCAACCAGATCGACAAGCGCCATGTCGGCGGCAAGGTCACCAACCGCACCGAGCGTCAGTGCCACACCACCACCTCGACCTCGCAGTCGAGCAAGGTCGTCGGCTACAACGTGACCTATCGCAATCCGGACGGCACCACCGGCACGATGCGCACCGACAGCAAGCCGGGCAGCCGCATTTTCCTGGGCGAAGAGGACAAGGTCACCGGTTACGACGTGACCTACCGCTACGACGGCCAGGAGCAGACCATCCGCATGGACGAGCGTCCGGTCGCCAACCGCCTGCCTGTCATCGACGGCCAGGTCGTGACCCAGACCGCCTCGGCCGCCACGGACAGCACCCGCGGCTGATCCCCGGCGACACGCAGCACCCCGAACGGGGCCGGAGTGATCCGGCCCCGTTTCTTTTTCGGCGCCCTCGTGTTTCGCGGCGTACGCGCCCGGATGGCGCGCTGCAAGCGTTTTCGCGGCCTTACCCCGGCTGCGCACGCCCCGTACAATGAGCCTCTTTCCCCTAGTCGAGTGCGCCATGTCCCTGCATCCGTACGACCTCTACGACGTCCGCTCCCTGCTCAGCGAAGAGGAGCGTGCCGTACAGGACACGGTGGCCAGGTTCACCAACGAGCGCGTGCTGCCGATCATCGGCGACGCGTTCGACCAGGGCCGTTTCCCGAAGGAACTGGTCGGTGAGATCGCCGAGCTGGGCCTGCTGGGCTCCTCGCTGCCGGAGAAGTACGGCTGTGCCGGCCTTAACGCGGTCAGCTACGGCCTGATCTGCCAGGAACTCGAGCGCGGCGACAGCGGCATCCGCAGCTTCGTCAGCGTGCAGTCCTCGCTGTGCATGTATCCGATCTACGCCTACGGCAGCGAAGAGCAGCGCCAGCGCTGGCTGCCGGACATGGCCGCGGGCAAGGTCATCGGCTGCTTCGGTCTGACCGAGCCGCACGGTGGTTCCGATCCGGCGAACATGAAGACCAACGCGCGCCGCGACGGCGGCGACTGGATCCTCAATGGCTCCAAGATGTGGATCACCAACGGCAACGTAGCCGACATCGCCATCGTCTGGGCGCAGACCGACGAGGGCATCCAGGGCTTCGTCGTCGAGAAGGGCATGCCGGGCTTCGCGGCGCAGGAAATCAAGCACAAGATGAGCCTGCGCGCATCGGTGACCAGCTCGCTGTTCTTCGACAACGTGCGCGTGCCCGATGCCAACCGCCTGCCGAACGTGAAGGGCCTCAAGGGCCCGCTGGGCTGCCTCACGCAGGCGCGTTACGGCATCACCTGGGGTCCGATCGGCGCGGCCATCGCCTGCCTGGACGAGGCGCTGAACTACTCGAAGGAACGCATCCTGTTCGACCGCCCGGTGGCGGCGACGCAGAGCGCGCAGATCAAGCTCGCCGAGATGGCGCGACGCATCACCCTGGCGCAGCTGCTCGTGCTGCAGCTGGGCCGCCTCAAGGATGCGGGCAAGATGCAGCCGCAGCAGGTCTCGCTGGCGAAGTGGAACAACTGCCGCATGGCCATCGACATCGCGCGCGAATGCCGCGACTTGCTCGGCGGCGCCGGTATCACCACCGAGCACTCCGCGATCCGTCACGCGCTCAACCTGGAATCGGTGATCACGTACGAAGGCACCGAGACCGTGCACCAGCTGGTGATCGGCCGCGAACTCACCGGCATCAGCGCGTTCTGATCCGGGGCCGGCGATGCAGCTCGGTCCCACGCTCGATACGCCGCGCCTGATCCTGCGCCCGCCGCAGGCGGAGGATTTCGAGGCTTGGGCGGCGTTCAAGGCCGATGAGGAAGCGGTGCGCCATATCGGTGGCGTCGAGCCGCGCGCGGTCGCGTGGCGCAGCTTCGCGGCGATGATCGGCGTGTGGCACCTCAAGGGCTTCGCGATGTTCTCGGTGATCGAGAAGGCGAGTGGCGAATGGATCGGCCGCGTCGGTCCGTGGCAGCCGGAAGGCTGGCCGGGCACCGAGGTGGGCTGGAGCATCGTGCGCGACCGCTGGGGCCGTGGTTATGGACCCGAAGCGGCGGTCGCGACGATCGACTGGGCGTTCGACACGCTGGGCTGGAGCGAAGTGATCCACACCATCGCCCCGGAGAACGCGAACTCGAAGGCGGTCGCCGCCAAACTCGGTTCGCGCCTGCTGCGCATGGGCCGTCTGCCGGCGCCGTACGACACGAAGGACATCGAAATCTGGGGCCAGTCGCGGGAGCAATGGCTCGCGCGACGGGCACGCGACATGGATGCAAGACAGGAGCGCGCATGATCACCGTCTATGGTTATTCCTGTTCCGGCAATTGCCACAAGCTGCGCCTGCTGCTCACGCAACTGAAGCGCGAGTTCAAGTGGGTCGAGATCGACAGCACGGTCGGTGAGACCCGCACGCCGGAGTACCTGGCCAAGAATCCGAACGGCAAGGTGCCGTTGATCGAACTCGAAGACCGTCGCGTGATGACCGAGTCGAACGCGATCCTGTGCTGGCTCGCCGAAGGCACGCCGTTCTGGGCCGGCGATTCGTGGCAACGCGCGCAGGTACTGAGCTGGCTGTTCTTCGAGCAGTACAGCCACGAGCCCTACATCGCCGTGGCGCGTTCCATCCGGGGCTGGACGCCGCTGGATTCGCCGCGCCGCGCGTCGCTGCCGCAACTGCGCGAACGCGGCAACCAGGCGCTGGCGGTAATGGAGGAGCACCTCAAGGACAACCCGTGGTTCAGCGGCGACGCCTATGGCATCGGCGACATCGCGCTGTTCGCCTATACCAGCGTCGCCGACGAAGGCGGCTTCGATCTCTCCGCATATCCGGGCGTGCATGCCTGGCTGGAACGCGTGCGGCAGACGCCGGATTTCGTCGCCATGCCGCCGCCGCCGGTCGAGGCCGCCTCGCGCCTCGCGCTGCCGGATTGACGACGCACCCATCGACTCACACCGATCGGGCCTCGCGCCCGACGACAGACCGGAACAGAACCCCCGCATGTCCGTGATCCCCAATCCGATTCCCGCGCGCATGAAAGGCCTCAACCGGGCCGAGATCTGCGACGTCAACTTCAGCGAATTCGTGAAGGCCTGGAACGGCCGCGCCGATGCGCGTCCCGCACCGGGCGATGCGATCCTCGACGGCAGCGCGCTCGATGCGCGCGGTTTCCGTGAGTTGTTCGAATCGCAGCTGATCAGCCGCCATCTCGATCTGATGGCGCGCGTGCTGCGCGTGCAGAACAAGGTCTTCTACACCATCGGTTCCAGCGGCCACGAAGGCAACGCGATGGTCGCGCGCCTGACGCGCCACACCGATCCGGCGTTCCTGCATTACCGCTCCGGCGGTTTCATGGCCGAACGCTTCCGCAAGCTGCCGGCGACCGCGGGCAAGAAGCTGGATCCGATCATGGATTCGGCGCTGAGCTTCGCCGCGAGCAAGGACGACCCGGCATCGGGCGGACGCCACAAGGTGTGGGGCAGCAAGCCGTTGTGGGTGCTGCCGCAGACGTCGACCATCGCCTCGCACCTGCCCAAGGCGCTGGGCACGGCTGTCGCGATCGAGGCGGGCAAGCGCCTCGGCCATGCGCTGCCGATCCCCGACGACAGCATCGCGATCTGCTCCTTCGGCGACGCGTCGGCCAACCACGCCACCGCGCAGACCGCGTTCAATGCAGCGGCCTGGACCGCTTACCAGAAGCTGCCCGCGCCGGTGCTGTTCGTGTGCGAGGACAACGGCATCGGCATCTCGGTGAAGACGCCGGGCGGCTGGATCGGCAACCGCTTCCGCAACATGGACGGGCTGGATTACTTCGCCGCCGACGGTCTCGATCTCGCGTCCGGTTATGCCGACGTGCAGCGCGCGGTCGAGCACTGCCGCAACACGCGCCGGCCGACGTTCCTGCACCTCAAGACCACCCGCATCATGGGTCACGCCGGCACCGACTTCGAGATCGAATGGCGTTCGATCGAGGAACTGTGCGCGGTGGAAGCGACCGATCCGCTGCTGCGCTCGGCCGCGATCGCGCTGGAATCGGGGCTGATGTCGAAGGACGAAGTGCTCGAGCTGTACGAAGCGACGCGGAAGAAGTGCTTCGCCGCGGCGGAGGAAGCCGACCGTCGTCCCAAGCTCGACAAGCTCGCCGACGTGATCGCACCGCTGGCGCCGTACACGCCGGACAAGGTGCAGGCCGAAGCGCGCCGCGCCGATTTCGCGCAGAAGCGACTGGACGTGTTCGGTGGCGAGGCGAAGCTGCCGGAGAACCAGCCGCCGCGCCACCTCGCGATCCAGATCAACAACGCGCTTCACGACCTGTTCGCCAAGTATCCCGAGACGCTGTTGTTCGGTGAGGACGTGGCGCAGAAGGGCGGCGTGTACACCGTGACCAAGGGCCTGCAGAAGGCATTCGGTCCGCGCCGCGTGTTCAACACACTGCTCGACGAGACGATGATCCTGGGCATGGCACAGGGCTTCGCCAACGTCGGCCTGCTGCCCATTCCCGAAATCCAGTACCTGGCGTATTTCCACAACGCCTGCGACCAGATCCGCGGCGAAGCGGCCAGCCTGCAGTTCTTCAGCAACAACCAGTACGCGAACCCGATGGTCGTGCGCATCGCCGGCCTGGGCTACCAGCGCGGTTTCGGCGGCCACTTCCACAACGACAACTCGATCACCGCGTTGCGCGACATCCCGGGGCTGGTGGTCGGTTGCCCGTCGCGCGGCGACGATGCTGCGACGATGCTGCGCACGCTCACCGCGCTGGCGAAGGTCGACGGCCGCGTCAGCGTGTTCCTCGAGCCGATCGCGCTGTACATGACCAAGGATCTGTACGAGCCCGGCGACGGCCAGTGGCTGACGACGTATCCGAAGCCCGACGAAGCGATGGTGCTGGGCGAAGGCCGCGTCTACGGCGAAGGCAACGACGATCTGGTGATCTTCACCTACGGCAATGGCGTGCCGATGAGCCTGCGTGCCGCGCGTGCCATCGAGAAGAAGCACGGCTGGAAGGCGCGCGTGGTCGATCTGCGCTGGCTGGTGCCGCTCAACGAGGACTACATCCGCGAGCAGGCCCGCACCGCCAAGCGCCTGCTGATCGTCGACGAAGGTCGCCACAGCGCCGGTGTGGGCGAGGGCGTGCTCACCGCGATCGCGGAAGGCGGGCTTTTCAAGGGCACGCACGGCGCGCGTCCGTTCCAGCGCGTGGTCGGCGTCGATACGTACACGCCGCTCGCTGGCGCGGCGTTCCTGGTCATTCCGTCCGACGACGACATCGTCGCGGCGGCCGACCGCCTGGCCTGACCCCGGCAGGCGCGCCCTTCAGCGCGCCAGGCCGTCCAGCAGGGGGCGTTCGCGCGCTTCGCAGTCGCCGATGCGCAGCGCCGATGCGTCGCGCTCCAGCGGCAGCACGGCGAGCGCGAGCGCCTTCACGCCTTCGACGCCCGACGCGATCACCTTGCCCAGCGCGACCGGCCCGGCGCTGACGTCGACGCCGGCCTCGACGGGTTGGTCGAGTTCCAGCAACGCGAGGCCGCGCTTGGCCTGACCGAGGAAATGCGTGCGCGCGACGATTTCCTGGCCCGGATAGCAGCCCTTCTTCACGCTGAATCCACGCAGCCGGTCGAGCGACAGCTGCTGCGGGGTCCAGTGTTCGACCTGCGAGGCGGGCAGGCGGGGCAGGCCGTGGAGGAGATCCTGCGCGTGCCAGCGCGCGGCGGCGTCGGCATCGGTGTGAAGAGACGTGGCGGCGCCGATGAGGAGCGTGCGCGGGCCGCCGTCGCCACTGAGGTCGAGTTCGATCGTCGAGGTCTCGTCGCCGTCAAAGTCAGCGCCGCGAGCGCGCGCAGGGGCGATGAACCGGCCGGAAACCTGCAGGTCCGTCCGTACCTCCAGCGCGACCTTGGCGCGGAAGACGAAGCGCTGCAGCGCAGCGACCACCGCCAACGCGTCGGCGTCGGGCAGGAGCAGCCAGATCGTCTCATCGGACAGCTTCAGCAAAGCGAACAGCGCGACCACACGGCCCTTGGGCGTCAGCCAGCCGCTCCATTGCCACTGGCCGGGCTCGATCAGGGCCACGTCGTTCATGAACTGCGCCTGCGCAAAAGCCGCCGCATCGCGTCCTCGCAACGCGATCACACGGTGGCCGGGCAGGGCGAAAACCGCGTCCGGCGCGGTCTGCGGGTTGTCATGCATGGGGGGCGGGAATTAACATTCAGCGCCGTGATGATAGGCCAAACCACTCCCGTCGCCGCCCCCGAGGCGCCCCAGACACCGGAGCCGCCGCCTTCCGCGGGCGACACCCAGGCGAAGGAGTTCGGCGGACGCGAAGGCCCTGACCCGACCCGTTACGGCGATTGGGAAAAGAACGGCCGCTGCATCGACTTCTGACGCCTCATCGTCCCACGCTCCATCCGCCTTCCCGCCACGCGGCCCCGCCGCCCAGCCGAGAGACCGCCACGCTCATGGCGCATCGCGAACGTCCCCTGTCACCGCATCTCCAGGTCTATCGCTGGCAGGTGCAGATGATGACCTCCATCATCCACCGCGCCACCGGCATCATCCTGGTCGTCGGCAGCCTCATCATCGCCTGGGGCCTGCTCGCGCTGGCCGCGGGTCCCGAAGCGTGGAACGGTTTCACCTCGTTCACCCGCTCGGCGTTCGGTTTCCTGATCCTGTTCGGCTGGAGCTGGGCCCTGTCGTTCCACCTGATCAACGGCATCCGCCATCTGGTCCAGGACGCGGGTTACGCCTACAAGATCGAAGCCTTCGTCCGTAACAGCTGGATCTCGATCTTCGGCAGCCTCGCGCTGACCGTGCTGATCTGGGTCGTGGCGATGATGCAGCGGGGTGGCGCATGAGCCTGAACAAGCCCCGCCTGCGCAATCCGCTGAAGAACGCCCGCGGCCTCGGCTCGGCGAAGGACGGCACCGGTCATTTCATCTACCAGCGCATCACCGCGATCGCGCTGGTGTTCCTGTCGATCTACGTGGTCGGCCTGATCGTCTCGCTGATCGGCGACGACTACGCCAGCGTGCACGCGAGCGTCGCGCATCCGTGCAACGCGATCCTGCTGGTGGCCTTCAGCATCGCGATGTTCTGGCACGCCAAGCTCGGCGTGCAGGTGATCATCGAAGACTACGTGCACACGCCGTTCTACGCGGCGACGCTGCACCTGCTGAACATTTTCGTCTGCGCTCTCGCGGCCATCGCCAGCGTGCTCGCCGTCGTCCGCATCGCGCTGGGAGCCTGAGCCGTGCCCGCTTACAAGATCCACGAACACACCTTCGACATGGTGGTGGTCGGCGCCGGCGGCGCCGGCCTGCGCGCCACCTTCGGCCTGGCCCAGAAGGGCCTGAAGACGGCCTGCATCACCAAGGTCTTCCCGACGCGTTCGCACACCGTGGCCGCGCAGGGCGGCGTCGCCGCGGCGCTGGCCAACATGGGCGAGGACGACTGGCGCTACCACTTCTTCGATACCGTCAAGGGTTCGGACTGGCTGGGCGACCAGGACGCGATCGAATACATGTGCCGTGAGGCCATCCCGGCCATCATCGAGCTGGAACACTACGGCGTTCCGTTCTCGCGCACCGAGGACGGCAAGATCTACCAGCGTCCGTTCGGCGGCATGACCACGCGCTACGGCGAAGGTCCGCCGGCGCAGCGCACCTGCGCCGCGGCCGATCGCACCGGCCACGCGATCCTGCACACGCTGTACCAGCAGTCGCTCGCGCACGACGCGCAGTTCTTCATCGAGTATTTCGCGCTCGACCTGATCATGGACGAGCACGGCGCCTGCCGCGGCGTGCTCGCGCTCGACATGGCCGAGGGCACGCTGCACCTGTTCAAGGCGCAGGGCACGGTGCTGGCGACCGGCGGCTACGGCCGCGCGTACTTCTCCGCGACCTCCGCCCATACCTGCACCGGCGACGGCGGCGGCATGGTGCTGCGCGCCGGCCTGGCGATGCAGGACATGGAGTTCGTGCAGTTCCACCCGACCGGCATCTACGGCGCCGGCTGCCTCATCACCGAAGGCGTCCGCGGCGAAGGCGGCATCCTGCGCAACAGCAACGGCGAGCGCTTCATGGAGCGCTACGCGCCGAGCGTGAAGGACCTCGCCCCGCGCGACATGGTCAGCCGTGCGATGACGATGGAAATCCGCGAAGGCCGCGGCGTCGGCGAGCACAAGGACCACATCCTGCTCGACCTGACGCACCTCGGTCCGGAAGTGATCCACGAGAAGCTGCCGGGCATCGCCGAGTCGGCGCGCATTTTCGCCAACGTGGACGTCGAGAAGCAGCCGATCCCGGTGATCCCGACCGTGCACTACAACATGGGCGGCATCCCGACCAACTACCACGGCGAAGTGGTGCAGCTGCGCAACGGCAACCCGGACGAAGTCGTGCCGGGCCTGTATGCGATCGGCGAAGCCGCGTGCGTGTCCGTGCACGGCGCCAACCGCCTGGGTTCCAACTCGCTGCTCGACCTGGTCGTGTTCGGCCGCGCCGTCGCCAACCGCGCGGCGGATACGGTCAAGCCCGACGGCAAGCAGGCCAAGCTCGCCTCCGACGCCTGCGACCAGGCGCTGGCGCGACTGGACAAGCTGCGCAATGCCAACGGCGGCACGCCGACCGCGGTCATCCGCGACAAGATGCAGCGCACGATGCAGGCCGACGCCGCCGTGTTCCGCACCGGCGAGACGCTGTCCGACGGCGTGAGGAAGATGCGCGAGATCCACGCGTCGTTCGCCGACGTGAAGGTCGCCGACCGCTCGCTGATCTGGAATTCCGACCTGATCGAGACCTACGAGCTGTCGAACCTGCTCGGCCAGGCGCTCGCCACGATCGTCTCGGCGGAGAACCGCACCGAGTCGCGTGGCGCGCACGCCCGCGAGGACTTCCCGGACCGCGACGACGCCAACTGGCAGAAGCACACCCTGTGCTCGGTCAGCGACAGCGGCGAGACCGCCATCGACTACCGCCCGGTGCACATGTACACGTTGACCGACGACGTGTCCGTTGTGCCGCCGAAGAAGCGCGTCTACTGACCGGAGCGAGCACACCGTGGCCGAATTCACCCTCCCGAAGAACTCGCAGATCCAGAAGGGCCGGCACTGGCCGGCAGCGGGCGCCAAGCAACCGCGCACCTTCAAGGTCTACCGCTGGAACCCCGACGACGGCATGAACCCGCGCGTGGACACCTACGAGGTGGACCTCGCCGCGTGCGGTCCGATGGTTCTGGACGCGCTGATCAAGATCAAGAACGAGATCGACCCGACGCTGACGTTCCGTCGCTCGTGCCGCGAAGGCATCTGCGGTTCGTGCGCGATGAACATCGACGGCACCAACACGCTGGCCTGCACCAAGGCGATCAGCGACTGCGACAAGGGCGAAGTGCCGATCTACCCGCTGCCGCACATGCCGGTGGTGAAGGATCTGGTGCCGGACCTGACCCACTTCTACGCGCAGTACGCGTCGATCAAGCCGTGGCTGCGCACGCAGAGCCCGTCGCCGTCCGACCGCGAACGTCTGCAGTCGCCGGAAGACCGCAAGAAGCTCGACGGCCTGTACGAGTGCATCCTGTGCGCGTGCTGCTCGACCAGCTGCCCGAGCTACTGGTGGAACGGCGACCGCTACCTCGGTCCGGCGATCCTGCTGCAGGCCTACCGCTGGATCGTCGACTCGCGCGACGAGGACACGGGTAGCCGCCTGGACGACCTCGAGGATCCGTTCAAGCTGTACCGCTGCCACACCATCATGAACTGCGCCCGCACCTGCCCGAAGGGCCTGAACCCGGCGCAGGCGATCGGCGAGATCAAGAAGCTGATGCTGGCACGCCGCGCCTGAGTCGCGCGGTCGCGATGGACCACCGGAAGGGCGCACGCGAGTGCGCCCCTTCTTTTTCAGGGCGACTTTCCAGGAGCGATATGGACACCAAGCAGGTTTTCCTCCCCGCGCTGGCGATGGTCGCGCTGACGCTCGTGGTCTGGATCCGGATGTACGTGGTCCGCATCGGCGAGATGCGGCGCGAGCGCATCCATCCGCAGTCGATCGCGACCTCCGCGCAGATCGCTCAGCGCCTGGCCGACACGCGCGCTTCGGACAACTTCCGCAACCTGTTCGAACTGCCGGTGCTGTTCTACGCCGCGCTGGCCGCCGCGGCGCTGACCGGGCAGGCGACGACCGCGGTGCTGTCGCTGGCGTGGCTGTTCGTCGCGCTGCGCGTGCTGCACAGCCTGATCCAGTGCGGCTACAACAAGGTCATGCATCGCTTCTGGATCTACATCGCCGGCGCACTGGTGCTGTGGACGCTGTGGGGCGTGATCGCGACCGGATGGTGGACGCGATGAGCGAGGAAATCGAACGCGAGCTGCGTCGCCTGCGCTGGCGCTGCCGTCGCGGCATGCGCGAACTCGACCAGTTGTTCGAGCGTTATCTCGACCGTGCATGGCGGCAAGCTTCCGATGCCGAACACGCGGTTTTCCTACGTTTGCTCGAAATCGAAGACGATAAGCTCTGGCACTGGTTCATGGGGAACGACACTCCGACCGATGCCGAACTCGCTGCGCTCGTCGAACGCATCCGCGCCCTGCCGCCTTGAGTGGCGGCCGTCGCGCTGGCTGATCGTGGCGCTGTTCGCGCTCGGCATCCTCGCCGCGCTAGCCGTGTTGACCTGCGAGATGCCAATGCCCTGTGCGATACCGCTGGCGATCGGTGCGATCGGGCAGGGGATCTGGTCCGCGCGGCGAGAGGCGCGGCGTCCCCGATACTGGCTGGTCATCGCACCGACGGGCCAGGCCACGCTGGACGGACAGGCCCTCGCCGCCTGGAGCGTGCAATGGCGTGGGCCGCTGGCGTTCCTCCGCTACCGCGAGGCGAGCGGGCAGCGAGGACGCCTGTGCTGGTGGCCGGACACGCTGCCGTCCCCGGCGCGTCGTGAACTGCGGCTGGCCGTTCCGGTCCAAGGCGATGCGCGTTCACATGCTTCGATGGCATCCTAGCCCGCTATGTTCAAACCCATCCCCGTCGCCATCGGCCTGCGCTACCTGCGCGCCAAACGCCGAAATGGCTTCATCTCCTTCATTTCCCTGGCCTCCATCGCGGGCATCGCCCTCGGCGTGACCGCGCTGATCACCACGCTGGCGGTGATGAGCGGGTTCCAGCGCGAGATCCGCGACCGCATGCTGCAGATGGCCGCCCACGCCACGGTCAGCGCTTACGGCGAGCCGTTGACCGACTGGCAACAGGCGGTCGACAAGGCGCTGACCGACAAGCGCGTTGCCGGCGCGGCGCCCTACATCGAGAAGGAAGCGCTGCTGTCCGGCGCGCGCAACCAGCCGGCGATGGTGCGCGGCGTGCTGCCCGACCAGGAGGGCCACGTCTCGGTGCTGGCCGACAAGATGGTCCTTGGCAAGCTCGACTCGCTTTCGCCCGGCAGCTTCAACATCGTGCTTGGCAAGGAGCTGGCGATGTGGCTGGGCGTCGGTGTCGGCGACAGCGTGGTGATGACCACCACCGACTTCCGCAGCACCCCGCTGGGCGCGGTGCCGCAGCTCAAGCGCTTCACTGTCACCGGCCTCTTCGAAGCCGGCTACAACGATTTCGACAAGGGCCTGGCCGTCACCAACATGCACGACATGCAGCGCCTGCTGCGCATGGGCGATGGCGTGACCGGCGTGCGCCTGCGCCTGCACGACATGGACCAGTCCTGGGACGTCGCACGCGATCTGGCGGTTTCGCTGGGCGGGCCGTTCCGGGTCAGCGACTGGACCAGCGAGAACGCCAACATGTTCCGCGCGCTGAAGATGGAAAAGACCATCATGGCGATCCTGCTGTCGCTGATCATCGCGATGGGCGCGTTCAACCTGGTCAGTTCGCAGGTCATGCTGGTGACCGACAAGCAGGCCGACATCGCGATCCTGCGCACGCTTGGCCTCACGCCACGTGGCGTGATGCAGGTGTTCGTCGTGCAGGGCACGCTGATCGGCATCATCGGCACCGTGCTCGGTGTGATCGGCGGCATCGTGCTGACGCTCAACCTCGAACACATCCTCAAGGCGATCGAAGCCGTGCTCAGCGTGCAGCTGATGCCGGAGGACGTCTACTACATCACCGGCCTGCCGACCGACCTGCAACCCAGCGACGTGATCATCATCGCCGCCGTGGCACTGGCGATGGCGTTCATGGCCACCATCTATCCCGCCTGGCGCGCCGCGCGTACGGCCCCGGCGGAGGCGCTGCGCTATGAGTGAGGCCGTGATGCAACCGCAGAAGCACCAGGGCGAAGCGCTCCGAGCCGAAGGCCTCGCCATGACCTACGCCGAGGGCAAGCTGCGCACGCCCGTGTTCGACGGCATCGACCTGTCGGTGCACTCGGGCGAGACGGTCGCCATCCTCGGCGCGTCGGGCGCCGGCAAGAGCACACTGCTGCACCTGCTCGGCGGCCTCGACACGCCGACCGCGGGCGAGGTGTTCGTTGCCGGGCAGAAGATGAGTTCGCTCTCGGACAGTGCGCGCGGCGCGCTGCGCAACAAGGCCCTGGGCTTCGTCTACCAGTTCCACCACCTGCTGCCCGAGTTCACCGCGCTGGAGAACGTGATGCTGCCGGTACTGCTGTCGGGCGCGCACGTACCCGACGCATTGAAGCGCGCCAAGGTGCTGCTTGAAGCCGTGGGCCTGGGGCATCGCCTCGAACACAAGCCCGGCGAGCTCTCCGGTGGCGAGCGCCAGCGTGCCGCCGTCGCGCGCGCGCTGGTCAATCGCCCGGCCTGCGTGCTCGGCGACGAGCCCACCGGCAACCTCGACGAGAAGACCGCCAGCACCGTCTTCGAGCTGATGCTCGCGCTCAACCACGAACAGCAGACC
Source organism: Lysobacter panacisoli (assembly GCF_009765165.1). Classification (NCBI taxonomy): domain Bacteria; kingdom Pseudomonadati; phylum Pseudomonadota; class Gammaproteobacteria; order Lysobacterales; family Lysobacteraceae; genus Lysobacter; species Lysobacter panacisoli. The sequence continues at coordinate 3,045,721 of NZ_VLNU01000001.1, forward strand.
AGCCTGGTGCTGGTGACGCACGATCGTCGCCTCGCGCGCCGCCTCGACCGCGTACTGGAGCTGCACGAAGGCAAACTGCGCCAGTTGCGACCCGACGAGGTCTGACGGTGCAACCAGCGGCACGGACGCCGCTCCTCGGAATCCCCACAGCATTCGCGTTGCTGGCCGGCGTCTGCGTCTGCCTGTGGTCACCGTGGCTGGCACCGTGGCCGGTCTCGCTGGCGATACTGGCGATTGCATTGCTGTTGCTTGCTCGCGGCGTGATTCGCGCGAATCGCGCCGCGCTGGTCGTGGGCTGGCTGCTCGTCGGGATGGGCCTTGCCGGCCTGCACGCGGCCTATGCCTTGTCGCGGCAATTGCCGTCGTTCCCGTTGCGGAAAGACGCCGTGATCACCGGACGCATCGTCTCATTGCCGCAGCACGAGCCACGTCGTACGGCCTTCCTGTTTCGCGTTGACGACGATGCGCGCGATGCACGCCTGCGCGGACGCGAGCTACGGTTGGCGTGGTACGACGAGGAGGGTGCGATCCGCCGCACCTTGCGCGCCGGCGAGCGCTGGCGCTTTGACGTACGACTGCGCGCGCCGCGCGGTCTGCGCAATCCGGGCGGCAGCGATGCCGAGCAGTACGCGATGGCACAGCGCATTGCGGCGACGGGTTACGTGCGCAATCCCGCGTCGGCGCGACGACTGGCCGCTGCCACCGGCATCGATGCCTGGCGTGACGAACAGTCGGGGCGGATAGCGGCAGGCGCCGAACGACCTTCCGTCCGCTTCGTGCAGGCGCTGGCGCTGGGCGATGTGCGCGCACTCGACGACGAGGACTGGACGACGCTGCGCGCGAACGGCCTCACCCACCTGATCGCGATTTCCGGCTTCCATGTAGGTCTGGTCGCCGGCTGCTTCGCGTGGCTGACACGCGCGTTGTGGTGGCTGTTTCCCTCGTTCGCGCGACGAATGCCGGCGCCGGTCGCCGCCGCCATCGCGGGAGCCGTCGGTGCGGCGATCTACACGGCGGTCGCCGGCTTCGCGCTGCTAACGGTGCGCACGGCGCTGATGATCGCCATCGTCGCGGCGGTACGCGCCTCGCGCCATTCGCTGCGGATCGCGGACGGCCTGGCGCTGGCCGTGTTCGCAGTGTTGCTCGTCGATCCGCTGTCGGTGCTCGGGGCAGGCTTCTGGCTGAGCTTCGCCGGCGTGGCCTGGCTGCTGTGGTGCCTCCCGGACGGACGCGGCCAGCCCGTGCGCCAGTTCCTGTCGGCGCAGGGCGTGGCGATGCTGGGTCTGCTGCCGTTGAGCGCGCTCCTGTTCGGACAGGCCTCGCTGGCGGGCCCCCTGGCGAACCTCGCCGCGGTGCCGTGGTGGAGTCTCGTCGTCGTGCCGTTGTCGTTGCTGGGACTCGCGCTGGAAACGGCGCGCGACGGCGCGGGAGTGTGGGCGTGGCAGGCGGCTGCGTGGTGTTTCGATGTGAGCTGGCCGCTGTTTCAGCGCCTGGCGAGCAGCCCGCTGTCGCTGTGGTGGTTGCCGGAGCCGCGCTGGTTCGCCCTGCCTCTGGCGTTGGTGGGGGCGTTCTGGCTGCTGTTGCCGCGCGGCGTGCCGGGCAAGGCCTGCGCCGCGCTGCTGTGGCTGCCGTTGCTGTGGCCCGATCGCCACCTGCCGCGAACCGGTGAGGCCGAGCTGCTGGTCGTCGACGTGGGGCAGGGCTTGTCGGTGGTGGTGCGGACGGCGCGGCACGCGCTGCTGTTCGACATGGGACCGGCGGTGCCGGAGGGCTTCGATGCCGGCGAACGCGCCGTCGTGCCCGCGCTGCATGCGCTCGGAGTGGGGCGGCTCGACCGCGCGGTGGTCAGCCACACCGACAACGACCATGTCGGCGGGCTGGAGGCGGTGAGGGCGGCGTTCCCGCTCGCGACCGTTCTGGCGCCGGACGGCGCGCCGCTGCTGGCGAGCACGCCCTGCCGCGCGGGAGAGGACTGGACGTGGGACGGGGTCCGGCTCCGCTTCCTGCATCCGCCCGCAGACTTCCCGTACCTGAGCAATGAATCCAGCTGCGTGCTGCGTGTCGAGGCGGCCGGCCGCGCGGTCCTACTGACCGGCGACATCGGCGAGGTCGTGGAGCGCCGCCTGCTGCGGCATCGGCCCGAAGACGTCCGCGCCGACGTGGTGCTGGTCGCGCACCACGGCAGCGGCGGCTCGTCCGATCCCGGATTCGTCGCCGCGACCGGCGCCCGGGCCGCGCTGGTGTCCGCCGGCCACGGCAACCGTTTCGGCCATCCGCGGCCCGAAGTCGTCCACCGCTGGGCCGCCTCGGGCGCGCAGGTCCACGACACGGCGCGTGAAGGCGCGCTGCGGGTCCGGCTCGGCCGCGACGGTGTGACGGTCGAAGCGCGACGTCAGGCACAACCGCGGCTCTGGGATGCCACGCAGCGCGGGGACCGGCGTGCGGCTGGGCTATCCTATCGGCCTGATTGATACGGCCTGAGGCCGGAGGTTTGCGTGCTGGAACTGGTCAAGGCCGGCGGTTGGCCGATGATTCCGCTGTTGTTGCTGTCGGTGCTGGCGCTGACCCTGGTCGTCGAGCGCGCCTGGACGCTGCGGCGCAGCGCGGTCCTGCCGCCCAACCTGGGCAAGGAAGTGCGCACCTGGGCCGGCAGCGGCAAGCTCGACCCGTCCCACATCGAGTCCCTGCGCCGCACCTCGCCGCTGGGCGAGCTGCTGGCCGCCGCGCTCGACGTGCGCCACCGTCCGCGCGACCAGATCCGCGAGCGCATCGAGGACGTCGGCCGCCATCTGGTCCACAAGATGGAGCGCTACCTCAACACCCTGGGCACCATCGCCGCGGCCGGTCCGCTGCTGGGCCTGTTCGGCACCGTCGTCGGCATGATCCAGATGTTCCTGGGCATCCTCGACCACGGTATCGGCGACGTGAACCAGCTTGCCGGCGGCATCGGCAAGGCGCTGGTGTGCACCGCGGCCGGCATGATCGTCGCGATCCCCGCGCTGATCGCGCACCGCTGGTTCCGCGGCCGCATCGCCGAGTACATCGTGTCGATGGAGCACGAGGCGATCGCGCTGATGGACACGCTCGACACGCGCCCGGCCGCCGCCGCGCGCACGCCGCAGGCCGCGTGAGGCGACCTGCACGATGCGTATCCGCGACCACCGCAGCGATGACGAACCGGACATCAACCTGGTTCCGCTGATCGACGTCATCCTGGTGCTGATCATCTTCTTCGTCGTCACCGCCACCTTCGACGCACGTTCGGTGCTCAAGCTGGAACTGCCGCGCGCCACCGGCGAGCCGGCCAGCGATCCGGCCAAGGCCCTGATCGTGCTGGTGAACGCCGAAGGCCGTTATTTCGTCGACGACCGCGAAGTGCTGCGCAGCGACGTCGAATCGCTCAAGAGCACCATCAGCGAAGTCGCCGGCACCGACCGCGACCGCCCGGTGATGCTGCGCGCCGACGCGCGCACGCCGTACCAGGCGGTGGTCACGGTCTACGACGCGCTCGGCCAGCTTGGCTTCCGCAAGGTGATGAACGCGACCGCGCCGCAGACGCGCGAAGCGGCGGAGTCTGCGAAGTGAGCGACGAAGTGTCGCCCTGGGTTACCTACCGCCGCCTGCTGCACTTCGTCGCGCCGTATCGGGGCGTGCTGCTGATTGCGTTGGTGGGCATGTTGATCGAAGCGGGTGCCGCCGGTGCGTTCGCGAAGTTGATGAACCCGATGGTCGACGAGACCTTCGTCAGCCGCAATGCGAGCGTGAAAGTGCTGTTGCCGCTGACCATCATCGGCATCTTCATCGTGCGCGGCATCGCCGGCTACATCACCGACACCTTCATGGCACGCGCCGGGCGCAGCATCGCGCGCGACCTTCGTGTGCAGGTGCTGGGCAAGTACCTGCGCCTGCCTGGCCTGCGCTTCGACACCGAACCGGTGTCGTCGATGCTCACGCGCCTGGGCTCGGACAGCGACCAGGTCGCGCAGGCCGCCATCGACGCTGCCAAGGTGATGCTGCAGCAGGCGTTGCAGGTCATCGCCATGCTCGGCGTGATGCTCTACACGAGCTGGCGCGTCACACTGGCGGTGCTGCTGCTGGGCCCGCTGCTGGCCTGGACAATGGATAAGGTCGGGCGTCGCTATCGGCGCATCGGCCATCGCATCCAGGAGAGCGGCGCGCAGCTGCTGCAATCGGCCGACCAGGCGCTGTCGAACCACCAGGAAGTGAAGGTCTATGGCGCGCAGTCGACCGAGCTGACGCGCTACACCGGCCAGGCCAACCACCACCTGCGCCTGAGCCTGAAGGTCGAATCCACACGCAGCATTTCCTCGGCGATGGTGCAGCTGATGGGCGCGATTGGCCTTGCGCTGCTGCTGTTCTTCGCTGGGCGTGAAGCCACGCAGGGGCGCCTGACTGCCGGCGAGTTCGTCAGCCTCATGGTTGCGATGCTGGCGATCATCCCCGCGCTGAAGCAGCTCACCAACGTGCAGGGCATGCTGCAGCGTGGCGTGGCTTCGGCCGAACGCCTGTTCGACGTGCTCGACGCACCGGACGAAATCGACACCGGCACGCGCCCGCTGGAGCGCGCGCAGGGCCTGCTGGAATTCCGCGACGTTACCGCGCGGTATCCGGGCCAGGCCGAGCCGGCGCTGTCCGACATCAGTTTCGTGGCGCGTCCCGGCACGGTGACCGCGATCATCGGCCGCTCCGGCAGCGGCAAGTCGACGCTGATCAAGCTGATTCCGCGCTTCTACGACATCGAACAGGGTGAGATCCTGCTCGACGGCCATCCGCTGCAGGAGTACGGCCTGTCCGACCTGCGCCGGCAGATCGCGCTTGTCGGCCAGCAGGTGATGCTCTTCGACGGCACCGTCGCCGCCAACGTCGCCTACGGCGAGATGCAGGCCGCGACGCCCGACGCACTCGATCGCGCGGTGCGCGGCGCAAATGCGATGGAGTTCGTCGAACGCCTGCCGCAGGGTGTCGATACCGACATCGGCACCAAGGGCGGTCGCCTCTCCGGCGGCCAGCGCCAGCGTCTCGCCATCGCGCGTGCGATGTTGAAGGACGCGCCGATCCTGATCCTCGACGAAGCGACCGCCGCGCTCGATACCGAGTCCGAACGACTCGTGCAGGACGCGCTGGACCACCTGATGCCCAACCGCACGACACTGGTGATCGCGCATCGCCTGTCGACGATCGAACACGCCGATCAGGTGCTGGTGCTCGACAAGGGCCGCATCGTCGAACGCGGCACGCACGCGCAGCTGCTCGCGCTCGATGGGCTGTACGCGCACCTGCACCGCATGCAATTCCGCGAGGGCGAATGAGCAAGACAGGCGTGCAACCGCCGGCATTCTGGTACGGCGATGCGCGGGTTCCGCTGAGCGCACGGTTGCTGTCGGCGCTCTACGGGTCGGTCACCGGCCTGCGTCGCAGCGCTTACCTGAAGGGCTGGTTCAAGCGCCACCATCCGGGCGTTCCGGTGATCGTGGTCGGCAACATCACCGCCGGCGGCGCGGGCAAGACACCGCTGACCATCGCGCTGGTTGAACGACTGCGCGCCGAAGGCTGGCATCCCGGCGTCGCCACTCGCGGTTACGGCCGCGAAGACGCGTCCGCCGCGCTGTGGGTGGACGCCCGTACCGACGCCGCGCGCGGCGGCGATGAGCCGGTGTTGATCGCGCATCGCACCGGTGCGCCGGTGCGCGTGGACCGCGATCGCGCGGCCGCCGCGAAGGCGCTGGTCGAGGCTGGTTGCGACCTCGTCATCTGCGACGACGGCCTGCAGCACTACAGGCTTGAGCGCGACATCGAAATCGAAGTCGTCGACGGCCGACGTCGCTATGGCAATGCCCAGCTGCTGCCGGCCGGTCCGCTGCGCGAGCTGCCCGAACGCGGTGCACGCTGCGATTTCCGCGTTGTGAACGTCGGTTCCGGCGCGCCCGGCAACGGCGACACCGGTTTCGGCGAGTGGCCGATGCGACTGCTTGGCGATTCCGCCGACCCGATGATCGGCGGACGCGCGCGCCGGCTCGGTTCGTTCTCGGGCCAGCGCGTGCATGCCGTCGCCGGCATCGGCGATCCGGAACGTTTCTTCGCGATGCTGCGCGATTACGGTATCGCGGTCGTGCCGCACGCGTTCGCCGACCACCACCAGTACCGTGCCGAGGACTTCGAGTTCGGCAGTCGCGAACTGCCGGTGCTGATGACCGAGAAGGACGCCGTGAAGTGCGCCGCGTTCGCCGACGAACGCCACTTCAGCGTGCCGGTGCGCGCCGACCTGCCGGAGGCATTCTGGGTCGCGCTGCTGGATCGCGTGGCCGCGCGTGCGCGCCAGTACCGCGACCACAAGGAGAAGGGCGCATGAGCGCATCCGAACGCCTGGATTTCGTCGTCGCCATTCCCGCGCGCCACGCCGCCACGCGCCTGCCGGGCAAGCCGTTGCGCCTGCTTGCCGGTGAGCCGCTGGTGCTGCACGTCGCCCGTCGCGCGCTGAAGGCCGGCGCGCGCGAAGTGTGGGTGGCCGCCGACGACGAACGGATCGCGGCCGCGCTCGAAGGCGCCGGCGTGCGCGTGGCGATGACCTCGCCGGACCACGCGTCGGGTACGGATCGCCTCGCCGAATGCGCGCGTATCGCCGGCTGGAGCGACGACACCGTCGTCGTGAACCTGCAGGGTGACGAGCCCTTCGCGCCCGCATCCGGTATCCGCGCGGTCGCCGCGCTGATGCATGCGGGGGAGGCGGAGATGGCGACGCTCGCTGCTCCCGTCGAGGACGTCGAAACGCTGCTCGACCCGAACGCAGTGAAGCTAGTGCGCGCCGACAACGGCCACGCGCTGTACTTCAGCCGTGCGCCGATCCCGTGGCCGCGCGACGCGTTCGCACGCGATCGCAGCCGCATGCCGGCCGATGGCGAATGGCTGCGGCACATCGGCATCTATGGCTACCGCGTCGGCTTCCTGCAGCGTTTCGCGGCGCTCCCGCCGGGACGGCTGGAACGCATCGAATCGCTGGAACAGCTGCGCGTGCTCGAAGCCGGCCATCGCATCGCGGTGGGTATCACGCCGGAACCGTTCCCGCCGGGCGTGGACACCCCCGAGGACCTCGCCCGCGCCGAAGCGTGGATCGCGGCCGGGCATGGCTGAACCGGTTCGGCTGCTGATCGTCTGCCTGGGCAACATCTGCCGCTCGCCGGTCGCCGAGGGCGTGATGCGCGCGCGCATCGCCACCTCGACGCTGGCCGGTCGCATCGAGCTGGATTCGGCCGGCACCGGCGACTGGCACATCGGCGAGCCGCCGGACCGGCGCGCTATCGCCAATGCGGCGGAACATGGCGTCGATATCGCCGGCCTTCGCGCACGCCAGCTGGCGCTGTCCGACTACCACGATTTCGATTGGCTGCTCTGCGCCGATCGCGCCAATCTGCGCGACGTCCGCGCGCGTGCGCCCGGAGGTGCGCGCGCGGGCAGTGCGCTGCTGCTGGACTGGTCCGGGCTGGCGCACGAGGGCGAAGTGCCCGATCCGTACACCGGCGGGCCGGCGCAGTTCGAGCACGTCTTCCAGTTGCTGGACCGGGCCGCCGACGGCGTGATCGCGCGACTGCGCCGCGAGTACCCGTTCCTGACGCGCTAACGACCGTCCTGGGCACGCCGCGAGCGGTTGCCCTGCCGCATAATCGGCCCCATACCTGAGCCGATGCTCGCGACCGCAACGCCCGCCACCGCCATGCTTCCCACTCCGGTGTCCGCAGGAGTCGCCCGTTCATGAGTCATGCCGTCCCGGCGGCCTTCGACGGCAAGGCCTTCGTCAAGAACCTCAGCACCGCGCCCGGCGTCTACCGGATGATCGCGGTGGACGAGAGCGTGCTCTACGTCGGCAAGGCCGGCGTGCTGAAGAACCGCGTTTCCAGCTATTTCAACGCCACGCCGAAGTCGGCGCGGATCATGGCCATGCTCGCGCAGACCGCGCGCATGGAAGTCACGGTCACGCGCACCGAGGCCGAGGCTCTGATCCTGGAAAACCAGCTGATCAAGTCGCTCAAGCCGCGCTACAACGTGCTGCTTCGCGACGACAAGAGCTATCCCTACGTGCTGATGACGCAGGAAGCGTGGCCGCGCATCGCCATGCATCGCGGCCCGCGCGCGATCCCGGGCCGCTACTTCGGCCCGTATGCCAGCGTCGGCGCCGTGCGCGACACGCTCAACCTGATGCACAAGCTGTTCAAGCTGCGCAGCTGCGAGGACAGCGTGTTCCGCAACCGCTCGCGGCCGTGCCTGCAGCACCAGATCGGCCGCTGCAGCGCGCCGTGCGTGGGCATGGTGCCGGCGCGCGATTACGCCGAAAGCGTGCGTCGCGCGGGCCTGTTCCTGGACGGCCGCAGCGACGAACTCAGCGACGAGCTGCTGAAGTCGATGGAAGCGGCAAGCGTGCGCCTCGACTTCGAAGAAGCCGCGCGCCTGCGCGATCTCGTCGCTTCGATCCGCAGCCTGCAGGCGCGCCAGTACGTCGACGGCCGTGCCGCCGACCTGGACGTGCTCGCGATCGCGATGCAGGGCGTCGCCGCGTGCGTACTGCTGCTGGCGTTCCGCGATGGTCGCAACCTCGGCACGCGCGCATTCTTCCCGAAGACCAACGGCAGCGAGAACGCCGAGGAAGTGCTCGCCGCGTTCGTCTCGCAGTATTACGGCGAACAGACGCCGCCGGGCGAGATCGTGCTGGATCGCGACATTCCCGATCGCGAACTCATCGAACATGCGCTGTCCAGCACCGGCGAGCGCCGCGTTCAGATCAAATGCAACGTGCGCGGCGAGCGCGCCGGTTATGTCGACCTGGCGCGCCGCAACGCCGAACTGTCGCTGTCGGCCGAGCGCACCAGCCATGCCGCCCAGCACGCGCGCGCCGAAGCGCTGCGCGAACTGCTCTCGATGCCGGCGCTGCCGTCGCGCATCGAATGCTTCGATATCAGCCACACGATGGGCGAGGCCACGGTCGCCTCGTGCGTGGTGTTCGACGCGGAAGGCCCGGTGCGCGGGCAGTACCGTCGCTACAACATCGCCGGCATCGAACCCGGCGACGACTACGCGGCCATGCACCAGGCGATCGAGCGCCGCTTCCGGCGCGCGGTCGAGGAGGGCGGGGTGATGCCCGACATCCTCCTGATCGACGGCGGCGCGGGGCAGGTGGCGCAGGCGCGCGCGGTGCTGGACGACCTCGGCGTGGAGGGCGTGGCCCTGGTCGGCGTGGCCAAGGGCCCTGAACGGCGCCCTGGCGACGAGGAACTGCTCCTTCCCGACGGCCGCAGCGTGCGCCCGGGCGCCGAGTCCCCGGCGCTGCAGCTGGTTCAGCAGGTCCGCGACGAAGCGCACCGTTTCGCCATCACCGGCCACCGTGGCCGGCGCCAGAAGGCGCGCAACACCAGCCGCCTGGAGGACATCGCCGGCATCGGGCCGCGCCGGCGCGCTAACCTGTTGCGGCATTTCGGCGGCCTCGGGGGCCTGAAGGCCGCCGGCATCGAGGAAATCGCCCGGGTGGACGGCATCAACGACGCCCTCGCCGAGCGCATCTATGCGACCCTGCACGGGCTGGACGTGCCCGAGCGACCCACCCCGGACATGGCAGAGCCCACCAGCGGCACGCGGAGCGAAGGATGAAGTTGACGGTACCGACCATGCTGACCCTGCTGCGGATCCTGCTGATCCCGGTGCTGGTCTTGGTGTTCTACCTGCCTTACAAGTGGACCAACTTCGCTGCCGCCTTCATCTTCGCGTTCGCGTCGATCACCGACTGGCTGGATGGCTGGATCGCGCGCCGCTACAACCAGTTCTCGGCGTTCGGCGCATTCCTCGATCCGGTCGCGGACAAGCTGATGGTCGCCATCGCGTTGCTGCTGACCGTGCAGAAGCATCCGACCGTGTGGATGGCGCTGTGGGCCGCGGTGATCATCGGCCGCGAAATCGCCGTGTCGGCGCTGCGCGAATGGATGGCGGAGTTGGGGCAGCGCGCCACGGTGAAGGTCGCCAGCATCGGCAAGTTCAAGACGATCGTGCAGATGGTCGCGCTGGTGTGCCTGCTGTACCAGGAACCGCTGTACGGACTGAACGTGTTCCTGATCGGTGAATGGCTGCTGGCTGCGGCGGCATTGCTGACGCTGTGGTCCGGATTCGCGTACCTGCGGGCTGCATGGCCCGCCTTGCGCGAAGACGCGCGTTCATAGACAATATTCACATCGCGAACGCACACGCGTTCGACGATCCGACCGGAGATGGCTCCCGGATCGGCCGGTTCGGAAAGCCCGGTGACGGGGCCTTCCACGGATTGAAAAGGGTGTTGACACTTTTCATTCCATGCCTAAAATGTCGCTTCCTCTGCGGGAATAGCTCAGTTGGTAGAGCACGACCTTGCCAAGGTCGGGGTCGCGAGTTCGAGTCTCGTTTCCCGCTCCATATTCGGACAAGGCCCCGTGATTCGGGGCCTTGTCGTTTCCGGACCCGGTGCATGAACCGGGTGGAAATGTGGAAGAATCCGGACACCGGATTCAACGTCACCGGCCTGGTGGCAGAGTGGTTATGCAGCGGACTGCAAATCCGCGTACGCCGGTTCAATTCCGACCCAGGCCTCCAGTTCCACGAAAAGCCCGACCGAAAGGTCGGGCTTTTTCTTTTTCTGCGTAGCGCACCGCGCAAGAGCGGCTCGCGTAAGCTAGCGCGCGTCGCTCCCCAGCCCGGATGGCGGAACGGGTAGACGCAGCGGACTTAAAATCCGCCGACCGCAAGGTCGTGCCGGTTCGATCCCGGCTCCGGGCACCAGTAGCAGCAAGAGTTCTCGCCCGCCGTGTGCAGCGGCGCTTGGGGATTGAGCGATCGCTAGGAGTGACCGCACTCCTACATCTTTGTCGTTGGGCTCGATGCGACCACGACATTGCATGGAGCGTGTTATGCGCCTGTCCGAACTCATTGAGCATCTTCGTACCGAACTCGCATTGGCTCGTAAGCCAGATGCGGATGCAAGGTTGTCACTGGAAGAATGCGAGTTGGAAATTGGGGTTGAAGTTGAGGAGCATGGTGACGGAGAACTTGAGCTCAAGGTTCTCGGAACCGGCGTGAAGGTAGGCGGGAGTGCGGCTCACGCAGCCTCGCACAAAGTCAGGGTGCGGTTTTCACCACTGCCAACCATGACCTTCAGTGAGCAACTTGCGACGCTCAAAAGCATGATTGAGATGATGAACAAGGAGAAGGTCTCACCGGAAATGGCTAGCACATTGATTGGCCAGTATTTTCCGAAGAGCCCAAACTATCTCAATTCCACGCTGCCAGGTCGCGGCCTCACCGATGGAGCATTTGGATTCAATCCGAAGCTTGGCGGAAAGAACGAATAGCGGAAAAATGGGGTCGATTCATCTACTGCTCTGCGAAGAGAGCCCCGCAATCAGGGGCTGGAAGCGTTGAGACGCGAACTGTCCGGGCGATTCAACAAGACGCCCTCGGCCACACGCTCGACGCCGAAGCCGGCCTGATGCCGCGCGGCGCTTTCCGCGCCGTGCGTGTCTCGAAAAGCCGCTCCCGAGCGGCTTTTCGCGTTTTCGGCGACGCTGCTTGCGCCGGCTTCGACGCTTTCCGCGCCGTCGCTGGCGAAAAAAGCGTCACCGCCGACGCTTTTCGGATTGCTGTTGTCCGAAAAAAGCGCCGCTGCCGACGCTTTCCGCGCCGCCGCTGCCGCTTCGCGCGCCATCGTTGGCGAAACAAGCCTCAGGGGCGACGCTTTTCGCGGCGAGGGGTGGCGAAAAAAAGTGTCACGGCCGACGCTTCAAGCGCCGCCGGAGGCGCATCGGACGCCGACGTTGGCGCTTGTTTCGACGCGTACGCTGCTTCCTGCGTGTGGAGCGCGCGCTCCAGCGCCATCCACGACGGGCCTATGCCCAGTTGATGGCGCTGTGCAGAGGCATTCGTCGAATCATGCTCATGGACCGATTCAATCCAAGCGCGATCCGTGCCCGACTCGCCGACTTCACCGCTACTTTCGACTCATCGAGCTGCCCATTGGCACGCTCTCCAGAAAGCCCTGCAACAACGCACTCCGATACTTGCGTCGATGCAGCACGAGGCTGAGTTGCCGTTTCAGGTTGAGGAAAGGCGTGCGCAGCACGACGAGGCGGCCGGCGCTTTGCGCATCGACGACGGAGACCGCTGGCAGCAGGGCCAGTCCAAGTCCCGCGATCACGGCTTGCTTGATCGATTCGCTCTGGTCGAGTTCCAGCACCGTCTCGCCAGCGGGCAGCGATGCGAGCGCGCGTTCGGCCTGCGTGCGCGTGGCCGAGCCGGCTTCGCGCAGGATCCATCGCGCGCCGGCGAAATCCGCCGGTTGCAGGCGGCGACGGCGGGCGAGGGGATGGCCGGGGGCGGCGCACACGCACAGCGTGTCGTCGCGCCAGCGCAGCAGTTCCAGGTCGGGATGCGCGGCGGGACCTTCGATGCAGCCGATGTCGAGCCGGTAGTCGAGCACGGCGGCGACGATCTCCGCGCTGTTGTCCACGCGCAGCTTCACCGCGACCTGCGGGTGCGCGGTCACGAACCGGCCGAGCAGGTCGCCGACAAGGTAGTTGCCGACGGTGTTGCTCGCGCCGACGTGCAGTTCGCCGACGAGCCGCTCGTCGCTGTCGGTCGCGCGCGCGGTGAGTTCGCGCATGCGTTCCAGCAGCTCCTGCGCCAACGGTAGCGTGCGTCGGCCGTGCGCATTCAACTGGAGTCGACGCTGTGTGCGGTCGAACAGCGGCGTGCCGAGCGAGCGTTCCAGTTCGGCCAGCGCCATGCTGGCCGCCGGCTGGGTGAGGTGCAGTTGTTCGGCGGCGGCGCGCACGGTGCCACCGACGGCGATGGCGACGAAGACTTCCAGCTGGCGTGGCGTGATCCCAATCATCAGCTGATCTTATCGGTAGGTTAAGAAGTTTCAAATTTACTTAAGTTGGTGCGGGGCGGACCATGCGCCCCTATGGCTTACGTCGAATCCCGCTCCGCGCCCGTCCTGCAACGCGTTCCCTGGCTGCCCGGTGTGGCGTTGGCGGTGGGATTGGGAGTGGTCGCGCTGTGGGCGTCCGAGACGGCCTGGCTGCGACAGTGGCACCTGAGCGCACTGACCGTGGCGATCGTCATCGGTCTGCTGCTCGGCAACCTGTCGGGAGGACGATTGTCGCCGGCGTTCACGCCGGGGCTGGCCCTCGCGCAGCGGCAACTGCTGCGAGCGGGCGTGGTGCTGTACGGCCTGCGCCTGAGTTTCCAGGACGTGGCGGCGGTCGGTGCGCCGGGACTCGTGTTGGACCTGCTGATCGTGGCGTCGACGCTGGGCCTTGGCGTGTGGGCCGGTCGCCGCTGGTTCGGACTGGACCGCGACACCGCGCTGCTGACTGCCGCCGGAAGCGCGATCTGCGGCGCGGCGGCAGTGCTGGCGGTGGAGCGAGTGATCCGGCCGGAGCCCGGGAAGGTCGCGATTGCGGTGGCCAGCGTGGTGCTGTTCGGTACGCTCAACATCTTCCTGTATCCCGCGCTGTACCCGCACCTTGGGCTGGACGCCGCCGCGTTCGGGCTCTACACCGGCGCGACCGTGCATGAGGTCGCGCAGGTGGTCGCGGTCGGCAGCGCCATCGGCCCGGAGACCGCCGACGCGGCGGTGGTGGTCAAGCTCACCCGCGTGCTGATGCTGGTGCCGGTGCTGTTCCTGCTGGGCTGGCGCGAGGCGCGCGCGGGCGGGCAGCGGGCGATGGTGGTGCCGTGGTTCGCGCTGGGGTTCCTCGGTGTGGTGGCGCTGAATTCGCTGGTGACGATCCCCGCGGCCACGAAGTCGGCGCTGCTTGCCCTCGACACGCTGCTGCTGGCCACCGCGATGGCCGCGCTCGGCATGGAAACGCGCCTGTCGCGCCTGCGCGCGCTCGGTCCGCGTCCGCTGCTGCTGGCGGGCCTGCTGTTCCTGTGGCTGTGCGGTGGCGGATATGTGCTGGTGCGCTGGTTGGGTTGAGCCCCGCGCAGCCTAGAATGGGCGCACGGTGTCCGCGTCGGACACGGATCGTTCGTGGCGGGGGAGTGGATGCTGGATCTGTCGAAGGCACGCATCGCGGTCATCGGACTGGGCTACGTAGGGCTGCCACTGGCCGTGGAGTTCGGCCGCCAGTACGACACGCTCGGCTTCGACATCGACGCGCGTCGCGTCGAGCGCCTGCGTCGCGGCGAAGATGCCAACGGTGAAACCGGCGCCGACGAGATCGCCGCCGCGCAGCGCCTGGATGTCACCGCCGATCCGGCGCGGTTGCGCGAATGCAACGTGTTCGTCGTCACCGTGCCGACGCCCGTGGACGAACACAAGCGTCCCGACTTCACTCCGCTGGTTCAGGCCAGTCGCACGATCGGTGCCGTACTCAAGTCCGGCGATACGGTGATCTACGAATCCACCGTCTATCCCGGTGCGACCGAGGAAATCTGCGTGCCCGAGCTGGAACGCGCGTCGGACCTCGTGTTCAATCGCGATTTCTTCGTCGGCTACAGCCCGGAACGCATCAACCCCGGCGATCGCAAGCGCCGGCTGGTCGACATCCCGAAGGTGACGTCCGGTTCCACGCCCGAGGCCGCCGAGTTCGTCGATGCGCTTTACCGCAGCATCATCCGCGCGGGCACGCACAAGGTGTCCACGTTGCGCGTCGCCGAAGCATCGAAGGTGATCGAGAACACCCAGCGCGACGCCAACATTGCGCTGGTCAACGAATTTGCGCTGATCTTCCAGCGTCTGGGCATCGACACGACTGAAGTGCTGGAGGCGGCGGGCACGAAGTGGAACTTCCTGCCGTTCCGTCCCGGCCTGGTCGGCGGACACTGCATCGGCGTGGATCCGTACTACCTGATCCAGAAGGCGCAGGCCACCGGCTATTACCCCGACATCCTGCTCGCCTGCCGGCGCATCAACGATGCGATGGGCGAACACGTCGCTGCCGACGTGGTGAAGCTGATGATCCAGCGCGGCATCGCTGTGGCCGGCGCGCGTATCCTGATCCTTGGCATCACCTTCAAGGAAAACTGCGCGGACCTGCGCAACACGCGCGTGGTCGAGCTGGCGCAGAAGTTCGGCGAGTACCGCGCCCATGTCGATATCCACGACCCGTGGGCGGACGCGGGTGAAGCGCGCGCCGCGTACGGTGTCGACCTGATCGCAGCGCCGGAGCAGGGCGCCTACGACGCGGTGATCCTGGCCGTAGCGCACGAGCAGTTCCGCGAGCTCGGTGCGGAGGGCGCGCGGGCCTTCGGACGGCCGCACGCGCTGCTGTACGACATCAAGAGTCTGTATCCGCGCGAAGGCGTCGACGCGCGTCTGTAACGCACACCGCCCGCGTTCAGTCGAGCAGTTCGAGGACGCGTTCCGGCGGACGACCGATGACGGCCCGGCCACGATGCACGAACACCGGCCGCTCGATCAGGCGAGGGTGCGCATGCATCGCCTCGATGAGCGTCGCCTCGTCCAGAGATTCGTCGGCGAGTCCTAGCGCGGCGTACTCCTCTTCGCCACTGCGCAGCAGCGCGCGGGCAGGCAGGCCGATCAGGCCGATCAGTTCGCGCAGTTCATCCACGCTCGGCGGCGTGTCCAGGTAGGCAATGACCACCGGCTCGATGCCGCGTTCGTGCAGCAGCTCCAGCGCACCGCGCGATTTGGAACAACGCGGGTTGTGGTACAGGCGGGTCTCGTTCATCTCGTCCTCCGTCGCTGCAAAAGCAAAAGGCCGGCTTTCGCCGGCCTTTGCCTGAAACTGGTGGGCGGTACAAGTTTCGAACTTGTGACCCCTGCCGTGTGAAAGCAGTGCTCTACCGCTGAGCTAACCGCCCGTAAGGGCTGCGCAGTATACACCAGCGGGCACCGGATTTGGCAACAGGCGTCATGCCGCGGCGGTGTTCCTTCGAGGGGTGAGAAAAATAGGAATGATCCGGTGGTCCCGTCCCGGGCCGGATGGCGAAGATGTCGCCATGATTCGCACGCTGCTAGTAGACGATCACGCGATCGTGAGGGAAGGGTTCAAACGGCTGTTCCAGGGAACGGGCCGTTATTCCGTCGTAGCCGAGGCCGCCGATGCGGCCCTGGCGCTGGAGGCCGTCCGCCGGCGTCGCGTCGATGTCGCCGTGATCGACCTCAGTCTCGACGGGCCTGATGCCGGATTCTTCCTGTTGCGCGACCTGATGCACGTCGCGCCTGATGTCCTGCGTGTGGTGGTGAGCATGCACGACGATCCCGGCGTCGTGCTGCGCGCGCTCGACCACGGCGCGCAGGGTTACGTGAGCAAGGCGGCGGCCATCGCGGAATTGACGGACGTACTGGATCGGGTCGTGGCGGGCGAGATCGCGCTCAGCAGCGACGTGCGTCGCGCGATCGAGCGACCGCGCGGATTCGGCCTGACGCAGCGCGAGGAAGAAACGCTGCGTGGCCTGCTGTCGGAACTGCCGCCCAAGGCGATCGCCGCCGACCTGGGTATCAGCGTCAAGACGCTCTATCGCCATCGCACCAGCCTGCTGGTGAAGCTCGGTGCGCGCAGTGTGGCGGCGTTGCCGCGCATCGCACGCGAGCGCGGCCTGCTGCTGTCGAAACCGGAACGCTAAACCGCGCAGTTACTCCAGCTGCGACGCGGCGTATTGCGCGTCCAGCGCCTCCATCGCATCCAGCGGTTCGAGTTTCGACGCCTTCTCGTATTCGCTGGCGGCAGCGTCCTCCTTCTTGTCGCCGTGCAGCAGCATCAGCACGTTGCCGTACTCGATGTGCGCGATCGGCGACTGCGGTGTCAGCTTGAGCGCGGTGGCGATGTGCTTTTCCGCTTCGGCGGCTTTGGCGCCGTAGGTCAGGCCGCCGATCACGCCGCCGACCTTGCCGATGATCTCGGCGTGGTACAGCGCCAGCGCGGTGTGCGCCTCGGCATGCTTGGGCGAAAGCTCCAGCGCCTTGTCCAACGCGGTGCGCACCTTGCCCGCGATGCCGGCCTTCAGTGCCTTGGCGATGCTCAATCCCTGGCTGTAGCGGCCCAGCGCGAAGGCGTGGCGATAGTGGCTGTTGGTTTCGCCGGGGAGCGCCTTAACTGCGGTCTCGGCGATGCTGGCCGCCTGTTCGAAACGCTTCAGCCGTTCACCGTCGTCCTCGACCAGATACGTCGCATGGATGCCCAGTGCCTTCACCGCCACGGATGCGCCGACCGGCCCGAGCGCCTGCCCCGCATCGAACGCCGCCTTGAAATCGCCACGATGGAAGGCCCGCCACGCGTCCTGCAACGCGGCGGCCAGGGTGTCGGCATCCATTCCCTTGGGCGCGGCCTTGCCGGCCGCGGCAATCAGGGCTGCGGCACGTTTGGCATCGGGGAAGGGCTCGGTGTCGCCGGCATGCAGCTTCGGCCACGCTTTGAGCAGCGCGTTGCCGGCGTAGGCGAACTCTTTCGCGCCGAGCGGGAATGCGGCCCAGCTGGATTTGGCAGCCATCTGCGGTCCTTCGGAGAGGGGGCGGGGGCCCAGCATCCCGCTGGCGGGGCGACGCTGGCAAGGGGGCGGGTAGTGTGTTTGCTCCATGCCGCCCCGGGACAGTGGGCTCGACGGCCCGACCGGGCCTGCCTTCTGGAGAACCCCACATGCCGGCAGCGAAGTCGAAGACCCGAGCCCACGAAACCACCCTGCGCCACGTCTGGCTGGCCAGCCTCGGCCTGCTGGCCATCGGTCAGCGCGAAGCCTTCGCGGCCCGCGGTCGCCTGGTTGCCCGCGCGGTCGATCTGGAGGGTCGTGCCCGCGCGTTCGCCGGTTCTGCCGGTGCGCAGCTGCGCGGTCAGGTCGAGCCGACCGTGGTGCGCTTCAGCGCGGACATCGAGGCGCGCCTGGCCCCGGTGCTGGACAAGCTGGGCCTCGCGTCGCAGCGCAAGCGTCCGGTCCGCAAGGCCAGCAAGGCCGCCAAGCGCGCACGTCCTGCGCAGGGTCGTGCGACTTCCGCACGACGCGCGCGCAAGGGCTGAACGGCGTGACGATCCGCTCGGACCGCATTGCCGTCCGTTCGGATCAGTCGAGGTAGGCGCGCGTCAGCGTATTGAGGTGCACCCGTTCCGCATCGCGCAGGAACGGCGCCAGCAGCATCATCACCTGGACGATGCCGTCGCGGATCGCGGCGTGCTCGTCCTTGTCGCCACGCGCGGCAGCGTAGTTGAGCCAGAACGTCGCGATCACCAGCACGTTGGTCGCGGTCGCGGCGAGTTCGTCCTTCGAAGCGCGCAGGATCCCGGCCTGCAGCAGGCCGCGCATCACCGTGTGCGCCTGTTCGTCGGCACGGCGCAGGATGCGCGCGAAGCGCAGGCGCAGGCGGCGGTTGCGGCTCAGGATCTCGACCAGATCGCGATGCAGGAACCGGTAGTCCCAGATGCACTCGAACACCAGGTGCAGCTGCAGCCAGATGTCTTCCAGTCCCGGCAACCGTCCCTGCGGCGCGGCGAGCGCGGCGTCCATGCGCTCCTCGAAGCGCGCGAACAGCTGCTCGATGATGTCGTCCTTGTTGCGGAAGTGGTAGTACAGATTGCCCGGGCTGATCTCCAGCTCGTCGGCGATATGGTTGGTGGTGACGTTCGGCTCGCCCAGCGCATTGAACATCGTCAATGCGGTGTCGAGGATACGCTGGCGTGTCTGCTTCGCCATCGAGCGGTTCGCGGGGGCGGGCGGGGGATCGGCTGAAGCGGCGCGTCAACCGCGCAGCTTCTTCACCAGATCGACGTACTTGCGCTGGGCGTCGTCGCGGCCGGTTCCCTTGAGCTTGGCCCAGGCCTCGTACTTGGCGGTTCCGACGAAGTCGAAGAAGCCGGGCTTGGCCCCGCTCACGTCGCCCTCCGAACCTTGCTTGTAGAGCGCGTACAGGCGCAGCAGGGTGTCGTTGTCCGGACGCTCGGACAGCGACTGCACGTCCTTGGCGGCTTGCTCGAAAGACGATTGCAGGTCGGACATGGTGGCGCCCCTCCGGCGGCCGAGACGGTGCCGGCATTACCGCACGCACCGTCGGGGTGGTCAATACGCTCGGGAATTGTGGCGGGGCATCGGCTCTGGCAACGTAAGGGCATCGCCGCGCGGCGGCAGCTCAGGGTCAGGGAGTAGGTCATGAGTTACTTCGTCACCGGCGCCACCGGATTCATCGGCCGTTTCCTCGTCGGCAAGCTGCTCAAGCGCAAGGGCACGGTCTACGTGCTGGTGCGCAAGGATTCGCGCAAGAAGTTCGATGCCATCGCCAAGAAGATGGGATGGGACGCCAAGCGCGTCGTGCCGATCGAAGGCGACATGACGCAGGACAAGTGCGGCGTCAGCGCCGCGCAGATCCGCACGCTGGGCGGCAAGGTGAAGCACTTCTTCCACCTCGCCGCGATCTACGACCTCACCGCCAAGCCCGAGGCCCAGCGCGAAGCCAACATCGACGGCACGCAACACGCGCTCGACCTCGCCGCCGCGATCAAGGCCGAGGTCTTCCACCACACCAGTTCGATCGCCGCTGCCGGCCTGTATCCGGGCGTGTTCCGCGAGGACATGTTCGACGAAGCCGAAGGCCTGGACGATCCCTACCTGCGCACCAAGCACGATTCCGAAGGGCTGGTGCGCAGGGAAACGCGCGTGAAGTGGCGCATCTACCGGCCGGGCATGGTCGTGGGTCACTCGCAGACCGGCGAGATGGACAAGATCGATGGTCCCTATTACTTCTTCACCTTCCTCAAGAAGCTGCGGCAGATGCTGCCGCCGTGGATGCCGATGCTCGGCCTGGAAGGCGGGCGCATCAACATCGTGCCGGTGGATTACGTGGTCGACGCGATGGACCACATCGCGCACAAGCCGCGTCTCGATGGCCACTGCTTCCACCTGTCCGATCCGGAGCCCATGCGCGTGGGCGAGGTGCTCAACACCTTCGCGCGTGCCGGCCATTCGCCGGAGATGACCATGCGCATCGATGCGCGCATGTTCGCCTTCATCCCCGGCAGCGTGCGCGGCGCGGTGGCGAACCTGCCGCCGGTCCGGCGTTTCATCGGCATGCTGCTGCGCGACTTCAAGATCCCCAAGCAGGTGATGAAGTTCATCACCTATCCCACGCGCTTCGACAACCGCGAAGCCGAGCGCGCACTCAAGGGCAGCGGCATCCAGGTTCCGCCGCTGGAAACGTATGCGTGGCGGCTGTGGGACTACTGGGAGCGTTACCTCGATCCCGACCTGTTCGTCGACCGCACGCTCAAAGGCAAGGTGCGCAACAAGGTGGTGGTGATCACAGGCGGCTCCTCGGGCATCGGCCTGGCGACCGCGCAGCGCGTGGCCGAGGCGGGCGCGATCACGGTCATCGTCGCGCGCGGCGAAGAGGAGCTGTTCAAGGCCCGCGACGCGATGAACGCCGCCGGCGGCAAGGTCTTCGCCTACACCGCGGACCTGGCCGACATGGACGATTGCGATCGTCTGGTGAAGAAGGTGCTGGAGGAACACGGTCGCTGCGACGTGCTGGTCAACAACGCCGGTCGTTCGATCCGCCGTTCGATCGAGCTGAGCTACGACCGCTTCCACGATTTCGAGCGCACGATGCAGCTGAACTACTTCGGCAGCCTGCGGTTGATCATGGGCTTCCTGCCTGTGATGACCCATCGGCGCAAGGGTCACATCATCAACATCAGTTCGATCGGCGTGCTCGCGAATTCGCCGCGTTTCTCCGCTTACGTCGCGTCGAAGGCCGCGCTGGACGCATGGAGCCGCTGCGCGCAGGGCGAGCTGTCCGGCAAGGGCATCTGCTTCACCACCATCAACATGCCGTTGGTGAAGACGCCGATGATCGCACCGACCAAGATGTACGACAGCGTGCCCACGCTCACGCCGGACGAGGCCGCGGACCTGGTGGTGAAGGGCATCATCGAGCGCCCGAGTCGCATCGCCACGCGCCTGGGCATCTTCGCTTCGGTGATCAACGCGATCGCGCCGAAGGCATACGAAGTGATCATGAGCACCGCGTTCGAACTGTTCCCCGACTCCGCCGCCGCGCGTGGCGACAAGCAGGCGCTCCGGGGCGAAGTGAAACCCAGCAGCGAGCAGATCGCGTTCGCGGCGCTGATGCGCGGCGTGCACTGGTAGGTACGCCACGAGGAACTGTCGTCTCCCGCCAGGGAGACGACAGCGTCAATCGATCAGTACGCCTGGCATTGCAGGAAGCGCACCTTGCGGTCGCTGCCCGCCGGCGGCTGCAGCTGCAGCCGCGAGGCGCGCAGGGTGTCGTAGCGGCGCAGGACGCCGCAGATTTCCTGGATCTGCGCGTGGTCGACGTCCTCGCGCTGCTGGACGACGAGGGTCGAGCTGGTCGACCACAGCACGCGTTCGACCCAGGGCAGGGCGGCGACGGCATTGATCACTTCGCCGCGCTCGAACTGGTCGCGGTTCGGATCCGCCGGTGCGGCGACACCGAGCGCAGGCTCCGCTGCGGCCGGCGCGACCGACGCGGGGCGCGGTGCGGGCACTGGGGCGGCGGGTGCGGCAGAAACGGCCTCGCTGCCGGTGTCGCCTTCCGGCAACAACGCAGGCACGAGCCCGAGCAGCAATCCAAGGACGATCGCGCCACCCCATACGATCGCGGTTTCCTTCGCGCCGCGCTTGCGTGCGTTGGCGGTCAGGTCGTCGTGCAATGCCTGCGGCAGCATCGGGCCGACCAGCGACCACAGCGATTCGCCGTCGTACAGCTCAAGCGCACCGGCGGACTTTCGCGCGTCCGCGTCGATCCGCGCCGGCGTGGCGAGCACACCGCCCGCGGCGTTCTGGAAGCGCACGGCGTCCGCGAGTTCGCGGATGTTGGCGGACGCGAGGCGGGAGCGTGCGCCCGCGAGCTTGCTGACCAGCAGCCAGGTGCGGCCTTCGCGACGCAGGCGGATTTCCGCTTGCGGTCCCTGATCGAGCGACTGGTCCAGCGATTCGGCTTCGAATCCGCGCACCTGCAGCGCTTCGACCACCAGTCGCGCGAACTCGCGCCAGCGCATTTCCGCGAGTGCGGTGATGCCGGCGGCGGTCTCGGCCTGCCGTTGTCGCACCAGCCAGAGATAGGTCGTTGCCAGAGCACCCGCAAACACCGTGACCAGCAGGGCAATCGTCAGGGAGAAACCGTCGGGCATGCGCAACTCGCGTCGTCGTGGCTGGCGCGGACTATACGCGAGGCCGATGGCGATCCGTGTGGCGCGCATCACGAGGGCGCGGGCAGCGGCCGCCCGCGGACATGAGAAAGCCCGCCAGTCCGAAACCGTAAGGGGAGGGGAGCATACGGAGACGCGGACTGGCGGGCTTGTTGGAACGCCCGGCGCGGGACCGGACGGTGAAGCGGAAAACGATCAGCTCGAGGATGCAGGCCGGGTTGCCTTGCGCGGCGACTTGCGCGCGGCTGGACGCTTGGCGGCCTTGCTGGCCGGCGCCTTGCGCGCGCTGGTCTTGCGTGCGGGCGCACCGCCCTGGCGACGCAGTTCGGCGGTGAGCGCGTCGACGCGATTGGCGAGTTCGTTGAGGTCTTCGCGGCCGGGCACGCCCAGCTTCACCAGCGAGCGCTGCACGCGATCCTCGAACACCTTCTCCAACCGGTCCCAGGTATCGGCTGCACGCTCGCGCGCCTGGCCGACTTTGCCGCCGACCACGTCGCGGACCGCATCGGCCTGGCCGCCGGCGAAACGGCGCGCGGTCTGTTCCAGGGTCATGCCTTCCTTGATCAGCGCGTCGAACAGCTTGGTGCCTTCGGCCTGCGCGCGCGAGAACGCGCCCACGCCGGCCAGCCAGATCTGCTGCGCCGATTCGCTCAGCGAGCGCGAAAGCTGCTCGGCCTGCTGCTGGGCATCGGCCTTGCTGGCCTTGCCGCGTCCGCCCGAAGCGGTCTTCTTGGTCGCCTTCTTGAACTTCGCCATGCGCGTTCCCTCGAAAGGTGATGGGCCTCAGATGCGCTCACCTTCGCCCGGGGGTCTAGAGCTTTCACACCAAGGGACGAACGCGATGCGTCCCCCGCACCTCAGACCCACTCGCGTGAAGGCAGGGTGTAGCGTCGTTGCGGTCGGCCGATGAGGTCGAGGAACCGGTTGAAAACCTCGTCCGCCTGCGCCTGCATGCCGGCGATGTGGCGACGGGTGTGCTCGCGGATCGCGGCCTCGTCGGCGCGGGCGGGATCCAGTCCGCCGAGCTCCGCCAGCTCTTGGCGATAGGCCGGATTGGCCAGCCAGCGCTCGATCAGCGGCTGGTCCATCTCCAGGTGGAACTGGAAGCCGTAGGCGTTCTCGCCGTAACGGAACGCCTGCTGCTCGCAGCCGTCGGTGCGGGCCAGGTGCACGGCGTCGCGGGGCACGTCGAAACTGTAGCGGTGCCACTGGAACACCGGCGCGATCTCGCCCAGCGGCGACAGCACCGGATCGGTGCGGCCGGCATCGGTGGTGCGCAGCGGATACCAGCCGATCTCCGGTTCGTGATGGCGACGCACAGGCGCACCGAGCACGTGGGCGAGAAGCTGCGCCCCCAGGCAGATGCCGAGCACCGGCTTGCCCTGTTCGAGCATGCGTTCGATCGCGCGCAATTCCGTGCGCAGGTGGGGGCGCTGGGCCTGGTCCTCCACGTTCATCGGCCCGCCCAGCACGACCAGCCCGCGATAGCGGTCGACGTTGGGTTCAAAGTCCGGCTGGCGCTCGAAATTGGCGAAGCGGATGCGATGCCCGCGCCGGCGGATCAACCGGTCCAGCGTGCCCAGCGGTTCGGCGGCGACGTGTTGGAAGACGAGCAGGCGCGGCATGGCGGACAGCGGCGGCCCGTGGCCGCGAAGGGATGGCGCGACTATGCCAAATC
This sequence comes from Lysobacter panacisoli, assembly GCF_009765165.1. Lineage (NCBI taxonomy): Bacteria > Pseudomonadati > Pseudomonadota > Gammaproteobacteria > Lysobacterales > Lysobacteraceae > Lysobacter > Lysobacter panacisoli. The sequence continues at coordinate 3,069,565 of NZ_VLNU01000001.1, forward strand.
CGAGGCGCTCAGGCGCGTGGGGCGGTGGCGATCACCACGATCGCGACGATCGCCAGCGCGATCGCGAGGCGGTTCCAGCGGTGGGTCTTCTCGCCGAACGCCAGCACGCCGACCGCAGTGCCCAGCACCACGACGGCGATGTTCATCGTCGCGAACACGACCGAAGGATGGTCCGACAGCGCCTGGTGCGCGCGCACGTAGAAGACGATGTTGCCGAAGTTGAGCGCGCCCAGCAGCAGGCCCGCGCCGAGGTTGCGCCAGCTCCAGCGCGTGCGCCTGCGTATCGCGCGCCACGCCTGTGCGGCGAGCATCAGCACGAAGGCGAGGACGAACGCCACCTGCAGCGCCGCGACCGACGGCGTGCCGGCCAGCGCGATGGTCTTGAGCATCACGTCGACCAGCGCGAAACCGACCCATACCGTCAGCAGCAGCGCCCAGCCTTGCCACGCGGGCGTCGCGCTGTCGTTCTGCGATGCGTCGGGTCGCACCACGATGCCGGCGACGGCGAGCAGGCCCAGCCCCAGTCCGAGCAACCGCTGTCCATCGACCCGTTCGCCGAACAGCGCGAACGCGGCCAGCAGCGACAGCAGCAGCGACAGCCGCTGGGCGACATCGGTGCGCACGATGCCCGTGCTGCGCACCGACGCGGCCAGCACCAGGAACAGCGACGGCAGCACGACCGCCAGCCCCAGCAATGCGGCCCACGGCGCGTGCGGTTGCGACAGCGTGTCCAGCGACGGACGCAGCAGCCAGGCGCACAGGACGCTGGCCGCCAGATAGTTCCAGGTGACCAGCTGGGCGACATCGAGCCGCGCACGCGGCGCGAGCTTGAGCACCACCGACACCAGCACGCTGCACAGCGCGCTGAACACGATCAGGTGCATCCGGCCCTCATGCGTCGGTGGCGGCGTTCGTCAGCGCGGCTTGGGCTTGTGGAAACCGCCGGGACGGTGCGGGCCGCCGGGCGGACGCGGGCCGCGCGGCGGACGGCGTTCGTCGTCGAACTCGCGCGCGTGGCGTCCGTGCGGCCGCTGGCCGTAACCGCCTGCGCCGCCACCGCCGCTCTCGCCCGGACGGCTGATGCGCAGCGGCTGTCCCGCCACGCGCACGCGCTTGAGGTGATCCATGACCTCGCGCGGCATGCCTTCGGGCAGGTCGATCAGGCTGTGGTCGTCGCGGATGTCGATGCGGCCGATGTAGCGGCTTTCCAGCTCGGCCTCGTTGGCGATGGCGCCGACGATATTGCCGGGCTTGACCCCGTGCATGTGGCCGACCTCGATGCGGAAGGTCTCCATGCCGACGTCCGGTGCGCGCGTGTCACGCGATTCGCGGGGTTCGCGCGGCGGACGCGGTTCGTGCCGCATCGGCGCGTCGTCGAACATCGCCTCGGCGGCGTTGATCGGGCGCTCGTCGCGTTCGCCTTGGCGCTCGACATGACGTTCGATCACCGGGCGCTCATAGGCAGGCGGGGCGGTGTGCGTCGACTCGCGCTGCGGACGCTCGCTGCGTTCCGGACGCTCGTAACGGTCGCTGCGCGCGGGGCGATCGTCGCGCGGCGCACGCGGCGCGGCGTCGCGGCCGTAGCGCGAATCGCGGCGGTCGCGCGGGCCGGCATCGCGCGGGTCGCGCGATTCGAAGCCCGCCTGCGTGTGCGGACGCAGCCGTTCGGCGGTGACGTCCAGCAACAGCGGCATGTCGCCCTGCACCAGGCGCGCCAGCGCCGCGGCGATTTCCACCGCCGGCACGTTCTTCTCGCGCTCGTAGCGTTCGACCAGTTCGCGGAATTGGCCCAGCCCGTCGCTTTCCAGCGCGGTGGTGATGCGGCCGAGGAAGCGGTTCACGCGCTGCTCGTTGACGGTCTCCACGGACGGCAGCGACATCGGTTCGATCGGCTGGCGCGTGGCGCGCTCGATTGCGCGCAGCATGCCGCGCTCGCGCGGGGTGACGAACAGGATCGCCTCGCCCTTGCGCCCGGCGCGGCCGGTGCGACCGATGCGGTGGACGTAGCTCTCGGTGTCGTACGGGATGTCGTAGTTCAGCACGTGGCTGATGCGCTCCACGTCGAGGCCGCGCGCGGCCACGTCGGTGGCGACGAGTACGTCGATCTTGCCGTCCTTGAGGTTCTGGATGGTCTTCTCGCGCTGCGCCTGCTGCACGTCGCCATTGATCGCGGCCGCGGCGATGCCGCGTGCGGCCAGCTTCTCGGCCAGTTCCTCGGTGGACTGCTTGGTGCGCGCGAACACGATCATCGCGTCGAACGGCTCGGCTTCGAGGATGCGCGTGATCGCATCGAGCTTGTGCATGCCGCTGACCGACCAGTAGCGCTGGCGGATGTTCGCGGCGGTGGTGGTCTTGGCCTTGATCGAGACCTCGACCGGATCCTTCAGGTAGGTCTGGGCGATGCGCTTGATCGGCGGCGGCATGGTCGCGGAGAACAGCGCCACCTGGCGCGACTCCGGCGTCTTCTTCAGCACCGCCTCGACGTCGTCGATGAAGCCCATGCGCAGCATCTCGTCGGCTTCGTCGAGCACGAGGCAGCGTAGCTCCGACAGGTCCAGCGAACCGCGTTCGAGGTGGTCGATGACGCGGCCGGGGGTGCCGACCACGACCTGCACGCCGCGCTTGAGCGCCTGCAGCTGCGGGTAGTAGCTCTGGCCGCCGTAGATCGGCAGCACGTGGAAGCCGGGCAGGTGGTGGGCGTACTTCTGGAACGCTTCGGCGACCTGGATCGCCAGTTCGCGCGTCGGCGCCAGAACCAGGGCCTGCGGCTTGTGCTTGCCCGGCTCGATGCGGGCGAGGACGGGCAGCGCGAATGCCGCGGTCTTGCCGGTACCGGTCTGGGCTTGGCCGAGCACGTCGCGGCCTTCGATCAGCGGCGGGATGGTCGCGGCCTGGATGGGCGAAGGCGACTCGTAGCCGACATCGGCCAGCGCGCGCAGCAGCGGCTCGGGCAGGGCGAGATCGGTGAATTTTAGGGACGGGGCATCGTTCGAGCTGGGCGACTCGGCGCTCATGGGGGAGGACTCGGCAGCGCCGGCGTACGCCGGTCGGAAGACCGAATAGTGTAACCGAGGGGCGTGTGCCGGCCGTGTAGTGCGGTTTTCTCAGCGCACGTTCGCGCGTAGCCCGGGTAAGGCTAAGTCGCACCCGGGCGTTCCGCGCACCGCTTCCCCGATGCGCGTGCGCTTACCCGGGCTACGTGGCCGGGATGACGGCTACGTGGTTCAGCGGGATGCGAGGCGGGACTTCAGCGGATTCCCAGCGCTGCGCCAGCGCGCACGTCCTTCTCCACGCGTCCATCCTTCATCACCCACTCGACCCGCTTCAGCGTCGTCACGTCGTGCAGCGGATCGCCGGACACTGCGATCAGGTCGGCACGCTTGCCCGGTTCCAGCGAGCCCACCTCGTCGGCGAGGCCGAGCAGGTCGGCGGCGTTGACCGTGGCGGCCTGGATCGCGGTCATCGGCGTCATGCCGTGCGCGACCATCAGCTCGAACTCGTCCGCGTTGCGTCCGTGCAGGCTGACGCCGGCATCGGTGCCGAAGGCGATCTTCACGCCCGCCGGCACCGCGCGCTCCAGTGCCTGGCCGGTGATGCCGATGCGCCATTCGATCTTCTGCCGCACTTCGCCGGTGTAGGCGTCGGGATTCCTCGCCAGCCGCTCCTTGTAGCCGTTGACCGTGGACAGCGTGGGCACGTAGTACGCGCCGGTCTGGCGCAGCAGCTTCAGGTCGGTGTCGTCCATCAGCGTGCCGTGCTCGATGGAATCGGCGCCGGCGCGCAGGGCCAGGGCGATGCCGTCGGCGCCGTGCGCGTGCACCGCGACCTTCTTCTTGTACAGGTGCGCGGTCTCGACGATCGCGCGCGCCTCGTCGTCGAACATCTGCTGCCCGAGCCCTGCGCCGATGCGGCTGTTGACGCCGCCGGTGGTGGCGATCTTGATGACGTCCACGCCGCGCGCGATCTGCCGGCGCACCGCCTTGCGGCAGGCCTCGACGCCGTCGCAGGTGTTGCCGTGCACGTCCAGCGCGGCATGCAGGTCGTCGCGGAAACCCAGGGTCGGGTCCATGTGCCCGGCGGTGGTCGAGATCGGCGTGCCTGCATCGACGATGCGCGGTCCCGGCAGCTTGCCCGCGGCCACCGCGTCGCGCAGGGCCAGCGTCACGCCGTCCTCGTCGCCGAGATTGCGCACGGTGGTGAAACCGGCGTCCAGCGTCTTGCGCGCGTTCACCGCGGCCTCGTAGGCGTGGTCGGCGACGCCCTTGCTGATGCCTTCGAGCTGGCCTTCCACGCCGGCCTTGTCCGAGGTCAGGTGCACGTGGCTGTCGATGAGGCCCGGGAGCACGAAGCGATCGCGCAGGTCGATCACGACGGCCTGCGCGCCTGCCTCGGGAAATGCCGCGGCATCGACGAAGCCGTCGCGCACGGCGCGCACGCGGCCCGCGCAGACCAGCACCGTGATCGAGCCGCGTGCGGCATGTCCCGGGCGGTCGAGCAGGCGGCCGGCCTGGACCACGCTGCACGACGACGTCGCCGGCGAGGCATCCTGCGCCAGCACCGGCAGCGCGCAGGGCAGGAGCAAGGCCCAGCCCAGAGTGCGCATCCAGTGGTGCGAAGCGGCGTGCGTGCGACGTTGCGAGGTCATGCGGTCGGTTCCCTTGTTGGCGACATGAACCGCAGCATACGGGCTTCGCGGCCGCGCCGACTGCGACCGGCTCCGCCGTCGCAGACTGGATCGGCCTCATCGACCGGCTTGTCCCGCGCCGCGCGCGCCTCCATCTCGGGCGTCATGCTGAATCCGCATTTCGACAATCGCTTCGTACGCGACCTGCCCGGTGATCCCGACCTTGCACCGGGCATACGCCAGGTGCACGGGGCGGCGTATTCGCGCGTGCAGCCCACGCCGGTGGCGGCACCACGGCTGCTGGCGCATTCGGTCGACATGGCGCGGCGGCTGGGCTTCACCGAGACGGACGTGGCCTCGCCGGAGTTCGCGCGAGTGTTCGGCGGCAACGCGTTGCTGCCGGGCATGGAGCCGTTCTCGGCCAACTACGGTGGGCACCAGTTCGGGACCTGGGCGGGGCAGCTCGGCGACGGCCGCGCGATCACGCTGGGCGAGATGATCAACGCCGCCGGCGAACGTTGGGAACTGCAACTCAAGGGCGCCGGCCTGACGCCGTACTCGCGCAATGCCGACGGTCGCGCCGTGCTGCGTTCGTCGGTCCGCGAATTCCTGTGCAGCGAGGCGATGCACCACCTCGGTGTCCCGACCACGCGCGCGCTGAGCCTGGTCGGCACCGGCGAGTCGGTCGAGCGCGACATGTTCTACGACGGCCATCCCGAGATGGAACCCGGCGCCGTGGTGTGCCGCGTCGCGCCCTCGTTCATCCGCTTCGGCAATTTCGAGCTGCCGGCGTCGCGCAACGACGCCGAGCTGTTGCGCCAGCTCGCCGACTTCTGCATCCGCCGCGATTTCCCGCACCTGCGCGGTCGCGGCCAGCCGCTCTACGCGGACTGGTTCGCCGAGGTGTGCGAGCGCACGGCGGTGATGGTCGCGCACTGGATCCGGGTCGGCTTCGTGCATGGGGTGATGAACACCGACAACATGTCCATCCTCGGCCTGACCATCGATTACGGCCCGTACGGCTGGATCGACAACTTCGACCCGGGCTGGACGCCCAACACCACCGACCGCCACCAGCGCCGCTACCGCTACGGCCAGCAGCCGCAGGTGGCGTACTGGAATCTGGGCCGCCTGGCCGGCTCGCTGTCGCTGCTGTTCGACGACGTGACCCCGTTGCAGGACGGGTTGCGCCGGTTCGTTTCGCGCTACATGGAGGCCGACCGCGCCAACACCGCCGGCAAGCTCGGCCTGGACGAATGCCGCGACGACGACACCGCGCTGATGCAGTCGCTGCAGGCGCTGATGACCGACGGCGAGATCGACATGACGCTGTTCTTCCGGGGCCTGGCCGCTGTCGATGCGAGTGCGCCGGACTTCGAGCGCCTTGACGAAGCGTTCTACGATCCGGAGCGGCGCGAAGCGGTCGAGCCCGCGTTGCGCGAGTGGTTCGCGCGCTACCACGCGCGGTTGTCGCGGCAGGATCTGCCCGAGGACGTCCGGCGCGCACGCATGGACGCGGCCAACCCGCGCTACGTGCTGCGCAACTACCTCGCGCAGGAAGCCATCGACCGCGCCACGCAGGGCGACATGGACGGCGTGACGGAGCTGCTCGAAGTCATGCGACGGCCCTACGAGGACCAGCCCGGTCGCGAGGCCTACGCACGCCGCCGCCCGGACTGGGCGCGCGAACGTGCGGGATGCTCGATGCTGTCGTGCAGTTCCTGAGGCCGGTCAGGCGCTGACCGCGGGCTCGCGCGGCCAGCGTTCCAGCAGGTCGGGCGACAGGCCCACGCGCCGGCAGGCACGTGGCGCGACGCCATCGCTGAGCGCGATGCGGAACAGCGGCGCGATCGCCCGCAGCGCCCGCGCCGAGAGCATCGCCTGGCTGTTCTGCCACGACGTGCGTTTCAGGCTGATCGCGGCCCATTCGGGCAGCAGCGCCGCGCCCGCGCCGAGGAACAGGTCGCGCGTGGTCGCGGGCGCCGGCACCGGCAAGTCGATCCGCGACAGCACCTCCAGCACTTCGCGCGAACGTCCGTCGTAGCGCAACTGCGGCTGGACGCGTTCGAAGTACGCGCGCACCTGCGCCTCCGACGCCGGCACGTCGCGCGCGCCAAGCGCCTGCGCGACGCGGCGCACTTCGTCGTAATAGCGGTCGGCCGCGCCTTCGGGCAGTGGCAGAGGCGAATAGCGGCGAAAGCCTTCGAGGAAGCCGTAGCTTTCGGTGACGTGCACCCAGGTCAGCAGATCCGGATCGTCGGCGCGGTAGTCGCGACCGTCCGGCGTGGCGCCGTGAACCTGGGCGTGGATCGCGGCGACGCGCTCGATCAGCTTGCGCGCTTCCGGCTTCGACGCGTAGGTGGTGCCAGCGACGAAGTTGGTGGTGCGGCGCAGGCGTCCGATCAGGTCGGTGCGGAAGTTCGAGTGGTCCCACACGCCGGCCAGTGCCAGTGGATGCAGGGTCTGCAGCATCAGCGCGCACAGGCCGCCGGAGAGCATGCCGGGGAAATCCGAATGCACGCGCCAGGTGACGCTGTCCGGACCGAACAGGCCGGGATCGCTGGCTGGGTGGTCGTAATCGATGCCGCTCTGTCCACGCGGGAATGCCGAGAGCACCCAATGGCGGATGCGGGCGGCGGCCGGTGCGGTGAGGGCACGCGTGAGGGGCATGCGCCGATCATCCCACGGGCGAAGCCCGCATGGCTGTGACGCATGACGGACAGAGCGTTGCGGCCCGTGCGGGTAGAATGGCGGCATGCCCCTGATCACCCTGAACAACGTCGACTACGGCGTCGGCGGCCCTTTGCTGCTGGACGACGTCGTCCTGTCCATCGAACCCGGCGAACGCATCGCCCTGATCGGCCGCAACGGCGCCGGCAAGTCCACGCTGATGCGCCTGATCGCGGGTGAAATCCATCCCGACGACGGCGAGATCCGTCGCGAGGGCGGCGTGCGCGTGGCGCGGCTGGAGCAGGAAGTCCCGGCCGGCGCCGAGGGCGACGTGTGGGACGTGGTGGCCGGCGGTTTGGGCGAACTGGGCGCATGGCTGGCGCAGTACCACCACCTCAGCCACGCCGAACATGTCGACACCGATGCATTGGCGAAGGTGCAGCAGAAGATCGAGGACGCACAGGGCTGGTCGCTGGACCAGCGCGTGACCGAGACGCTGCAGCGGCTCGACCTCGACGGCGATGCGGTGTTCGCGCGCCTGTCCGGCGGCATGAAGCGCCGCGTGCTGCTGGCGCGCGCGCTGGTGTCCGCGCCGGACGTGCTGCTGCTTGACGAGCCGACCAACCATCTCGACATCGAGGCCATCGACTGGCTCGAAACGTTCCTGAAGGGCTGGCAGGGCGCGCTGCTGTTCGTCACCCACGACCGCCGTTTCCTACGCTCGCTCGCCACGCGCATCGTCGAGATCGACCGCGGACAGGTGACCAGCTGGCCCGGCGACTGGGACAACTACCTGCGCCGTCGCGAGGAACGCCTCAACGCCGAGGCGCAGGAGAACGCGCGCTTCGACAAGCTGCTGGCGCAGGAAGAGGTGTGGATCCGCCAGGGCATCAAGGCGCGCCGCACGCGCGACGAAGGCCGCGTGCGCCGGCTCAAGCAGATGCGCGTGGAGCGCTCGGAGCGGCGCGAGCTGTCCGGCAACGTCAAGATGGATTTCGCCCAGAGCGAGGCCTCGGGCAAGAAGGTGATCGAAGCCAAGGGCGTCGACTTCGCCTTCGGCGAGCGCGTGCTGATGCGCGATCTGTCCACCACGATCTTCCGCGGCGACCGCATCGGCCTGATCGGCCCCAACGGCAGCGGCAAGACCACCCTGATCAAGCTGCTGCTGGGCGAGCTGAAGCCCGACGCAGGCGAGGTGAAGCTCGGCAGCAACCTGCAGGTCGCGTACTTCGACCAGTACCGCGCCACGCTGCGCGAGGACTGGAACGCGCTGGAGAACGTCGCCGAGGGTCGCGAGTTCGTTGAGGTCGGCGGCAAGTCCAAGCACGTCATCGGCTACCTGCAGGATTTCCTGTTCACGCCCGAACGCGCGCGCGCGCCGATCACCCGCCTGTCCGGCGGCGAGCGCAACCGCCTGCTGCTGGCCAAGCTGTTCGCGCAGCCGTCCAACCTGCTGGTGATGGACGAACCGACCAACGACCTAGACGTGGAAACGCTGGAGCTGCTGGAAGAACTGCTCGGCGACTATCCCGGCACGCTGCTGCTGGTCAGCCACGATCGCGACTTCCTCGACAACGTCGTGACCTCGACGCTGGTGATGGAAGGCGACGGCCGCGTCGGCGAATACGTCGGCGGCTATTCCGACTGGCTGCGCCAGCGTCCGGTGCAGTCCGTACCCGCGTCGCAGGCGAAGCCCGTCGTCGCGCCGGCGAGTGCACCCGCGCCCGTCGCGGTGCCGAAGAAGAAGCTCAGCTACAAGGACGCGCGCGAGCTGGAACAGCTGCCGGTGCGCATCGAAACCCTGGAAACGCGCGTGGCCGAACTCACCGCGCAGATGAACGATCCCGCGTTCTACCAGCGCGACGGCGCCGCGATCACCGCGCACACCGACCTGCTGGCGAAGACGCAGGCCGAGCTCGACACCGCGTACGAGCGCTGGAACGAGCTGGAAGGCTAGGCGTCGACGACCGTCACGACGACAGCAGTTCCACGATCCGCGCGACCGCCTCGCGCTTGCGCGGCGTGATGCGACGCAACGCGACCAGGACCCGGCCTTCCAGATCGTCGCGCGCGTAGTCCTGCACGACCACGGCATCGACGAATGCATCGTCGTCGGTGCAAAGCGGCCCTCGTCCCGTGGCAAGCCACTCGAAATGGACGCTGGTCTCGCAGGCGATCTGTGAAAGATGCTCGACGCTGGGCCGCGTTCCCGCATCGCGTTCCCACTGGGTCACCGCGCTTCGCTGGACGCCCAGGCGACGGGCCAGTTCAGCCTGTGTCAGCAGCGCTTGCGTCCGGGCGCGCCGGATCCTGATTGACATGCTCATGGATGCGTTCCTTGTGGCCATGAACCCGCGGAAGTGCCGCTGAACAGACAGCGATACTGCCGGCATTTTGGACAGAGACCCTGCCGTCCATCGCGTGGGGCGGATCGGGCGGCAGTTCCGCCTTGCTCCGGAAGCGGTACTTAGCGGCAAACGCCGTACGCCGTCCGGATAGGACGTTCGATTGCCGGTAGGTTTCGCGTTCTGACCTGCGTATGGGCTGCGTCGAGGCGGACGGGAAGCCGTAATGCGAACTCACCGGTTCCTGCTGGTCGCGCCGAGCCTGCTCTCGAGCGGGGAGGCGATCACTCTGCTGCACATGGCGGAAGCCATCGAGCGTAACGGCGATGAATGCGTGCTGCTGGCGGGAGGCGCGCTTCGTCGCGTTGCGCAGTCGCGGATACGCGGTGCGGTGCTGGCGCTGACGGATTCGCTCGAAGCCAATCGCGCGCTGTGGAAGCACGCACTGGCGATCTCGGCGCCGCACGCCATCGTCTTCGCCGACTATCCGTTGATGTTCCACTCCAGCGGCGTCGCACCGCTCGCGGACGAAGCCTGGGCGCTGGCGCTGGAGCGGCTGGATGCCGCGCTCGTCACGTTCGACCACCTCGGACTCGCCAGTGCGGAAGGACGCATCATTCCCTTCGGTCCGCCGCACATGACGTTCGCGCTGGAGGTGACGGCCCGGCTGCCGCCCGGCATGCGCGTGCTGTTGCCGTGCCCGATCCACGATCCAGCAAGCGCGCAGCGTCCGGAAGGCATCGCGTTCCGAAGCTGGTCCGGCACCGCTGGAACGATCGACGAAGCAAGGACGACACGGCAGGAACTCGGCGTCGCCGAACACGAACTGCTGGTGCTGTACTCGACGCCCGCATGGGCGAGCAGGATCGCGGACGACCTGCGCCTCCCGCACCATCGATACGTGCTGCCGATCCTTCGCGACGCGCTGCACGCGCTGGATCGACCGGTGGCCGTGGCGATGATGAACGCCGTTACCGACGACGAAGCGGGCGAGGGCGTGAGGGGTATCGCGCTTCCCCCGTTGCCGGTCGATCGCTTCGAGCGCCTCGTCGGCGCGGCCGATCTCGTGCTCACCGACAACGTCGTTTCGTCCGCGATGGGCAAGGCGATCCAGTTGCGACGACCGTGCGCGGCGCTGGTCAACAGCCACTGTCTGTCCGAGCTGCACGATATCGGCGACGACACGGGCGTGCGCTGGGCGAATGCGATGGAACGCGAGCGCATCGGTTCCGTCTTTCCGTGGGAGGTGTTTCCGGTCTGGAGCAAGGACGACCTGCACCGGCTCGGGATGGACCGCAATCCCGGATTCCGGCGCGCGTACGCACGCGTGGAGATGTTCGGAGGAGACAATTCCGGAGAAGTACTCGCCGACCTGCTCGACGGCGATGGCAATGACGTGCTCGCCAGTGCGCGACACGCCTACAACGGCGCGCTCGACGCGCTGCCCGGCCCGTACGAAAGCCTTCGGATGGCGCTCGCATGAACGTACTGATCGTCGCGCCCGTCGAAGGAGGCTCAGGCGAGACCGTCACGGCCCGGTACCTGGGACGGTCGCTGGTCCAGCGCGGCCACCGCGTCCACTTCGCCGCATCGCCTTTTGCCGCGGCGTTCCTTTCCGGCGATTTCGCCGATGCGCTGACCGTGCTCGGGCTGGATGGGCCGGAGAACGTCGAGACCTGGACTCGCCTGCGGCGCGACTTCCGCGCCGACGCGATCGTCTTCGCCGACTATCCGCTGATGTTCCTCAGGACCGGCGTGGTTCCGCTGGCTGCCGAGCCGGGATGGGAAGAGGCGCTGTGCGATTCCGACGCGTGCCTGGTGACGCTCGACCACTTCGGGTTCGCGCAACGGGAAATGGGCATCTTCATGGGCCCGCCGCACTTGTGCCACGCCTACCATCGCTTCAGACCGATCCCGCCGCGCATGAAGATCATGCTGCCCTGTCCGATGCACGAGCCGGACAGCGTCGAGGGACGCAAGGGAAGTCCCTTCCGATACTGGGACGTGCCGCTGTCGATTCCGGACGCGGAGCGCAACGCCGCCCGCCTGGAACTGGGATGCGACGCCGACGAGTTCGTCGTGCTGCACATCGTGTCGAAATGGGCCTGGGAGTCCGTGGAAAGCTACGGGCTGTCTTTCTACCGCCACCTGGGCGAACTGCTGCACGCGTACCTGTCGTCCGTGGGGCGGCGGGTGCGGATCGTCGCGCTGAACAACGGCAGCCTCCTGCAGCCGAGATCCGGCAATGGCGTCGAGCTCGTCAACATCCAGCAGCTCGCCCCGGCGCAGTTCGACAAGCTGCTGCTCAGCGCGGATCTTCTGCTGACCGAAAACCGTGTGTCGATATCGATGGGCAAAGCGGTGTGCGGGTTGCGTCCGGCCGCCGTGCTCAAGAACAGCTACGGCATCCTGGACCTGCTCGACCGGTGCGAAGCGGGCGTGCGCAAGGTCGTGCTTGCGATGGAACAGGATCGCCCCGGCACCGTCTTCCCCTACGACTGCTATCCCACCGACACGGGCGGTCTCCTCGAAGAGATCGTCCTGTACAAGGACAACAGTCTGACCCGCGCGTTCGCGGAACTCGAAGTCTTCGGTGGAGCCGACACGGCGGAGCGGATCGCCGGCCTGTTGAACGGCGAGGCCGAGCGCGGCGCACTGCGCGAACACCAGCAACGTTACGTCGATCGCCTCGGCCGCGTGGCCGATGGCGCGAGTGTGCTCGAAGCGCTCGTGGCGGCATGAGGAAACGATCATGAGCTATCCGGCTGTGATCCTGGCTGCGGGCAGAGGCAGCCGCATGGGAAACCTCGGCACGCAGGTGCAGAAGGCGCTGCTGCCGGTCGGCGACGAACCGATCATCGGCCACCACCTGCACATGCTCCGCTCGATCGGAGTGGAGCAGGTGCATGTGGTGGTCGGCCATCGCAGTTCGGATGTCGAAGCTTTCGTGGGCGACGGAACGGCCTACGGGTTACGCGTGACCTACGTCGTCCAGTCCACCCAGCTCGGCATCGCACACGCGGTCGCGCAGTTGCGGTCGAAGCTGTGCGGTCCGTTTCTGCTGCTGCTGGGCGACTACTTCTTCATCGCCGACGAACCGCGACGCATGATCCAGCGCCTCGACGAAGGTGTATCGGCGATCCTGGCGAAACAGGAACCGGACGCGGGCCTGATCGTCCAGAGCTGCGAGCTGCGACTGGGTGCAGGAAACCTCGTGTCCTGTCTGGTCGAAAAGCCCGTGAGGCCTGCCGGGAACCTCAAGGGTTGCGGGCTGTACGCATTGCAGCCGGAAATCTTCGACTACATCTCCCGGACGCCGCGCACGTGCCTGCGGGACGAATACGAACTCACGGTGTCATTGGACATGTTCGCGCGCGACGGGCATCCGCTCCGCGCCGAAGTGATGCCGGTGTGGGACCACAACCTCACGTATCCGATGGACGTGCTGGTCTGCAATATGGAGTGGCTGGAGCGGCATCGCGAAACGCGCTTCTTCGCCGCCTCGGCATCAGTGGATCCGAGCGCCGAACTGGTCAATGTCGTGGTGGGACCGCAAGCGCGGATCGGATCCGGCGCGCGGCTGAACAACGTGGTGGTTTTCCCGCGGGCGCGGGTCGCAGCGCGTGCGTGCATCGAGAACGCGCTGGCCACGACGATGGGAGTTGTCGCAGTAGGCAGGTGAGTGTGTGCGGGTGCGAATTGCGTTGAATGGACGAACCTCAGGAGGTTGGTGATGACCACGCCGGTTGATATCTACAGGGGGATCGACCTTGTCACGGTGCTTTCCGTGATCAAGGACAAGGAGTCGCTGCAGTTGACCCAAAGGATCATCGCGGGCAACCGCATGGTGCTCGAAGCGCAGATCGCCCAGATGAGGCAGCTGGAAGAGGCGCTTGCCGATCGCATCAAGGGCCTGGGCCGGTAGCAGGATGCGGCCGACCCGCCGGTGCAGGCGTCACGGACGACGCCTGCACCGGATCGGAGGAACTCCGCCCGTCGCCCGCGCGGAGCGGATTACCGCACGCGTACGGCGAGATCGCGCCCGGTGCTGGCGACGTTGCCGCTGTAATCGCGCGCGGTGATGCGCAGCACGTAGTCGCCGGCCGGAAGTTCGGCGGGATTCCACGCGCCGCGCGCGAGCTGGCCGTCGCGCACGGTGTTGGTCACCAGGTACTGGAAGCGGGTGATCGCGCTGCCGTGCACGGTGATTCCGCTGTCAGGGCCGTACGCGATCTTCACCGCCTCCGGATCGGCCGGCATTCGGTTGAACTCGATGTTCATGCGCGGCTGTTCGTAGCCGGGCAGGGGCGCGCCCGCGACATCGAGCCACTGGTAGCCCAGCGCGTGCAGACCGAGCCGGCGGCGTGGCAGGTTGCGATCCACCTGGTCCCAGGCATCGACCACGATCTGCACGCCCGGAAGATCGCGCGGAAGCACGATGCGTCCATCCTGCTTCGTGGTCAGTGCCTGTTCCTGCGGGTCGAGCAGTTCGATCCGGTCGATGCGCGGCGGTGAAGCGTCGGCCCACTGGGCGAAACCCAGCGCGATGGCATTGCGCTCGTAACCGTAGGCGCCGACGCTCAGGTGCACGTGTGCCATCGGGTTGATCGTGCCGAGCACATCGCCGACGGCGAAGCGCGTGCCGCGCCGCACGCGGATGCGTTCGGGCTTGCCGTCGGCGCCGGTGAGCAACTGGAAGCGTTGCGGATCGAGCACGTCGCCGCGTGGCGTGCGGCCTACGCGCATGTGGATGTAGCTGAGCGTGTCGAGCGCGATGCCTTCGCCGAGGTCGCCGAAGCCCCATGCACCGGTCGGGCTGCTGACCTTCGCATCGGCGATGGCCACGACTTCCTGGCCCACATCGCCCCGGATGTCGAGACCGCCGTGCAGGTGGTCGCGATTTTCCTTGCGGTAGTTGCCGCGCACTTCGCCGAGCGTGCCGACGACTTCGTGCCAACCGTCCTGCGGACGCAGTGGCCAGCGGCCGCCGGTCGCGGGAAGCGGCGTGTCGGCCGCAGGGCCGACGACCAGCAGCGACGGATCGGTCGCATGACCCTCCGGCACGACGCGATGGATGCGATAGCTGCTTTCGTCAGCGATGAACACCGTACCGTCTTCGGCGACTGCCAGGCCGGTCGGTCGCGACAGCGCCTGCGCGTCCGGCGTCACGCGACGCACGGTTCCGTCGCGCGCGAGCTGGTTGAGGCCGCCGCGGTACAACTCGCCGATGTACAGCACGCCATCGTGCGCGAGCGCGACGCTGAGCGGGCGATGCACCGGAGGATGCCCGTCGTCGGGCAGTCCGCGTGCGACCGTGCTCACTTCGCCGCGCGGCGTGATGCGACGGATCGCGTTATTGCGCAGGTCGGCAACGTAGACGCGATTCATCGCATCCACCGCGACGCCGGTCGGCGTGTCGAAACGCGCGATCGCACCGGGACCGTCGAGATCGCCGGGCGCGTCACCGCCGGCGAGCGTGCCCACCGTGCCGTCGCGCGCGATCACGCGGATGCGGTCGTTGTAGGTGTCGGCGACATACAGCCGTCCATCGCGGCCGATGTCTATTCCGATCGGGCCGTCGAACTGCGCCTGCGCGCCGGCGCCATCACGGAACCCGGGAATGCCGTTGCCCGCGATCGTCGTCACCACGCCCTGCGGGGTGACCTTGCGGATCGCGTGGTTGCCGGTGTCGGCAACGAACAGGTTCCCGGCCGCATCGATGGCCAGGCCCGACGGCGTGTCGAACGACGCGGCAGCGCCCACGCCATCGGCGAAGCCCTCGACCGCCCCGGCCAGCGTGGCAACCGTGCCATTCGCGCGCACCACCCTGATGCGATTGCTGTCGCCTGCATCGGCGACGTACAGCGTGCCGTCGCGCGATACCGCCACGCCGTACGGATCGGCGAATCGCGCCTGCAGCGCCGCGCCGTCGCGCAATCCCTGCACGCCGTCGCCCGCGAGCAGCTGCAGGGGCGAAGTCCAGCCGACCGGCGTCGGCGCGGGGCCGAGCACGACGGGCAGCGCTCTTTCCGGCGTGCGCTCGAACAGGAAGGTCGCGGCAACCGCCGCGCCGGTGATGCCGACGATCAGGAGGATCCAGGCGTTACGGGTCATGCAGGGCCTTCGCGAAAGCGGCGCGATCGCTCGCGCCGCGTGTGACGGACCCCGATTCTAGGCGGCGCGGGCGACGCCGTGCAGCGCTCAGCTACGGAAGAACGCGAGCAGGTCGGCGTTGATCGTGTCGGCGTGGGTGGTGCACATGCCGTGCGGGAAGCCCTTGTAGACCTTCAGCGTGCCGTTGCGCAGCAGTTTCGCCGACAGCAGCGCGGAGTCCGCGATCGGCACGATCTGGTCGTCGTCGCCGTGCATCACCAGGGTGGGCACCTCGATGCGCTTGAGGTCGTCGGTGAAGTCGGTTTCCGAGAACGCCTCGATGCATTCGTACTGCGCCTTCGCGCCGCCCATCATGCCCTGTCGCCACCAGTTCATCCGCACCGGTTCGAGCACCGGCGTGCCGGGGCGATTGAAGCCGTAGAACGGCACCGGCACGTCCCAGTACAGCGCCGAACGGTTGGCGGCCAGCTGCTGCCGGAATCCGTCGAACACCTCGCGCGGCAGTCCGCCCGGATTGGCGTCGGTCTTGAGCATCAGCGGCGGCACCGCGCCGATCAGCACCAGCTTCGCCACGCGTCCCGTGCCGTGGCGCGCGACGTAGCGCGTCGCTTCGCCGCCGCCGGTGGAATGGCCGACGTGGATCGCATCGCGCAGGTCCAGGTGTTCGACGACCGCAGCGACGTCGGCCGCGTAGGTGTCCATGTCGTTGCCGCCGGAAGGCTGGCTGGACCGGCCGTGGCCGCGGCGGTCGTGGGCGATCACGCGATAGCCCTGAGCGAGGAAGAACAGCATCTGCGCGTCCCAGTCGTCGCTGGACAGCGGCCAGCCGTGGTGGAAGACGATCGGTTGCCCGGTGCCCCAGTCCTTGTAGGCGATGCGGGTGCCGTCCTGCGTGGTGATCGATTGCATGTCACGATTCCTCGTGCGGGTGGGGGAGGGATCACGATAGGAAGGCGTCACGATCGCGGGTAGCTCCGCCCGCGGGCGCACGCTGTTGAGTTCGGGGCATCAATGAATGGGCGGGCGGGGAACGCACACGGATTGATGCCGCGAAGGCAACACGGTGCGCATGGACAAGGGCCTACCGCGACTTCAGCTGCGCGGCATACGGTGTGGCATCGCCATCGCGAGGAGAAGCGCCATGCCATCGTTGAATCGGGTCGATGAAACCGGGTCTGGCCATCCGCGGGCCACGCGCGAACTGGCCGGCGTCGCCGTTCCCGACACGCCGCTGATCGCGGCAGCGATCGAATTCGCACGCACGCATTGCGAGGCGTACCTGTTCAACCACGTCATGCGGTCGTGGCTGTTCGCCGAGTCCATCGCACAGCGCAATGGCGATCCGTACGACGCGGAGGTGCTCGCGGTATCGGCGCTGCTGCACGACCTTGGACTGTCGGAATCGTTCGACGGCCCACTGCGATTCGAGGTCGAGGGCGCGAACGCCGCGCGCGCGTTCCTGCGCGGATTCGACGTCGATGCCCGTCGCGTGCAATTGGTGTGGGACAGCATCGCGCTCAACTCCACGCCGTCGATCTGCCTGCACAAGGAAGCCGAAGCCGCGCTGTGCACGCTGGGCGTCGCGCTCGACTGGGGCGGCTGGGGTATCGAGGCGCTGCCGGCCGAGCAGGTCGCGCGCATCGTCGCGGCGTTCCCGCGGCTCGAGATGAAGCAGCGCTTCGCCAAGGCGGTGTGTGGCCTGTGCGAGCATCGCGCGGACACGACGTACGACAACTTCGCGCGCGATTTCGGCGAACGCTTCGTGCCCGGCTACCGCGCCGCGTCGATGGTCGATGTGCTGATGAACGCGCCGTTCGACGAGTGAGTCAGTTCAGCGCCAGACGCTGGTGTTCGGCGATCCGGCGCAGCTTGTTCGGATTGCGCTGCACGTAGACACCCTGGATGTGCTCGCCGTCGGTGTCGTAGAACTGCGCCGATTCCAGTTCGTCGCCGAACCAGCGCAACACGCCCAGGTGGCCGTTGATCGTGGTCAGTTCCAGGCGCAGGTCGTCCTTGTGGCGCAGGGTGCAGGCGAACAGCAGCTGGGCGATACGGTCGCCGCCGACCAGCGGCTTCGGGAACGTTGTGACGATGCCGCCGCCGTCGCCGACGAGCGTCGCGGACTCGGCCATCATCGTCTTCATCGCCTTGAAGTCGGCGTTGGACCAGGCCTCGGTGAAACGTCGCATCAATTGCTGGTGCGCCTGCGCGGAGACGACGTAGCGCGGGCGTTCCTCGCGCAGCTGGCTCTTGGCGCGATGCACGATCTGCCGGCACGCGGCTTCGCTCTTGTCGAGCGCGGCGGCGATGTCGTCGTAATCGGCATCGAACACCTCGCGCAGCAGGAACGCCGCTCGTGCTTCCGGTGCGAGCCGTTCGAGCACGGTCAGGAAGGCGATCGACAGGTCGCTGGAGGCTTCCTGCAGCTCTTCCGGCGTCGGCGGGCTTTCCTCGGTGAGCACCGGTTCGGGCAGCCAGATGCCCACGTACTGTTCGCGATCCGCGCTGGCGCGGCGCAGGCGATCGATCGAACGCCGTGTCGCTGCGACGACCAGCCACGCTTCGGGATCGGAGATGGTGGCCGGGTCGGCCTCGTTCCAGCCGAGCCAGACGTCCTGCACGACGTCCTCTGCCTCGGCCAGGGAGCCCAGCATGCGGTAGGCCACGCCCAGCAGCCGGGGCCGCAGGCGAGTGAAGATGTCGGTGGCGCCTTCCATACAGACAAGGTCGGACCAGGAGGCCCGATTGTGACGCAACCGGTGTCCGGCGGACGAGTGCCCGCCGGACCGTGGCGACGGCCGGTCAGGGAACCGGCGTGAACACGGGCGCGCCCGCGTCCTTGAGCAGGAACACCAGGAACTTCGCCGGCTTCTCGCGGCTGGCGTTGCGCCCGACCGTATGCACGTCCTGGGGCCCTTCGTGGAAGGACTGGCCCGGCGTCAGCGTGACTTCCTTGCCGCCCTTCACGCCCATCACGATGGAGCCTTCGAGCACGTAGATGAATCCGTGCGCGTCGTGGCGATGGACCGGATCGGCTCCGCCCGGCGGGTATTCGACGGTGATCATCAGCACCTCCTTGCCGGGGTAGTCGGGCAGCGCCTCGGTCATGACCGGCGTGACGACGGGGGGAGGGGCGTCGCTGCGTTGCTGGCCGTGGGCCGCGGCGCTGCCCGACCACGTCAGGGCGAGCAGGCACAGGGAAAGGTGAATGCGCATAGGGCGTGCTCCCGTTCTGCGATCGCGCGTCGTGGATGCCGGGCACGCGCAGTGCCCGGCACGCGGCGTCACGACAGGTTGGCCTTGTCCAGACCGTAGGCCTTGTCGGCGGTGCCCGGCACGGTGCGGAAGGCGACGTTGATGCGGTTCCAGGCGTTGATCGCCATCACGTCGTAGGTGAGGTCGGTGATTTCCTTCTCCGAGAACTGCGTGCGCACGCGGTCGTAGATCTCGTCCGGCACGCCGAGCGGCGAAAGCTGGGTCAACGCTTCGGTCCACGCCAGCGCGGCGCGTTCACGCGGAATGAACAACTGCGACTCGCGCCACGACGCGATGTGGTGCAGGCGCAGAGGACGTTCGCCGTGGATCGTGGCTTCCTTCACGTGCATGTCCAGGCAGAATCCGCAGCCATTGAGCTGCGAGGCGCGGATGTTCACCAGGTCGCGCAGCGACTGTTCGATCGAGGACTTGTGGGCCAGCAGGCTGAACTCGACGAACTTCTTGAAAAGTTCGGGCGACTGCTGCTGGTAATCGAGGCGTTGGGTCATGGCGGACTCTCCATTCGAGGTAGTGGCAACCGGCTCGGCGGATCCGTCCGGCAGGCGCTCAATCTAGGAGTCGTGCGCGCGTGCCGGTAGACCGGCGCGCGGACGCGCGATGTTGAGTGCGGCGCACCAATGGCGTGTCACAGATCGCCTCGCTGGTCCGTCCTTGGTTCATGACCCACCTCCGTGACGAACCAGGGACCGGATCGCTGCCATCGAAAGCCGATTGCGTCTGGTCGGAATTCATGGCGGTGATCGACGCGCTTGCGCCGGACGTGCGCGCTGCTTTCCTCCTCCACGAAGTCTTCGAAACCAGCTACGACGACATCGCACGGATGATCGGCGAGCCAGTGGAGGTGTGCCGTACCCATGTCGAGTACGCCCGCGAACATGCCCTGTCACGCCTGGCAGGGCTGTGCGGCCAACAGAAGAGTCCCCCACGATGAGTGCCGTTACCCCCCTTGTCCCGGATCGCCAGGATCCGTTGTCCTCCAGTTTTTCCGCCAGCTATGCCGGCGTCGTCGCGTTCATCACGGTCGCGACCGAAGGCAGCTTCGCGCGCGCCGCCGATCGACTCGGCGTCGGCCGTTCGGCGGTGAGCCGCAGCGTGCAGAAGCTGGAAGGCCAGCTCGGCGCGCGCCTGTTCTCGCGCACGACGCGCTCCACTTCGCTCACCAGCGAAGGTGAGGTGTTCTTCGAGAACTGCCGTCCCGGCGTCGAACGCATCCTGCAGGCGCTTGAAGAAATGCGCGACCTGCGCGACGGCCCGCCGCGCGGGCAGTTGCGGATCAGCTCGCCGCACGGTTTCGGCCGCAAGGTGCTGGCGCCATTGATGGGCGAGTTCCGCCTGCGCTATCCCGACATCGCGATCGAGCTGCTGCTCGACGAGCGTCCGATGGATCTGGCCGTGGATCGCATCGATGTCGCGTTCCGCGAAGGACGCCTGGACGACAGCCAGGTGATCGCCAAGCAGCTGATCCCGATGCAGATGATGGTCTGCGCGTCGCCGGAGTACGCGCGCCGCCATCCCTTGCCCACCTCGCTCGACGAACTGTCGGCGCACGCGTGCATCAATCGCAGGTTGTCGAACGGCCGGCTCGACAGCTGGAACTTCAAGGTCGATGGCCACGCAAGCAGTGTGATGCCGTCGGGCGACATCGTGCTCAACGACGACGACCTGATCCTGCAGGCGCTGTTGGACGGGCAGGGGTTGGCGCAGATGCCCGGATACCAGGTCTGCGACGCGCTGCGCGACGGCAAGCTGGTGACATGCCTGAACCACTTCGCGCCAGACGATCGCGGCCACTACCTGTGCTACCTCAGCCGGAAGCAGTTGCCCAAGCGCATCCGCGTGTTCATCGATTTCGTCACCCAGCAGGTTCGCGCCATGAACCTGGATTGCGCGGCGGAAATGACTCATGTCGTCCACGCGAACGCCGCGATTGGCGTGCAACCGCAGCACGAGCGCGTGGCCGTTGCCGCGCAGTGAGCGCGATTGGTGCATCGCGGGAAACACCATGCATCCGGTGCGATGGCTTCCGCTGGCGGGAGGCGGTTCCTAGCATCGATGCTGCATGAGAGCGCCGTCCGCTGACGAAGGGACGCCTCGTCCCCCATCCAGAACACGCAGAGGTGCGACATGAAAGTCCTTGTCATCGGCGGTACCGGACTGATCGGCAGCAAGGTGGTCGCGCGCCTTCGCGACGCGGGCCACGAAGCGGTCGTGGCCGCGCCGTCCACCGGCGTCGACATCCTCAGCGGCGAAGGGCTGGATGCTGCGATGGCGGGTACCGACATCGTGATCGACCTGTCCAATTCGCCGTCGTTCGAGGCGCAGGCGGTCATGGACTTCTTCCAGACCGCAGGTCGCAACATCCACGGCGCCGAAGCGAAGGCGGGCGTGGGACATCACGTCGCATTGTCCGTGGTCGGCACCGAACGCCTGCCGGAAAGCGCGTATTTCCGCGCCAAGATCGCGCAGGAGAAGCTGATCCGCGGGTCCGGCATTCCGTACACCATCATCCACTCGACGCAGTTCTTCGAGTTCCTGCCGAGCATGATCAAGTCCGGCACGCAGGGCGAGACGGTGCACCTGCCGCCGGCGCTGGTGCAGGCGATCGCGGCGGACGACGTCGCCGATGCGGTCACGCGCTTCGCGCTGGAAGCACCGAGGAACGGCATGGTCGAGATCGCCGGGCCGGAGCGCCAACCGTTGTCCGCGCTCGCGCAGCGCTTCATGAGCGCCACCCAGGATGCGCGCGAAGTGGTCGCCGACGTGCATGCGCCGTACTTCGGCGCGGAACTGCAGAACGACACGCTGGTTCCCCACGCGCCCCCGGCGTTCCAGGGCGCGCAGGATTTCGAGCGTTGGTTCGCGCAGTCGGATTTCGGCGGCCAGGCCCCGCGCGCGGCGGCCGGCTGAGGCGTCCGGGTCGAAGGTCCAGCGACTCCACGGAAGACGGCGCGACGCGGGCGATCCCGTGGCGCGCCCCACGATCACCATCAGGATCCCGCATCATGCCGCTGCAACCGCCGCCGACGAGTCTGCTCGACAAGTACTACGGCGATGACGCCGCAGCGCTCTACATCGGTCGCGTGCGCGTGACCGGCGGCGAAGCCCGTCATGGGCGCGCCTCCGGCGTGGTGATGTCCGATGACGGCGCGCTCGACGTAAACCTGCGCCTGCCCACCGAACTCGGTGGCCCCGGCGGCGGCAGCAATCCCGAACAGCTGCTCGCCGCCGGTTATGCCGCCTGCTTCCACGGTGCGCTGACGCTGTTGGCGCAACGTGCCGGCATCGAGATCGGCAACCTCGTGATCGATGCCGCAGTGACCTTCGCGCGCGATCCGATGGACGGACTGTTCCTGCTGTCGGCCGACATCACGGTCGTCCTTCCCGGCGTGGACCGCGCGCTTGCGGCCGAGCTGGTCCGCAACACCGAGCGCATCTGTCCCTACGCCAAGATGTTCCGCCACGGCATCGACCATGTCGTGGCGGTCGCCTCCGAACACACGGGTTAACCACGACGGCGCGGAACCCTGCTGACCGCCGCGCCAAGGCAACCACACCATGTCCCTCAAGATCGAGCGCATCCAACCGAAGAACCGGCTGCTGGCCTGGGTCGAGGACCGGCTCCCGGCGGTCTCGTTCATTGCCGCGCACACCAGCCGCTACTACGCGCCGAAGAACTTCAACGTCTGGTACTACTTCGGTGTGCTCGCGCTGGTGGTGCTGGTCAACCAGCTGGTCACGGGCATCTTCCTGGCGATGCATTTCAAACCGTCGGCGGCGGAGGCGTTCGCGTCGGTCGAATACATCATGCGCGACGTGGAGTGGGGCTGGCTGATCCGCTACATGCACTCCACCGGCGCGTCGCTGTTCTTCGTGGTCATCTACTTCCACATGATGCGTGGCCTGCTGTACGGCTCGTACAAGAAACCGCGCGAACTGGTGTGGATCCTCGGCATGCTGATCTACCTGCTGCTGATGGCCGAAGCCTTCATGGGTTACGTGTTGCCGTGGGGCCAGATGTCGTTCTGGGGCGCGAAGGTGATCATCTCGCTGTTCGGCGCGATCCCGTGGGTCGGCGAGAGCCTGCAGCACTGGGTGATGGGCGATTACGTACCGGGTGACGCCACGCTCAACCGGTTCTTCTCGCTGCACGTGGTGGCGTTGCCGATCGTGCTGCTGTTCCTGGTGACGATACACGTGCTGGCGCTGCACGAGGTCGGTTCCAACAATCCCGACGGCGTGGAGATCCACGAGAACACCGGGCCCGACGGCAAGCCGGTGGACGGAATTCCGTTCCATCCGTACTACTCGGTGGAAGACCTCTTCAGCACGACGATCTTCCTGCTGCTGGCTGCGTTCCTGATCTTCTTCGCGCCGACCGTCGGCGGGCTGTTCCTGGAGCACGACAACTTCACCGAAGCCAATCCGCTGGTCACTCCCGAGCACATCAAGCCGGTGTGGTACTTCACGCCGTACTACGCGATGTTGCGCGTGGTGCCGGACAAGATCCTCGGCGTGGTCGTGATGGGCGCGGCGATCCTGGCGCTGTTCGGATTGCCGTGGATCGATCGCGGCAGGGTGAAGTCGGTGCGCTACCGCGGGCTCGGCTACAAGGTGGCGCTGGGCGTGTTCGTGGTGTCGTTCGTGCTGCTCGGCGCGGTCGGCATCGGCGCGATCGCCTCGCTGCTGCCGCGCATGCTGGGCGAGGGCACCGACGTGAACCTGATAGAGAACTGGATCGGCCGCGTCCTGCTGGCCGGCTACTTCGGATTCTTCGCCTTCACCTGGGTGTACACCCGCTTCGGCTTCGAACGCACGCGGCCGGTGCCCGAACGAGTGACCTGACGACAACGCAAGGCCGCTCGCGGCCGCCAGCTGGAGAACCGCCATGCATACGGGTAAAGGCTACAGACTGCCGGAGTTCCTGCTATGGACGCGCCGCACGATCTACGTGCTGCTGGTCCTCAGCGTGATTCCGGTCGTCCTCTACCAGGTCGTGGGCCTCAAGTGGATCGTGATCCCGTGGGGCGTGGTGTTCCTGCTGGGCGCCACCGTCGCGTTGTCGGCCGGCTTCAAGAACATTCAGACCTACAACCGCATGCAGGACGCGCAGCAGGCGTGGTCGTCGATCGTCGCCCGCAGCCGCGCGTGGGGCACGATGAGTCGCGATTACGTGGCCGATCCGGATCGCGCGCGGCAGCTCGTGTACCGCCATCTCGCCTGGCTGACTGCGCTGCGTCATCAGTTGCGCCATGCCAAGGCGTGGGAGCACCAGGACGAAGTGAGCAACGTCGAGTATCGCCGTCTGTACTCCGTGCCGGAGCGTGAGCGCACGCTGGAGTCGGAATTGCTGCGTTATCTGCCGAAGAACGAGGTATCGCAGGTGCTGGCGTCGGACAGTCGCGCGGTGCAGGTGATCGCATTGCAGAGCGCGGCGCTGAAGGAACTGCTGGCTCGTGGGGAGATCGGTCCGTCGCAGTTCGCCGAGCTGCAGAAGGCGCTTCGCGACCTGATCGACGAACAGAGCCGGAGCGAACGGATCAAGAACTTCCCGTACCCGCGCCAGCACGCCTTCGTCAATTCGCTGTTCGTGAAGATCATGGTGCTGTTGCTGCCGTTCGGCATGATCGGCGAGTTCGAAGCGCTCAACGAATCGGTCGAAGGCTGGGCCAAGGGCAACATGGTGTGGATGACGATTCCACTGAGCCTGCTGATCTCGTGGATGTACACCTCGCTCGACAAGGTCGGCGAGAGCACCGAGAACCCGTTCGAGGGCGGCTCCAACGACGTGCCGATCTCGCGCATCTGCGAGGAGATCGAGAGCGAGCTGCGTGAGATGCTCGGCGAAATCGACGTGCCGTCGCCGTCGCGGCAAGCCAGCGATATCGCGGTGTAAGGCGACCCGGTCGCGTGCGACGACTACGTGTCGTCGCCGTCGCGGCGGAATTCGAGCAGGTCGCCGGGCTGGCAGCGGAGCGCTTCGCAGATCGCCTCGAGCGTGGCGAAGCGCATGCCGCGCGCCTTGCCGGTCTTGAGGATCGACAGGTTGGCCAGGGTGATGCCGACCTTCCCGGACAGTTCGGTGAGCGTCATGCGCCGGTCGTGCAGCACTTCGTCGAGTTTCACGAAGATGGCCATGTCAGACCATCGCTTCCAGGTCTTCGCGCATCTGCGTGCCTTCCTCGAACACGCGCGCGAGTACGAACAGCAGCACCACGGCGAGCCAGCCGGTCAGTGAGAACTTCCATTCGACGTTCGATCCGGCCGCATTGATCGCGGTAGCCATCACGCCGAACACCAGCTCCAGCACCTGCAGGGCAAGCGCGCACCATGCGATCGTCTTCAGCCGCACGGCGTTCTCCGGCACGAACGGATCGCCGGAACCGACGGTTTCGACGACGTCGAGCAGGCGCGACAGCAGCACATGCACGGCCGCGACCATCGGCAGCGCGAACACGATCCAGGTGCGCAGGATCGGCATGAGCCATGACGGATCGATGCTGGGCGGCTTCTTGCTGAAGAAGGCGACGAACTGCGGTTCGAACAGGAAGCTAGCGGGAATGGCGAGGACCAGGCCGATGCCGGTCGCGAGGTTGAACACGCGCAGCAGCTTCAGCAGGAAGCGTGAGGCGCCGAGCGCCGCGGTCGGGGGCTGGAGCATGGCCGGATCCTCCCTCTATTCGTTGTTTTACGATATATCATGTATCGCAAAACAATAATCAAATTATCGTGAAACGATGTGTCAACTGATGGCATACGGGCATGACGCCACTGCGGGAAGGCGTGCTTCCAGCTAGTTGCGCTTCCTCGTCAATGCGGGGCGGCATCGAACGCCAGGCCCCTCAATCTGATCCTTCGACGGGAGAGGGCGCTCTCGAATCGTTTCGCCGTTCCCTAGACTGTGGCGATGGAACAGATGGGATTGGGATTCGGACCGGCGCCGGGCGGCGAGATGCATCGCCTGTTCTTCGCGCTGTGGCCGCACGACGAATTGCGCGCGCGCATCGACGAGACCGCAGCGGCGCTCGAGCGCGAGCATGCGCCCGGCGGACGGCGTCTCAAGCCGGATCGCTACCACGTGACGCTGCAGTTCCTCGGCGACTTCAGGCCGTTGCCGGGACGGCTGGTCGAGGACGCCGTCGCCGCCGCCGCCACCGTGCAGGCGCCGGCGTTCGGTTTGCCGCTGGACTGCGTCGGGAGTTTCCGCGGCAGCAACGTGTGGTGGCTCGGCCACGGCGACACACCCGATGGCCTGCGCACGCTGTGGGACAACCTCGGTCGTGCGCTGGCATTGCGCCGCGTCCCGATCAAAGCGTCCGGCAGTTTCGTCCCGCACCTCACCATCCAGCGTGACGTGCGCCGCCAGATCCCCTCGACGCCGATCGCGCCGCTGCCGTGGCGCGTGCGCGAATTCGTCCTGGTCGACAGCCGGCCCGGACGCCCCTACGACATCCTCGGGCGCTGGCTGCTGGTGTGAACCTCAGTGGCGCAGGGCGATGTCGGGCAGGCGGTCGATGCTGCCGTCCTCGCGCACCACGACATAGTCGCGCGCGGTCGCGAACAGCACGGGTACCGGATGCGCCAACGGCTCGCGGATGAAGGCGAGTCTCCATCCGTATTGTTCGCAGGCCACCAGCATGGTGCGCTGCGCGACGGTCAGGCCCATGAGGCGCTGGACGCGGATGGCGCTCGAAGGCGTACGACGATCGCGAATGGGCATGGTGCGTTCCCCCTTGCCGTCCCTCATTCCTTCCAACGCGAAAGCGTGCGCAGAATAGGACGAGTTCCGAACCGGATATCCGCATGGCCACCGATCCGCGCATCGACGCCTACATCGACCGTTCCGCGCCGTTCGCGCAGCCATTGCTGGGTTACCTGCGGCAGTCGGTGCACGCGGCCTGTCCCGAGGCCGAGGAAACCGTGAAGTGGGGCATGCCGCACTTCACCTATCGCGGCAAGATCCTGTGCGGAATGGCGGCGTTCAAGCAGCACGTGAGCTTCGGTTTCTGGCACGGCGCGCGCTTCGTCGAGGACGCCGCCGAGAAGAGCGAAGAGGCGATGGGCCAGTTCGGCCGCATCACCCGGCGCGACGAACTGCCGGGCAAGCGCGCGCTCGCCGGTTACGTGAAGCAGGCGATGAAGCTGATCGACGAAGGTGCGACACGCCCGACGACGAAGGCCTCCGCGCCGAAGCCGGAGATGGCCGTACCGGACGACCTGGCGGCCGCGCTGCGTCGCAATGCGAAGGCGCGCGCGACCTTCGAAGCCTTCGCGCCGAGCTATCGTCGCGACTACATCGAATGGATCGTCGAAGCCAAGCGCGCCGATACGCGTGAACGTCGCCTCGAACAGACGCTGGAATGGCTGGCGGAAGGCAAGTCGCGGAACTGGAAGTACATGAAGTAGGGCGCGCGCTATCCCTCTCCCTGGCCGCCTTCGGCGGCCTGTCCCTCTCCCGCAAGGGGAGAGGGTTCTTCCTCCAGATGGTTGGGGAGGGCTTTTGCTTTTCCCTTCTCCCCTTGCGGCGACCGAAGGGAGTGCAGAGCTGAGAAGGTGCCCGAAGGGCGGAAGAGGGGGCACTTCACTCTTTCGGCGGCAACGGCTCCACATCCGCCGCCCATGCCAGCGCCGCATCGTGCTCGCCCGGTTCGAACGAACGGATCTCCGTGTGCGGGAAGAAATGTCCCGCGAAGTCGGACACGCGCGCCAGCCACTGGTTGTCGGTGACGATGGCGCCGCGTGCGAAGCGGCGGTATTCGCCGAACTTGCTCAGTGCATACCGCAGGTCCTTGCCCATCGCCTCGGCGGTCAGGCCGGTGAAACCGGTCATGTCGCAGTAGATGCCGACGCGCTCGTGCAGGCGCAGACGGCTTTCCAGGTCGGCAATGCAGCGATCGTAGTCATTGCCATCCAGCGTGGCGGTGAAGCGGTACGCACCTACGTACGACGGCGACGGCAGGATATCGATCATGGCCAGTGTCCGGTGGCGTTGGATGGGCGCATGGTGGCGCGCATCGGGTCCACGACGCGTCAACGCGCGTCGAGGAACGCGCCGCATCCGCGGTAGGTCTTGCCGCCGGCCTGCAGCTGCGCGCTGGCATCGAACGATGCGCCGCTCATGGGGTCTTCGCAGCGTTTGCGTTCGACGGCCAGTTCGATCTTCGTGCCGTTGGCGGTCTGGCCGCTGTAGCGCAGGCCATCCTTGTCGCGCTGCACGGTGGCGATGTCGATCTTGCGCGAGCCGTAATCCAGCTCCGCATGCAACGACGGTGAATCGCCGCTGCCGACTTCCACCAGCCAGCCCGGTTCATTGCCGACCGCGCGGAAGGCAACGCCTCGTTCGCGTGCCGCATCCCAAGGCGAGGGGCCATCGGCCTGCGTGCACTCGCGCTTGTCTTCCCCCGCGAGCGTGAGCGTGCCGCTCGCGCCCTTGGTCCAGAACTCGTTGCCGGCGTCGTCCGCGTAACGCGCGCCCGAGGCCGAACGCGCCAGCGGCAACGACAGTGCCCGGCCATTGATGCTCAGTGCGACCGTCTGCTTTCCGGCATCCGCAGAGCCTTCGAAACTCGCGCCGATACGCGTTTCGCCGCATTGCCAGTAAGTGGGCTTCGTCGCGCCCGTGCCGGCTTCCTGCGCACTCTTCACGCGCACCAGCCGCAGCTCGACCGGTTCGTTGCGCGCAGGATCCACCGGCACGCGCGTGTCGGTCACGAACCACGGTCGTCCGTCCGGACCGGACAGCGTGGCGTGCAGTCCGTACTGTCCGTTCGGCCGCAACTTCACCGGATCGTAGGGCAGGCTGAAGGCGTAAGGCGGGCCGGACAGATCGCGCAGCGTGGCGTCGGCGATCACCGCCTGCAGCGTGTCGGCCAACTGCGAGTCGATCAGCTGCACGCGCAGGGTCGATCCCGGCGGCATGAGGATGCGTTCGAGGTAGGTCGCGTTGCCGGTCACGGCGTGCGCGCCGCGCGTGAGCGGCGGCGCCTGGGTCGATGGCTCGGGCCCGGCGGGCCGGCACGCGACCAGCGTGCAGATGACGGCGGCGACGGACGCGGCGCGGAACAGTCGGTGCGGGACGTTCATGAGGATCTCCTCCACGATGCCCGGCAGCCTAGCGGCGCGTCCGTCGCGATGCCGTCAGCGCGGCGCGACGTCGGTGCGCACCACCGGATAGCGCCGGTACTGCGTGTCCCAGGACGAATGCCGGCGCGCGAAGTATTCCAGGCGCGCCTGCGGATTGCCGGCGAAGGCTGGATCGTCCTTCAGGTGACGCTCGAAGTCGGCCTTCACCACCGGGTCCTTGAGCATCTCGCGCGCCACGTCCTCGGCGACGTAGTCCTCCATGTATTCCTTGCGCTCGAAGTAGTTGTTGAACTCACCCCACGCGACCAGCGCGTCCGGCGCCTGCGGTTCCAGCAGCGCCATCACCAGCCGCGCCTTGGGCTGCGCGATCGGCACGAACAACGCGCCCGCGCCGACGTCCTGCGTTTCCGTCGACCACGCACCTTCCAGCGTGACGCGCTGGTGGCCTTCGACCGACTGCGCGCCGAACGTGGCCTTGCCGGCGCGGAACGCATCGACCTTCGCGCCCTTGATCGCGCCGTCGAGTCGGCGATAGCGCACGCCATGCTGGTCGAGCTTGGCCGCCATCCACTGCGCATGCGCGGCCGGCACGAAGTAGCCGCCCTTCGGCGCGGCGACGACGTGGTCGGGCACGATTTCGTCGCGCATCGGCAAGTGCCAGACCTGCGGCGTGGTTTCGTCGTAATGCGTCATCAGCGCGCCGGACACATCCGACGGCGTGCGCGTGTAGGCATAGCCGCGGAAGTCGATGCTGCGCACGCGATCGGTGGTCTTGTAGTCCAGCGTCACCGGTTGTCCGCCGAGCTTCGCTGCACGCGCGTCGGCCGCCTGCGCCTGCTGCTGCCACTGCGCGCCGTTCGCGGCGACGAGATCGAGCAGCGCGACGATGGTGTTGCGTGTGACCTTCACCCGATGCGGATAGTCGCGCCAGGAATGCGTCTCCACCAGCATGCCGATGCGGTTGCGCAGCGGGAAGTAGCCGTGCGAGAAGCGCGGCGTGGCGACGCCGTCCTCGAAGCCGGAGTCGGGCTCGTCGTTCTTCACGAACGAGGGGTAGAACGGCAGCGGCAGCGAGCCCTGCGCGGCAAGACGATCGATCACGCCGTCGCGCAGCGCGGTGCCGGCCTTGCGCAGGTCGTCGTCGCCGCTGTGCACGGGTTCGACCTGGATCGACACGTCGTGCTCGAACTTGGCGCCGTCGGTGACGTGCAGGTCGACATAGGCCAGCGGATCCCACGCCTCGACCAGGCGCAGCATCGCCTGCATCTCGGGCGTGTCGGCCTTCACGTAGTCGCGGTTGAGGTTGTAGTTCTGCGCGGTGGTGCGCCAGCCCATTTCTTCCGGGCCGCGCTGGTTGGGACGGTTCCAGCGAGCGAAGCGCTCGTGGCCATCGACGTTGAACACCGGCACGAACAGCAGCACCTGGCGATCGAGCGCGCCCGGCGCAGTTTCGCCGTCGAGCGCCTGTCGCAGCGCGAGGAAACCCGCATCCTTGCCGTCGATCTCGCCGGCGTGGATGCCGCCCTGGATCAGCATGACCGGCAGGCCCTTGGCCTTCGCGGCCTGCGGCGTGAACGCACCGCCCTTCGATACGACCAGCACCTTCATCGGCCGGCCTTCCGGCGTGGTGCCGAAATCCTGGCAGCGCACTGCCTGCGGGTACTTCTTCGCGAACGCCTCGCACAGTGCGAGCACTTCGTCGTAGCGACCGGTGCGGACGAAGCCGCTGCGCTCGGACACAGTGACGAGCGACGGATCGGGCGCGGCGATGGCGGGAAGCGCGGCGAGCAGGGCGGCAACGAGCGGTACGGCAAGCGGCAGCGAACGGGTCATCGTGCGGTCGTCTTCGGCGGAAAGTCCCGCATGGTAGCCGAGGCGCGCCGATGCACCGCCCGTCAGGAGTCACATTGCTGCCAGCCCGGTGTCAGCAGTGC
Source organism: Lysobacter panacisoli (assembly GCF_009765165.1). Classification (NCBI taxonomy): domain Bacteria; kingdom Pseudomonadati; phylum Pseudomonadota; class Gammaproteobacteria; order Lysobacterales; family Lysobacteraceae; genus Lysobacter; species Lysobacter panacisoli. Next base: position 3,100,608 of record NZ_VLNU01000001.1, read on the forward strand.
CGGGATGCGCGGGCGGCGTGCGTCCTGCTAGGCTCGTCCGCGGCCCCGTCCGCCAACCTGCTGGGGAGCAGGTGGACACGCATCGCGCGATGGGCCGCCATCACTCACAGGGGGACTCATGGAGAATCCGTATCACAGCCCGCGCGCGGACGTTTCCACGCGCGAAGGGCCGAGCGAATCGCTCGACGATGTCGTGTCCGGCCAGAAGCTGGTGATCTACGCCATCCTGCTTTACTTCGCCGCGGCGTTGCTGCGGGTTGCGCTGGGTCCGGTCGCGATCGTGCTCGCACTCGCCTGCATGGTGATGAGCTGGGTCGGCATGTACCGCATGACGCGCGGCCTGGATTACCCGATGTGGTGGCGCATCGTGCTGATGGTGCTGATGCTGGTGCCGCTGCTGGGCCTGCTGGTGCTGGTGGTGCTCAGCTCGAAGGGCACGACGCGGCTGCGCGAGGCAGGCTATTCGGTCGGCCTGTTGGGTGCGCGCGACTACTGACGCGGCACCTGTTGCGAAAACGAGAAACGCCGCGCGGGTCTCGCGCGGCGTTTTTTGTTCCGGGCGACGATCGTCAGGACTTGGCGAACGCCAGCAGGTCCGCGTTGAGGCGGTCCTTGTGCGTGTCGGTAATGCCGTGCGGCGCGCCTTCGTACACGATCAGCTTGCTGTCCTTGACCAGCTTGGCCGAAGCACGACCGGCCGCGTCGATCGGCACGATCTGGTCGTCGTCGCCGTGCACGATCAGCGTGGGCACGTCGAACTTCTTCAGGTCTTCGGTGAAGTCGGTCTCGGAGAACGCCTTGATGCTGTCGTAGGTGTTCTTGTGGCCGCCCAGCATGCCCTGCGCCCACCACGCCTGGATCACGCCCTGCGAGGGCTTCGCGCCGGGGCGGTTGTAGCCGAAGAACGGGCCCGACGGGATGTCGAGGAACAGCTGCGCACGATTGGCGAGCAGGCCCGCGCGGATTCCGTCGAAGACCGAGATCGGCAGCCCGCCCGGATTGGCGTCGGTCTTCACCATCAGCGGCGGCACCGCCGAGACCAGCGCGACCTTCTTCACCCGCTTGGTGCCGTGGCGTCCGACGTAGCGCGTGACTTCGCCGCCGCCGGTGGAGAAGCCGATCAGCGTCGCGTCCTTCACGTCTAGGTGGTCGAGCAGCTGCGCCAGGTCGTCGGCGTAATGGTCCATGTCGTTGCCGTCCCACGGCTGGCTCGACCGCCCGTGGCCGCGACGGTCGTGCGCGATGCAGCGGAAGCCGTTCGCGGCCAGGTGGTACATCTGCGATTCCCAGCTGTCGGCATCGAGTGGCCAGCCGTGGCTGAACACCACCGCCGGGCCTTTGCCCCAGTCCTTGTAGTAGATCTCGACGCCGTCTTTCGTGGTGAAGGTGCTCATGGTCCTGGAGACTCCGGTGGTGGGGGCGGATTCGGGAGGAGGCGAAGCAGGGGCGGCCGCGGTCGGCGATTCCGACGAGCTGCAGCCGGGCAGGGCGATGCCGGCGCCGGCCGCGAGCGCGCCGGCGATCAGCAGCCTGCGTCGCGCTTCGTCGATCCCGGGTGCGATCGGAGGATTCGACATGGAAGGGCTCCTGTGCGTTATGACGCCACCGCACTGTCGCAAACGCCTCCGTACCCCGAATTGCAGGATCGTGCGCACTCCATCGATGCGCGGCGCCGCTCCGTGCGAGGGGACTCAGGTCGAATCCGTGTCGCGCGCGAGCCCTTGCGCGTAACGCCCCGGCGAGATGCCGGTGACCTTGCGGAACACGCGGCTGAAATGGCTCTGGTCGAAGAAGCCCAGCGCGGCGGCGATGCTGGAGATGTTGCCTTCGCCACGACGCAGCAGCTGCTTGGCGGTGCGGATGCGTTCGTTCTGCACGTACTTCATCGGACTGAAGCCGGTGCGCGCGCGGAACATCCGCGCGAAGTGGAACCGGCTCACGCAGGCGATGCGCGCCAGGTCGCCGAGCGAGAGGCTGTCGAACAGGTGATCGCGGATGTAGGCGACGGTGCGCGCCAGCGCCTTGTCGCTGAGTCCGCTGGAGGTCCGCGTTCGCGAGTCCGGCATCGGATCGACGGCGGTGTCGCTGCAGTCGATGGCGTACGGTTGCGGCGGACGTCCGCTGTCGAAGGGCATGGCACGATCGTTGACGAGGTTTTCCATGACGCGCTCCGAAGTCGCTCGGGATGCATCGCGCATCCAGCGCGTGGGACCGGGGTGGCAGGGGAGATGCAACATCGGGGCCAACGTCTGCATGCTGCAGCCCGCATGCGACAGCCGTCCGACAATCACAAAAAAAACACAGCCGGCGTGCCCACGGCGTGAGTGCGGGTTCAACGAAGCGGTGGCCGATCCCGGTTGGCCCGGCAGGTCACGCGTAGTTGCGCGCCAGCCGGTGGTGCACGGCTGGCGCGGCGATGGCCGCTCAGGCGCGGCGGCGGCGCGGTCGGCGTTCGGCGACGAGGTGGTCGACGTCGTCCAGCGCGCGGCGCAGGCGCGCGGTGGTCTCGGTATCGCGCGGCGGCGTGGCGAGGCCGTCGATGACCGAGCGCGTGTCGTCGTTCACCACGTCCATCCTCAAACGCAGGCCGCTGGCCGCCAGCACCGGGCCGAGCACGTCCGCGCGACGGCGCAGGTCGGCCAAGGTGTTGCGATAGGCCATTTCACAGATGCGGCGTCGCGCCGAGAAGCTGAAGGCGTTGGTGAAGAACAGTTCGGCATCCTCGGCGTTGGGCTCGAAGATCAGCTGGTCGATGTCCGGATACTGTTGTGCGTAGCGGGCCAGACCGACCTGCATGCGCGACTGCAACAGCGTGCGGAAGGTCTGCGACAGCACGGCCGGCAGGCCGCCCGCGGCAAGGCTGCGTTCGTGGCTGACCGGCAGGCCGCTGCCGTCCTGGGTGAACGGCACCAGTGGATTGATGCCGATCAGCAGGTCCACGCCGCGGTCGAGCAGCACCGAGGCGTGCATGGTCCGGCGCAGCGCGCCATCGACGAAATGGCGGCCGCCGATTTCCACTGGCGGATACAGGCCGGGCAGGGCGGCACTGGCCTGCACGGCGGTCGAGATCGGCACGTTGTCCCAGCCGGCGTCGCCGAATTTCACCGCCTCGCCGTTGTCCAGGTCGACCGCGACGACGAACAGGTTGGTGCCCAGCTCGCGGAAATCGTTGCTGCGGCCACGGCGCGAGAACACCTCCTGCAGGAAGCGTTCGACCTGCGCGTTGTCGAACAGGCCGGTCGGGACCAGCGCGCCGAAGCGCATCAGCAGGTCGGACCAGCGCGCCTCGTTGCGCGAGAACAGCAGCTCCTGCCACCACTGTGCGGTCAGGCGCGGCAGGCTGGCGGCGCGGCGCAGGTATTCGAAGATCGCCGGGCGCAGGAAGGTCTCCGGCCGGAACTGCACTTCGTTGCTGTCGCCGGTGATGAAGATCCGGCACATCTCGGCGGTGTCGATGCGGTTGGCCAGGCCGGCCGCGAGGAACGCGCCGCTGCTCACGCCGACGTAGCTGTCCAGGCGCGTGAGGTCCAGGCCTTCGATCGCCTCGTCCAGCGCGCGCAGGGCGCCGAGTTCGTACATGCCGCCGATGGGGCCGCCGCCAGCGACGGCCAGGCCGATCCGGGCGGGACGTCCGGACGCGGTGCGTTTCCGGGCGGAGTGAAGTGACAGCATGAAGGCACGATCGGCGAAGTTGGCCCGAGTGTAGCCGGGTTGGTCCCGGCGTACCGTGCCGGGGTTGCGGCTCCCGGCCGGGGCACCGATGATCCGGCGCAATGGCTTCCCGCATGCCCCCCGGCCGCCCCCGCAGACGCCCCCTGGGCGCGCGGCTGGAATGGCTGCTGCGCGAACACCAGTCCATCCACGACCCCCACCACGAACCACGCAACGGCCTGGCCTGGCTGCCGGAACTGCGGCGCTGGCAGGCCCGGCGGCTGGAGCACAGCTTCGACCGGTTCCTGCGCGACCCCGAGCGCCGGCCGGCGGCGCAGTTCTTCCTCAGCGACGTCTACAACGAGCACGACTTCAGCCGGCGCGACGCGGACATCGCCCGCGTGCTGCCGATGATGCAGCGCCTGTTGCCCGCGGCCCTGCTGGAAACCGTAGCCGATGCGATCGAACTGGGCCTGCTCACCCACGCCTTCGACCTGCGCATGGCGCAGGTGCTCGAACGCATCGGCGGATCGCGTCGTCGCCTCGACGCCGTGCTGTATGCACAGGCCTATCGCGAATGCGGACTGCCGCGCCTGCGCCGGCACCAGATCGACTTGATCGCCCGGGTCGGGCTAGGGCTCGGGCAGGCGCTGCGCCTGCCGGGCATATCGACCCTGCTGCGCCTGTCGCGCACGCCCGCGCGCGCGGCGGGGCTGTCGGAGCTGCAGGGTTTCCTCGAACGCGGGTTCACGGCATTCGCCGAGCTCGGCGACGCGCGTCGTTTCATCGGCGAGATCGAACAGGACGAGCGCGACGTGTCGCGCCGTCTGTTCGCGGGCGAAGCGGACCCGTTCCGTGGTCCGGTCGAATGATCAGGTGAAGCGTTCGTCGAGGACGCGGCGGATCTCCGCTTCGATCGGTCCCTTCATCGTGCTCAGCAGGAAGCCGAGCTTGGCGGTCACGTGCAGTTCGCCCGGCTCGACGGCGATGTGCCCGTCCACGCCGCTGCGGTTGAAGTTGAGCGTGTCGCCGGCCCAGGTGTAGCTCATGCCGAAGCGCTCGGAGAGCTTGTCGGCAACGTCCTGTACGGCCTGCTTCGCCTCGTCGGGCGGCAGGTTGCATGCGTGGCGGATATCGATGTTCGACATGTCGGTCCTCCCGGAGTGGGCGGTATTGTGCGCGCGCGACCCACTGCATCCAAGTGTGTACTGCATGCTAGATTGCGCGCAGTGAATGCCCTCCGCCTGCGATTCCAGAACCGTGAACATGCCGACCTGGCGCTGAGCCCGGGCGTGCACGCCATCGGCTACGACCGCCACGGCGTGCTCGGCGAAGTCGCGACCGATGCGGCCGTCGCGCAGTTCTGCGTGGACCGTCGTGGCGTCTGGCTGCAGGTGCGCGAAGGCGCGCCCGGTCTGCACGTCAACGGCCGGCCGGTAAAGCGCATGGCCATGCTGCGCGTCGGCGATGCGGTGTTCGTCGACGGCACCGAACTGGTCCTGCTGGCGGGCGATCCCTTGCCCGCGCCGGCGGATTACGGTTTCTCCGGCGGCACCGACACGCGCATGCTGCTGCGCGGCGTGGGCGGTCCGCACCACGGACGCAGCTTCACCCTCGACAAGCCGCGCACGGTCGGTCGTGCCGGTGAGAGCGACATCCGCATCAACGAGCCGTCCTTCGCCGAACGCCATGCACGCCTTGAAGCACATGCCGATGGCGTGGTGCTGCGCGATCTCGGTTCGGTCGAAGGCAGCCTGGTCAACGGCCGTCCGGTCCGCCACGCGCTGCTGCAGCCGGGCGACCAGGTGGTGTTCGGCAGCCAGCATCGTTTCATCGTGGAGGCACCGGTGCCGCGCGCCGGCGCCAGCGAAACCGCGGCGCCCGCACCCAAGCGCGTGCCGGTGGTCGAGGAAACGCGCACGCCCTCGACGTTGCCGCAATCGGTGCGGCGCATGCCGTGGCTGCTGCTGGCCGCGCTGCTGATCGCGGCCGCGCTCAGCCTGCTGCTGCTGTACGGCGCGCGCTGACCGCGCGCTTCCATACCCGCCAGCCCAGCAACAAGGCGAGGATGCCGGCATACAGGGCCGGCTCGCGGATGTCCGACTTCACCAGCCACCAGAAGTGCAGCACCGCCAGCACGGCGATGGCATAGACCAGCTTGTGCAGCCGTGCCCAGTTGCGGCCCAGCCGGCGGATCGCCGCCTGCGTCGAGGTCAGCGCCAGGGGCAGCAGCAACAGCCACGCGGTGAAGCCCACGGTGATGTAGGGACGCTTGACGATCTCCTCGAAGATCTGCGTCCAGTAGCCGCGCAGGTCCAGCACGAGGTAGGCGCTGAAGTGCACCGTGGCGTACGCGAACGCATACAACCCCAGCATGCGCCGGAAGCGCAGCAGCACCGGCTGGCCGGTCAGTTGCCGGAGCGGCGTGATCGCCAGGGTGATCATCAGGAACCGCAGCGCCCACAGGCCCAGACGGTGTTCGATCTCGGCGACGGGATCGGCGCCAAGGCCGCCGCTGCCGGTAAGGAATTCCTCGCGGATCTGCCAGCCCAGGATCGCGGCCGGCGTCAGCGCCAGCACGTGCACCAGGGTCTTGGCGGCGATCAGCGCAGTGGAGGCTTTGCGCATGCGATGGCCTGCGGCGTCCGCGCAATGCGAACGCCGTTCGAAGAAAAGGACCGCGGAAGCGGGGCGGGCGTCAGAACCACTTCTTCAGGTCGAGGCCGCGATACAGGCCGCCGACCTGATCGGCGTAGCCGTTGAACATCCGCGTCGGGATGCGCTCGGCGAACAGCTTGCTGGCGGTGCCGGCGATGCGGCGCTCGCTCTTCTGGCTCCAGCGCGGATGGTCGACGTTCGGATTGACGTTGGAGAAGAACCCGTACTCGCTGGGCTGCGCGTCGTGCCATGCGGTCTCGGGCATCTTCTCGACGAAATCGATGGCGACGATCGACTTGATGGATTTGAAGCCGTACTTCCACGGCACGACCAGTCGCAGCGGCGCGCCGTTCTGCTGCAGCAGCGGCTTGCCATAGAGGCCGGTCGCCAGCAGCGTCAGCGGATGCATGGCCTCGTCGATACGCAGGCCCTCGCGATACGGCCAGTCGAGCGATGGCCACACCACGCCGGGCGTCTGTTTCGGGTCGGCGATGGTGGTGAAGGCGACGTACTTCGCCTGCGACGTCGGTTCGAAACGTTTGAGCACGTCGCCCAGCGGGACACCCAGCCACGGGATCACCATCGACCAGCCTTCGACGCAGCGCAGGCGATAGACGCGCTCATCGGGCGTGAATCCCCTGAGCAGGTCGTCCAGCGCGACATTGCCGGGTTTGGCGCAATGGCCGCCGACCGCCACCGTCCACGGCCGGGTGCGCAGGGTGCGCGCGGCGCGCGAGGGGTCGGCCTTGCCGGTGCCGAACTCGTAGAAGTTGTTGTAGGTGGTGATGTCCTCGAAACGGGTCAGCGTCTCGTCCGTGCGAAAGCCGGACTTAGCCTGCGCGGGCGTCAGGGTGACCTTCGGCGGCGGCGGGGGCTCGGCGTCGACGCAGCCCGACAGCCCCAGCGCGGGCGCGGTGGCGAAGGCGGCGAGCAGGCGCCGCCGGTCGCGGTAGACCGATTCGTCCGTGATTTCGGAGGCGGGGATCTTGAGTGCGTCGCGCAGCGACATGGCTACTCCGGCAATGCGTCGTTCGAACGTTGGTGCGGTGTCGGACACCGTCTCCGCACTATAGGGGGCAGACCCCACACGGCGGCTAAAGTTGCGTGGGAAACCATGAATCCGCAGGCTGCTGCAGTGCGGCATACTTGGCCGCTCACCCTTCCTTCGCCTTGCTGACCGGAGCGTTTCATGTCCCGCGCGTTCAACTTCAGTCCCGGCCCCGCGACCCTGCCCGAGCCGGTGCTGCGCCAGGCGCAGGCGGAGATGCTCGAATGGAACGGCGTCGGCGCCTCGATCGTCGAGGTGAGCCATCGCGGACCCGAGTTCATCGAAGTCGCGCGCCAGGCCGAAGCCGACCTGCGCACGCTGATGTCGATTCCCGACGACTACGCCGTGCTGTTCCTGCAGGGCGGGGCGACCGCGCAGCAGGCGCTGATGGCGCTGAACTTCGCCGCGCCCGGCCAGACCGTCGATTACGTCGTCACCGGCCACTGGGGCAAGACCGCGATCAAGCAGGCGCGGCCCTACGTGGACGTCAACATCGCCGCCGACAGCGAGGCGGGCGGTTTCCGCGACATCCCCGCACGCGACGACTGGCGCCTGTCGAAGGACGCCGCGTACGTGCATTACACCGCCAACGAAACCATCCACGGCGTCGAGTTCCGCGACATCCCGCAGGTCGACAACGCACCGCTGTTCGCCGACTTCAGTTCCTCGATCGCCGCCGAACCGCTGGACGTGTCGCGTTTCGGCATGATCTACGCCGGCGCGCAGAAGAACCTGGGCCCGGTCGGCGTGACGGTGGTGATCGTGCGTCGCGACCTGTTCGAGCGCGCTGGCCAGCCGCGCGCCGACATCTTCAACTACCAGTCGCACGCCAACGGCGACTCGATGCTCAACACGCCGCCGACGTGGAACTGGTACCTGGCCGGCCTCATGTTCAAGTGGATGCTGGCCGAAGGCGGCGTGACCGAATTCGCGCGCCGCAACGCGCGCAAGGCGGCGCTGCTGTACGACACCATCGACGGCTCGGGCGGCTTCTATCGCAATGAGGTCGCGCACGCGGCGCGCTCGCGCATGAACGTGCCGTTCTTCCTGCGCGACGCCGCGCTGGACGCAGCGTTCCTGAAGGAAGCGGGCACGGCAGGACTGATCTCGCTCAAAGGCCACCGCGTGCTCGGCGGCATGCGCGCTTCCATCTACAACGCGATGCCGGAGGAGGGCGTGCAGGCGCTCGCTTCGTTCATGCGCGATTTCCAGTCGCGATACGGATGACCGATGTGTAGCCCGGGTAAGCGAAGCGCACCCGGGAACCCGGCGCCCCCGCGCCATCCCCGGATGTGGCCTTCGGCCTTGTCCGGGCTGCGAAGAGACCAGGCGTAAATGAGCAGGAAGAGCGACAAGACCCCGAAGAAGGCCGCGCCCGCCGCCACTCGCAAGCCCGCGTCGAAGAAGGTCGCCCCCACGGCGCCGGAAGTCGACGTCGCGCCGCTCGATCTCGCCACGTTGCGCACGCGCATCGACGGCATCGATCGGCATATCCAGGAGCTGATCGCCGAGCGCGCGCAGTTCGCGAACCAGGTCGGCAAGGCCAAGGGCAAGCTCGCCGCCGCGGTGGACTACTACCGTCCCGAGCGCGAGGCACAGGTGCTGCGCCGCGTGGTCGACCGCAACGACGGTCCGCTCAACGACGAAGTGCTGGTGCGGCTGTTCCGCGAGATCATGTCGGCCTGCCTTGCCCAGCAGGAGCCGCTGAAGATCGGCTACCTCGGTCCGGAAGGCACGCATTCGCAGCAGGCCGTGTACAAGCATTTCGGTCATTCGATCCACGGCCTGCCGCTGTCGAGCATCGAGGAAGTGTTCCAGGAAGTGGAAGCCGGCCACGCCGACTTCGGCGTGGTGCCGGTGGAGAACTCCACGCAGGGCACGATCCAGTCCACGCTCGACATGTTCCTGACCTCGAAGCTGAAGATCTGCGGCGAAGTCGAGCTGCGCGTGCACCAGCACCTGCTGTCGCGCGGCGGCCGCATCGAGGACATCGAACGCGTCTACTCGCATCCGCAGTCGTTCGCGCAGTGCAAGGCATGGCTGCGCCAGTACCTGCCGAAGGCGGAGAAGATCCCCGTCGGCAGCAATGCAGAGGCCGCGCGTCGCGCGCGCAGTTCCGACGACGCGGCAGCCATCGCCGGCATCAGTGCGGCCAACGTGTACGGATTGAAGTCGATCGCCGGTCCGATCGAGGATCGCCCGGACAACACCACGCGCTTCCTCGTCATCGGCCGCGAGCTGTTCCCGCCGTCGGGCAACGACCGGACCTCGCTGATGGTGTTCATCAAGGATCAGCCGGGCGCGCTGTACCACGTGCTGGCGCCGTTCGCGACGCACGGGCTGAGCATGAACCGCATCGAGTCGCGCCCCGGCCATACCGGGCTGTGGCAGTACGCGTTCTTCATCGACATCGGCGGCCACGTGCACGAGGAGGCGATGCGTCGCGCGCTGGACGAACTGGACGACTATGCGCAGGAAGTGAAGGTGCTGGGTTCCTACCCGGTCGCCATCGCATGAGTGCCGTGCGCGATGCGGAGTCCGGCATGAGCGTCCTCCACGATGAAGCCTGGTTCGCCGCGCGCGCTTCGCGCGGCGTGCAGGGGCTGAAGGCGTACGACCCGGGACACGACCTGGTCGCGTTCCGCAGGAAGTACGGCACCGAGAACCTCGTCGAACTGGGTTCCAACGAAAATCCCTACGGTCCGTCGCCCGCCGCGCGCGCGGCCATCGTCGCCCAGCTCGATTCACTGCATCGCTACCCGGACCCGCTCGGTGCGGATCTCAAGCGCGCACTCGCGGCGAAGCACGGCGTGGAGACGAACCGGATCCTGCTCGGCAACGGTTCGCACGAACTGCTGATGCTGCTGGCGCAGGTGTTCGCCGGCCCCGGCGACGATGTGGTGTTCTCGCGCTACGGGTTCGCTGTGTTCGCGCTGGCGACGCAGGCGGCCGGTGCGAGCCGCATCGTCGTCGATGCGTTGCCCGACGATCATCCGGTCATGCCGCTGGGTCACGACCTGGACGCCATCGCCACGGCGATCACGCCGGCGACGAAGCTGGTGTACCTGGCCAATCCGAACAATCCGACCGGCACCTGGTTTGGCCGCGAGGCGTTCGCCGCCTTCATGGCGAAGGTGCCATCCGATGTCATCGTCGTGATGGACGAGGCCTACGCCGAGATGGCCGACGCGGACGCCGATGCAGCGACCGCGCTGCCGTTCCTGTCGTCGCATCCCAACCTGCTGCTCACGCGCACCTTCAGCAAGGCTTACGGCCTGGCGGGCCTGCGCGTTGGCTACCTGATCGGTGCGCCGGGACTGGTCGCGGTGATGGAGCGTCTGCGCGAGAGTTTCAACGTCAACGGCCCCGCGCTGGCGGCGTGCGAAGCAGCGCTCGGCGATGTCGCGCATCTGGATTCGGGCTGCGAGCGCAACAGCGCGCAGCGGATCGAGCTCGCGCGCGCGCTGGAACGACGCGACCTGCGCACGTATCCGTCGCAGACGAACTTCCTGCTGGTGCGCTTCGGGCCGCAGACGGCACAGGTTGAAGCGGCGCTGACCGCGCGCGGCGTGGTGCTGCGTCCGATGGGCGGTTACGGCCTGCCCGAATGCCTGCGCATCACCGTCGGAAATCCCGACGAGAACCGCCGCCTGCTCGCGGCGCTCGACGACGTGCTGGAGACGCTGCGATGAGCGCTTCGTGGATCGCGCGCGCCGGCCAGCCGTTGCGCGGACGCGTGCGCGTGCCGGGCGACAAGTCGGTGTCGCACCGGGCGGTGATGCTCGGTGCGATTGCAGAAGGCACCACGCACGTGCGCGGTTTCCTCGAAGGCGAGGACACGCGTGCGACCGCGCGTGTGTTCGAGCAGCTCGGGGTGCGCATCGAAACGCCGAGTGCGAGCGAGCGCATCGTCCACGGCGTCGGATTGCACGGTCTTCGCGCCAGCGATGCGCCGCTCGACTGCGGCAACGCCGGCACCGGCATGCGCCTGCTCGCCGGTGCGTTGGCGGGCCAGTCCTTCGACAGCGCACTGGTCGGCGACGCCTCGTTGTCGAAGCGGCCGATGCGACGCGTGATCGAGCCGCTGTCGCGCATGGGCGCGGTGATCGAATCCGAGCAAGGCGGCGTGCCGCCGCTGCGCATCCGTGGTGGACGCACGCTGCTGGGCATCGAGTACACGCTGCCGGTCGCCAGCGCGCAGGTGAAGTCGGCGTTGCTGCTCGCTGGCCTGTACGCGAGCGGCGAGACCGTCGTGCACGAACCGCACCCCACGCGCGACTACACCGAGCGCATGCTGTCGGCGTTCGGCTGGCCGATCGAATTCTCTCCGGGCCATGCGCGCCTGAGTGGTGGACATCGCCTCGTCGCAACCGACGTCAACGTGCCCGCGGACTTTTCCTCCGCGGCGTTCTTCCTGGTCGCGGCGAGCATCGTGCCCGGCTCGGAACTCCGCCTCGAAGCAGTCGGCATGAACCCGCGCCGCACCGGCCTGCTCACCGCGCTGCGGCGCATGGGCGCCGACATCCGCGAGGAGAACTCGAGCGAGCAGGGCGGCGAACCGGTCGCGGACCTGGTGGTGCGCCATGCACCGCTGCACGGCATCGAAGTCGACGGCGAACTCGCACCGGACATGATCGATGAGTTTCCCGCGCTGTTCGTCGCCGCGGCCTGCGCGGACGGTGTCACCACCGTGCGTGATGCGGCCGAACTGCGCGTCAAGGAATCCGACCGCATCGCGACGATGGCCCAGGGCCTGCGCGCGCTCGGCGTGGACATCGATGAGCATCCGGACGGCGCGACCATCGTTCCGGGCCCGATCGGTTCCGGTCGCGTCGACAGCCACGGCGATCACCGCATCGCGATGAGCTTCGCGGTGGCCGCGCAGCGTGCGGCGGGCGAGGTGCGGATCAACGACGTCGCCAACGTGGCGACGTCGTTCCCGGGATTCGAAATGCTGGCGCGCGGCTGCGGCGTGGCGCTGGACGCGGGCTGAGCCCGTCGGATCAGCGGCGCGGTTCGAAGCTGATCGGCACCACGATCGTGCCGCTTACCGGCTGCCCGTTGCTCATCGCCGGACGGAAACGCCAGCGCTTGACCGCGTCGGTCGCCGCGCGATCGAGGTTGCGCGAGCCGCTGCTGGTCGCGACCTCCACCGAGGTCGGCTCGCCATCGGCGCCGATCTGCGCGCGCACGGTCACGGTGCCGCTTTCGCCACGACGCAGGGACAGGGTTGGATAGCGCGGTGCCGGCGTCTGGCCGGCGATCGGTTCCGGACGGGTGGTGGCCACGCTCGGTGCCGGCTGCACCGGTTTCGGCAGCGACGGCGGTGGTGCAGGCGGTGCGGTCTCGACCAGACGCGGCTTTTCCTCATCCTGCGATGGCGTCGGCTGGCGCTGGCCCATGCCGCTGGCGTTGTCGTCGCCTTCGGCCGGCAGGGGCGCCGGCAGCGGCGCGTACGAGGGCGATGCGGAAGGCGCGTTGGGGTCGGCGCGGAAGAAGGCGTCCCGGTCCGGAGTGCGCGACAGGATCAGTGCGAACAGCGCCAGTCCCGCCACGAACGCCAGCAGCACCCATAGCAGCGAACGCTTGGCCGGCAGCCAGTTGGAGAAGTCGAAGCCGGGGCGGTTCGGCGCAGGGGCGGGTGTGGACATGGACGATCCATCGGGGGTTCTGCCCCGATTCTGCCCAGAACGGCGTTAACGGTTCGGCAATCGGTCGCCCCGGGACGGGGTTACACGCGATAATCGCGACTTCGATCACTCCGATGCCCCCACGTTCCCATGCTCGACCCGAACCTGCTGCGCCAAAACCCCGCCGAGCTGGCCGAGCGCCTGCGCCAGACCCGCGGCTATACGCTCGACGCCGGCCATCTGGAATCGCTGGAGAGCGAGCGCAAGCAGATCCAGATCCGCACGCAGGAGCTGCAGAACCTGCGCAACACGCGTTCCAAGGCGATTGGCCAGGCCAAGGCCAAGGGCGAGGACGTGGGCGCGCTGATGGCGGAAGTCGCCGGCTTCGGCGATGAGCTCAAGGCCAGTGAGGCGCGGCTGGAAGTCATCCGCGGCGAGATCGAAGCGATCGCGCTGACCATCCCGAACCTGCCGCACGAGTCGGTGCCGCAGGGCAACGACGAGAACGACAACGTCGAGCAGCACCGCTGGGGCACGCCGCGCACGTTCGATTTTCCGGTCAAGGACCACGTCGAACTGGGCGCGCGCAACGGCTGGCTCGACGGCGACACGGCCGCCAAGCTCAGCGGCGCGCGCTTCACGGTGCTGCGCGGCGGACTGGCGCGCCTGCATCGCGCGCTCGCGCAGTTCATGCTCGACCTGCACACCGGCGAGCACGCCTACCAGGAAACCAACGTCCCGCTGCTGGTCAACGCCGACAGCATGCGCGGCACCGGCCAGCTGCCGAAGTTCGAGGACGATCTGTTCGCCACCGCGGTCGGCGACGGCGAGACCGCGCACAAGCGCTACCTGATCCCGACCTCGGAAGTGCCTCTGACCAACATCGTGCGCGATGCGATCGTCGAGGCCGACGCGATGCCGATGCGCATGACCGCGCATTCGATGTGCTTCCGCGCCGAGGCCGGCAGCCACGGCAAGGACACGCGCGGCATGATCCGCCAGCACCAGTTCGAGAAGGTCGAGCTGGTGACGATCTCCACGCCGGAAGACAGCTACGTCGAGCACGAGCGCATGACGCGCTGCGCGGAAGTCGTGCTGGAAAAGCTGGGTCTGCCCTACCGTCGCGTGCTGCTGTGCACCGGCGACATGGGATTCGCCGCGACCCGGACCTTCGACCTGGAAGTCTGGCTGCCGTCGCAGGACACGTACCGCGAGATTTCCTCGTGCTCCAACTGCGAGTCGTTCCAGGCGCGTCGCATGCAGGCGCGCTGGCGCAATCCCGCCACGGGCAAGCCGGAGCTGGTGCACACGCTCAACGGTTCCGGCGTCGCGGTCGGCCGCGCTCTGATCGCGGTGATGGAGAACTATCAGAACGCCGATGGTTCGATCACCGTGCCCGAGGTGCTGCGTCCGTATATGGGTGGGGCTGAGCGGATCGCCTGACGTCTTAGGGGCGACACGCAGCGACGCGCCCCCTCTCCCTGGCCGCCTTCGGCGGCCTATCCCTCTCCCGCAAGGGGAGAGGGACACCATTCCCTTCTCCCCTCGCGGCAGCGTGCCCAGCGCGTGCTATTCCTTCTCCCCTTGCGGGAGAAGGTGCCCGAAGGGCGGAAGAGGGGGAACGGAGCGAGGCGTCGAACCAGCGCTGCGTTACAGCACCCACTGTCGTCGCATAGAAACGGGCCCGCATTGCGGGCCCGTGGCGTTTCCGGCTCAAGCGGGGAGGGGTGGGCCGGGACGCGCTGGCTCAGGCTCAGGCGGCCTTTGCCAGAGGGGAACGGATGGACGCGTGCGCAGCGGCCACGGCGTCGGTACGGTGCTGCGGCGAATATGCCACGCCTTCGGCGCGCACGATCTCCAATTCGGTCACGCCGAGGAAACCGAACACCTGGCGCAGGTACGCTTCCTGGAAGTCCGCCGGGCTGGTATCGCCGTACTGGCCGCCGCGGCCACTGACGATGACCACGCGCTTGCCGCCCGCCAGGCCTTCCGGACCGGCCTCGGTGTAGCGGAACGTGCGGCCGGCGACCGCGATGCGGTCGATCCACGCCTTCAGGGTTGAAGGAATGCCGAAGTTGTAAAACGGCGTACCGATCACCACTACATCGGCATCGAGGAACTGCTGCATCGTCGCCTCGGACGCCTCGGCCTCGGCCGGGTCGGCCTTGGCCAGCGAGCGGGCGGTCAGGTGCGGCAGCGGCTCGGTGTCCAGATCGCGGTACTGGACGGCGAGTTCGGGCAGGGCCTCCTGCCAGCGGGCCACGACGGCGGCGGACAGTTCACGGGTGACCGAATTGGTGCCAAGGGCACTGGAATCGAGATGCAGGAGCTTCATGATGGGCCTCAATGGAACGATCGGCGGGATGCCGTGTCGGAAGCCAATCTAGGTCGTTGCTGTAGTGGAATAAATCTGGTCAAATATCACTAACTGTTCTGGAATTGGAATTATCGCCATGCAGGACCTGAACGACCTGTACTACTTCGCGATGGTGGTGGAACACGGCGGTTTCGCCGCGGCCGAGCGCGCGCTCGGCATTCCGAAGTCCCGCCTGAGCCGACGCATCAGCCAGCTCGAGACCGATCTGGGCGTGCGCCTGCTGCAGCGTTCCACCCGTCGTTTCGCCGTCACCGACGTTGGCAACAGCGTCTATCGCCATGCACAGTCGATGCTGGCCGAGGCGCAGGCCGCGCACGAAGTGGTCGATCGCCTAAGCGCGGAACCGCGCGGCGTGATCCGGGTGAGCGTGCCGGTCGGCATGGCGCAGCAGCAGATGCCCAAGCTGCTGCCGGAATTCCTCGCGCGTTTCCCGCAGGTGCGCGTGCAGTTGCTGGTGAGCAATCGCCGCGTCGACATCATCAATGAAGGCATCGACGTCGCCCTGCGCGTGCGGTCCAAGCTCGACGACGACGGCAGTCTGGTGATGCGCAGCTTCGGCCAGATCCAGGAACTGCTGGTCGCCAGCCCCGATTACCTGCGCCGCATGGGGCGGCCGAAGAATCCGGACGAACTCGGCGATCACGTCACCCTGAGCATGAGCGAGGACGACGCACGCCAGCGCTGGGAACTGCACGGCCCGGACGGCGACGTGCGCCGCGTCGAACTCAAGCCGCGCGTGATGGGCTTCGACTTCCCGATGCTGATGCAGCTCGCGCAGCAGGGCGTGGGCATCACGCTGCTGCCGGAAACCATCTGCGCCGAAGCCGTGCGCCGTGGCGAACTGGAAGTGGTGTTGCCCGACTGGCGCCTGCCGCAGGGCATCTTCCACGCCGTGTTCGCCTCGCGTCGCGGCCTGTTGCCGGCAGTGCGCGTCTTCATCGACTTCATCGCGGAGAAGGCGCCGGGTCTGGTCGAATCCGCGCGCCTGCAGTGCAGCGAGATCAAGGGCAAGCAGTGCCCCGAAGACATGGCCAAGCCGGGCGTGGCGCAGGCCCCCGTGCCCGAGCCCCGCATCGTCACGCAGGCATGAGAGAATGCGGCCCGCATCGCGCGGGCCGCAGCGTTTCCGGCCTTCGCCCTGCAGCGCGCCGCCACGCGGTGCCGCGTCCCGCACCGGAGAGATGGCCGAGTGGTTTAAGGCAGCGGTCTTGAAAACCGCCGAAGGGTCAAACCTTCCGTGGGTTCGAATCCCACTCTCTCCGCCAATAAGTCCTTATGGTCAGGAAGGACTGCTAGCCCCAGAAATGAAAACGCCCCGCACGACGCGGGGCGCAGTTGTTCGTGCCGAAAGGCGTGTGGCATCGCTGATTTACAACGAGTGCCACAAAGCGCTGCCACAAGTCCTGCATAGATGCTTCTTGGGGCCACGTCCGGCCTGCGGTCCATACAGCCACCACAAGTAGATGTTGGTTCCGCCGCATTGGTTGCAGGCGACGCGATCACCCTTCCTGCAGCTAGGGTTTTGCTCAAGGTACTCGGCGATAGTGGGCAGGCTCGTAACCTTCTTCTTTGCCTGAATCCAATACCACGCGATATAGGAGGGAATACCAATGAGCATCAACAAACCTGGTAGAGCAACCAGAAGCTGAGACATCTGCATGCCGGAGCACCATGTGTAGGAGACAGCTCTCTATCGGCATGGGTGGAGGGGGCTTTAGCACCGGCAATGTGCCAGGGCGGACAGGTGCCGGAACCGGAGTCGAGCGAACCACTCCGAGTCGCCTGCAGGCCACGGCGTATCGGATCCAGAAGCCAGCGGAAAGTCCCGCATGCCGGCAGGCGGCGCCGTCGCAGCTTCGCTAGCCGTTGCGTGGTCCCTCGCCGAAGGCGATGTCCCAGCAGAACACCAGAGCGGCGAGCATCAGCAGCGCATGGAACCCGAACACTGCGAGCATGTTGAGGGTTATCCGGCCCAGCGGCATGTCGCCCACGCGCGCGTCGCGGAAGATGAAGTGCCAGGACAGCAGCGCGAGGCTGCTGCCCAGGACGATGCGCAGGGTGCGGGTGATGAAGCGCGAGACCTGGTGGTTCGCCGCTTCGATGCGGGTTTCCGGGCGCACGTCGAGGACTTCGTATTCCGATGCGCCGAACCGCGCACAGGCGATGCGCTCGGCGAGGCTGCGGTCGCTGAAGCGCCCGAACGCGCGGGTCGTGGTTTCGCCGCTGTCGCGGTGCCGGTAGGTGACGAAGTAGCGTGGCGCGTCCACTGACGCCTCGTTGCATGGGGGCCGGACGCGGCCCGAGCGCGCGGGCCGACACTCCGAATGACGCGGAATGCGGGGGGCGCCGGCCAGCCGGCTAGCGGAAATCCCGCGACGGTGTGTGCAATTCGCCCAGCATCGGGCTGAGGTCCTGCAGGTGGGCGGCGATCAGGTGTTCGACGCCGTCCACGCGTTCCCAGCGTCCACGCACCGACAGCAGGGTGGCATCGAGCAGCGGCTTGCGCTGGCGCGCGGCGAGGTCGGGCCAGACGATCACGTTGATCATCCCGTGCTCGTCTTCCAGGGTGACGAAGATCGTGCCCTTGGCGGTGGCCGGGCGCTGGCGCTGGGTCACCAGGCCGGCGACGTGCACGCCGCGTCCGTGCCGCGCCTGGCGCAGCTCTCGCGATCCGTGGATGCGGCGCGCCTGCATCTGCGGACGCAGTAGCGCCATCGGATGCGAGGCGAGGCTGAGTCCGACCGCGCGGTAGTCCGACAGGATTTCCTCGCCGATGCGTGGCGCGGGCAGGGCGATGTCGTCCTCGCGCGGGCTGCCCGGCAGCAGCGGGCGACGGCGTTCGAGACCAGCCACGGCCCAGCGCGCTTCATGGCGGTTGCCGATCAGGCTCCGCAGTGCGTTCGCTTCGGCCAGCGCGCTGCAGGCCTTTTCGTCGAGGCGCGCACGCAGGCGCATGTCCTGCAGGTCGTCGAAGCGGCGTCGTTCGCGCGCAGCGACTATCGCGTGCCCGGCATCTTCCGACAGTCCGCGCACTTCGCGCAGGCCGAGGCGGATCGCGGACTTTTCGCCCACGAGTGTGTTGTCCCAGTCGCTGTGCAGCACGTCCACCGGCAGGACGTCCACCGCTTCTCGCATCGCCAGCCGTCGAGCCTGTTCGCTGTCGAATTCGTCCGCAGCACGTTGCGGCGCACCGCGGCGTGCGTCCTGCACGATCTGGCTGTTGGAATAGAACCCCATCGGCTGCGAGTTGAGCAGGGCGCAGGCGAAGGCCGCCGGTTCGTGGCGCTTGAGCCAGCAGCTCACGTAGACCAGCTTGGCGAACGAGGCGGCGTGGCTCTGCGGGAAACCGTACGAACCGAAGCCCTTGATCTGCTCGAAGATCTGCGCAATGAACGTTTCCGAATAGCCCTTGCCGCGCATGCAGTCGCGGATGCGCTCGCGATGCGGTTCCATGTCGCCGCCGACGCGCCATGCCGCCATCGAACGCCGCAGCTGGTCGGCCTCGCTGTCGCTGTAGCCGGCGTGCATCACCAGCTCCATCACCTGTTCCTGGAACAGCGGCACGCCGAGTGTTGGCTTGAGGATCTCCTCGACCTCGGGCGACGGGTACTCCACTTCTTCCTTGCCCATGCGGCGGCGCAGGTAGGGATGCACCATGCCGCCCTGGATCGGGCCCGGTCGCACGATCGCCACTTCGATCACCAGGTCGTAGAAATTCTTAGGTTTCAGTCGCGGCAGCATGGTCATCTGCGCGCGCGATTCGATCTGGAACACGCCCACCGTGTCGGCGCGCTGGATCATCGCGTAGGTGGCGTCGTCGCCGGGCGGAACGGTGGCGAGTTCGAGCCGGTAGCCGCGATGCCGTTCGACCAGATCGAACGCTTTGCGAATGCAGGTGAGCATGCCCAGCGCGAGGCAGTCGACCTTGAGCAGCCCCATCGTTTCCAGGTCGTCCTTGTCCCACTGGATGATGGTGCGATCGGCCATCGCCGCGTTTTCCACCGGCACCACGGTCGACAGCGCCGCATCGGAAATCACGAAACCGCCGACGTGCTGCGACAGATGGCGCGGGTGATCGGTGAGCGCATCGGTCACCGCCAGCACGCGTTCGATCAGCGGGTTGCATGGATCGAAGCCGGCGTCGTCGAGGCGCTGCGCCATCTCGGTGCCGGCGTTGCCCCAGCCATAGCAGTTGGCGAGCAGGGCGATCTGGTCCGGCGGCAGGCCGAAGGCCTTTGCGACGTCGCGCACCGCGCTCTTGCCGCGGTAGCGGATCACCGTGGCGGCCAGCGCCGCGCGCGCGCGCCCGTACTTGGCGTAGACGTACTGCAGCACTTCCTCGCGGCGTTCGTGCTCGAAATCCACGTCGATGTCGGGCGGCTCCTTGCGTTCCTCCGACAGGAAGCGCGCCATCAGAAGGCGGCTTTCCTCGGGATTCACCGAGGTGATGCCGAGCGCGTAGCACACCGCCGAATTGGCCGACGAACCGCGGCCCTGGCACAGGATGTCGCGGCTGCGCGCGAAACGGACGATGTCCTCCACCGTCAGGAAGAACGCTTCGTACTGCAGCTTGGCGATGAGCTGAAGCTCCGTCTCGATCTGGTCGACGACCTTGCTTGGCGCACCGTTCGGCCAGCGCGTGCGCATGCCGGCCAGGGTCAGCGCGCGCAGGTGCGTGGTCGGGGTTTCGCCTGCGGGCACGAGTTCGGCGGGATAGCGGTACTGCAGGTCGTTCTTCAGGTCGAAGATGCAACGCCGCGCGAGCGCGACGGCAGCGGCGAGCAGTTCGTGCGGGTAGACGTTGCCCAGCGTAGACCGTGCGCGCAGGTGGCGTTCGCCGTTGCGGAACAGGTGCGCGCCGCATTCCGACAATGGCTGGCCGTGGCGGATCGCGGTCATGGTGTCCTGCAGGACACGCTGGCGTCGCGTCGCCATGTGCACGTCGCCGCTGGCGACGGCGGTCATTTCCAGCGAGTGCGCGAGCGAGCACAGCGATTGCAGGCGCAGGTCGTCGTCCTGCTCGCGGTGCAGTTCCACCGCAAGGAACACGCGTTCGCCGAACAGCGCGCGCAGCCAGCGGCCGGGTTCCGGATCGGGCGCGACGTCGGGCTCGCGGTCGGGCAGCCACAGTGCGAACAGCCCCGAGGGATCGCCGCCGAGCAGCGCTTCGAGATCGCAACGATCCAGCCGGTACGCTCCCTTGTCGGCGGCGCGGCGTCCGCGCGTGATCAGCTCGCACAGCCGCGCGTAGCCGTGGGCGTTCTCGACCAGCAGGGCGAAGCGCGTGCCGTCGGTGAGGCGGAATTCACTGCCGACGATCAGGCGGACGCCGGTGGCGAGCGAGGCTTCGAGCGCGCGCACGATTCCGGCCAGCGAGCATTCGTCGGTGATGGCGAGTGCGTCGTAACCGCAGTGCCGCGCACGCGCGAACAGCTCCTCCGCGCTGGCCGCACCGCGCAGGAAGCTGAAGTCGGACAGGCAATGCAGTTCGGCGTAATCCGGCGCCGCATCGTGCAGCGCATCGTCGTTGGCCGCATGGCGCAGGCGTGTGGTGACCTGCAATGCGCGCGGCATGCGATCGCCGGGCGTCTCGCGGTCGACGCCGTCGATGGCGTCGTCCCAACTCATGCGAACCAGCCGTGCAGCATCCAGCCGTCGCGATGGCCCGGGTCGGCGTAGGCCCAGGCGCGCTGTCCCTGCGCGGTTTCGAGGACGTAGTAATCGCGGCGCACGTCGTCGCCGTCCCACCATCCGCTTTCCAGCCGCTCAGGACCAGAGACGATGCGCACGCCATGCGCGTGCAATGGCACCGGTTGCGGCAGCAGCCAGGTGGGACGGGCAGGGCGCACCGGCGCGTCGCGCACGCACAGTGCGTCCTCATCGACGCCGGCACGCTGCCAGGCGCGTTCGGGTCGTGGATCGCCCGACGGTGCGATGCGGTACACCGCGTCGTCGCCGAGTCGCGCGCGCAGGCGTTCGCGCAGCTGCGGCCACGGCACCGCCTGCGAAGGGCGTGTATCGAACAGGTCGCGCGCGACGGGTACGAACGGCGGCAGTTCCTTCGCCAGCAGGCGCAGTCCGACCACGGGCCGCTCGATCGTCGCCTGCTCCAGCCGGTTGCGCGCGATGTCCATCAGCAGGGCGGCGTCGCGTTCGGCGGCGAGCAGTCCGACCGGTACGTCGGTGTGGCCCTGTTCGTGCTCCAGGCGCATCGTGAAGCGCTGCACGCCGCCATCGCGCGCGGACAGATACACGGCGAGATCGCGCACCAGCCGCCGCAACGGGAACAGCAGCGCCTGGTGGTTCTCGACTTCGTAGCCCAGCTCGACGCGCATGTCGAAATGGTCCGGCGGCTGGTACCACTCGAGCGGGTCGTCGGCTTCGCCGTAGAGCCTGTCGAGATGTCCGGACAGATCCACGCCGAAGCGCCGGCGCAGGCCGTCGCGCGGCAACGCGCGCGCATCCTGCAGCGTGCGCACGCCCATGCGATGCAGTCGCTCGCCGGCGTCGTCGGGCAATGCCGCTCGTCGCACCGGCACGCGGTCGAGCGTGCCGGCCAGCGCGTCGGGATCGATCAGCGTGTAACCGTCGCGCAGTCCGGCGAACACCAGCGCTGCGCGCGGCGTCGGCGCGAGCGCGATGCGATGACGGAAACCGAGCACGCCCAGTTCGTCGCGCAATCGTCGTTCGAAGCGTGGCCACGGGCCGAACAGACGGAAGCTCGCGCTGGCTTCCAGCACGATCGCGCCGGACCATTGCGCGCTGACCAGAGAGCTGTGGCGATACGCCCACGCCGCGAGGAAGCGCTGGCAGCGCGATTCGGTCGTGTCGTCGTGTTCGATCAATGCGACGTCCGAGCACAGTGCATGCGCCGCGGTGAGGCGCATGCCGGGACGCAGCCCGGCGTCGGCGGCGCTGTCGTTCACGGCATGCAGGCTGCGCAGCTGGGCCGGACCGCTCACCAGGGCGAGCGGTCGCGCCGGATCCTCGACACGACGCAGGACCGCGTCGAGCGCCAGGTGCGGCAAGCGGATGCAGGCCCACAACATGGCCGGCTCAGCGCGACGACGCGTGCGGCGAAGGCGCTTCGAACGCCTGCGACGGCGCCTGTCCGCCACGGCATTTGCGCACGTGCCACAGACCGTTGGCGCGTTCCAGGCGCAGCGCGGCGGGCGAGGGATTGCCTGCGTGGCGCTGGTCGCGCACGGCGAAGCCGAGGCATTCGCCGCTGTCGGCCGCGACCTGCAGGCGCCGCAACGCCGGGCCGTCGGCCTTCGCCGGCCAGCCCAGCACGGCCGAGAACGCCGCGCTGCGCAGGCATTGTTCGAACGCCCACAATGCGCCGCGCGGATCGGCACGCACGATTTCCAGATGGCGCAGGTCCACGCCGGCGCGTTGCCAGGCCGGCGCATACGGACAGAACGGTGGTGCGATCAGCGCCACCAGTCGTCCCGCGCCGGTCAGGCGCGAGAGCGTGGGCATCAGTAGCGACAGTTCGCCCACGCCGTCGGCGGGAATCAGCAATTCGGTCAGCGCGCCGTGCGGCCATCCGCCGTGCGGAAGCAGGGCGTCGAGCGCGTCGAACCCGGTCGATTCGCCCAGGGGCGCGGATG
The DNA here is from genome assembly GCF_009765165.1 of Lysobacter panacisoli. NCBI lineage: Bacteria > Pseudomonadati > Pseudomonadota > Gammaproteobacteria > Lysobacterales > Lysobacteraceae > Lysobacter > Lysobacter panacisoli. The sequence continues at coordinate 3,123,585 of NZ_VLNU01000001.1, forward strand.
CCGCATGGCGCCCCGCTCGCCACACCGTGCGCGCGGACAACAGGGATTCGAGCGGGATTACTTGCGCGGCCATCAGTCCGGACGCACCAGTCCGCAGTACAGGCCTTCGATCGCGAAGTCGCTGCCGGGCGCGATCTGGATGGGCGGGTAGGCCGGGTTGCGCGGCAGCAGGCGGATGCGCTGGACGCTGCGTTCCAGTCGCTTGATGGTGATCTCTTCGTCGATGCGCGCGACCACCACCTGGCCGTCGCGCGCATCGTTGGCGCGCTTCACCGCCACGAGGTCGCCGTCGAGGATGCCATCGTCGCGCATCGAATCGCCCTGCACGCGCAGCAGGTAGTCGGGCGCGATCGAGAACAGCGCGCGGTCGAGGACGAGTTCGCATTCGATTCCCGCATCGGCGCCGATCGGCGAACCCGCGGCGACGCGACCGAGCACGGCGAGTTTCAGCGAGTCCGGGCGCGGCGCGGACGACGTGGCCAGCCGGATGCCGCGGGCCTGGTTCGGACGCACCTGCAGGTGGCCGGCTTGTTCCAGTCGACGGACGTGCTTGTGCGCGGCGCAGGCCTGGCGGAAACCGAACGCATCGGCGATCTGCTGCAGCGTCGGCGGCAGGCCTTCGGCCTGCGCATGGGCGTGGATGTAGGCCAGGATCTGCGCCTGGCGCGGGGTGAGCTCGGACATCGGAAGGGCCTGGTTCGAGGTAAAAATCTATTTACCTTTACGGTCGCGGGCAAGCCCGGGCTGCAGGCCCGATCGGATCGCAGTGCCGTATCACGGGCTGCGACCCTCATGGAATCAACAGGTTGCGGGGCCCATTGGATGGGCTTTGACAGCGATTCCGCCGACGGGCGGAGCGTCGTCAGGCGTCCTTGTTGTGACGCCGCATCACGCGCTGCTTCTCGCGCTGCCAGTCGCGTTCCTTGCTGGCTTCGCGCTTGTCGTGGTCCTGCTTGCCCTTGGCCAGGGCGACTTCGGCCTTGACCTTGTTGCCCTTCCAGTAGAGCGCGGTAGGTACGACGGTGTAGCCGTCGCGCTGCACGCGGCCGATCAGGTTGTCGATCTCGTGCCGGTGCAGCAGCAGTTTGCGCGTACGCCGCTCTTCGGTGACGACATGGGTCGAGGCGGAGATCAGCGGGGTGATCTGCGCGCCGATCAGGAAGAGCTCACCGCGCAGGACCACTGCGTAGGCGTCGACGATATTGGCGCGTCCGGCGCGGATCGCCTTGAGCTCCCAGCCCTGCAGGGCCAGGCCGGCTTCGAACTTCTCCTCCAGGTGGTACTCGTGGCGCGCACGCTTGTTGAGTGCGATGGTGCCGCCGCCAGCGCCCTTTCCCTTATCCTTGCCGGTCTTCTTGTTGGAATTCTTGGACATCGCACCATTGTCCCCGAAAGCGGGGGCGGGGCGATACCAGGCCCGGAAATACCGATCCCCGCATGCAGACCATCCGCCGTTCCGCCCTCGTCGAACACTCCGCCGCGCGCATGTTCGCGCTGGTCAGCGACGTGGCCGCCTATCCGCGACGCTTCGGCTGGTGCGAGGCGGCGCAAGTACTGGAGGCGGGCGAGGATCGGATCGTCGCCCGGCTCGACATCGGCTTCGGCGCGCTGCGCACGTGGTTCACCACCGAGAACACCATGAGCGCGCCGCACCACATCGAACTGAAACTGGTCGACGGCCCGTTCCAGAGCCTGGGTGGGCGCTGGGAATTCCATGCGCTGGACGAGTCGGCCTGCAAGGTCACGCTGACGCTGAACTTCGAGCCGAAGGTGAAGCTGCTCGGACCGGCGATGGCGGTGGGATTCCAGGGCCTGGCCGATCGCATGGTCGACGATTTCATCCGCGTCGCCGATCGCGGCGAAGAGGCCTGAGGTGAAGGTGCAGGTCGTGCGCGCGTGGCCGCGGCGCTTCGACGCGATCGACCTGGAATTGGCGGAAGGCACCACGGTGGCCGACGCACTGGCCGCAGCGGGGTGGGAGCACGATCCCGAGACCATCGCCCATGCGGTGTTCGGCGTGCGCGTCGAACCCGGCACTGTGCTGCGCGAGGGCGATCGCGTCGAACTGTTGCGACCGCTGCAGGCCGATCCCAAGGATGCGCGCCGCCGGCGCGCCGAATCGCGGCAGAAAAAAACCCGGCCGTAGCCGGGTTCTTCTAGCTGCGTCGCGCGGCGATCAGCGGCGGCGCGGCTTCTTGTCCTTTTCCTTCGGCAGGTTGCGGCCGAACTGCTTGACCGTCTGCTTGGCCAGCTGCTCGTCCTGCTCGGGGAAGTAGTCGCCTTCCCACTTCGCCAGTGCGTCGTTCTCGAACCAGAGGGTCAGGTTCTTCTTCTCGGTGCGGCCAAGGCGGTCGGTGCGCTGGGTGGCGGTGTAGTCCCAGCGATCGTGGTGGAACGGATCCTCGATCGAGGGCGAGCCGAGCAGCAGGGTGACCTGTTGCTTGCTCATGCCGGTCTGCAGCTGGTCGACATTGGCCTTCTCCAGCAGGTTGCCCTGGTAGATCGGCTGCTTGTAGAGGATGCCGCAGCCCCCGGTGAGCATGGCGATTGAAAGGACCAGGAGGAGCTTGTGCATCGTGTGCTTCGGCATCGGATGTCGGCGACAGGCGGATAACGTCGCGATGATACACTGAAGGACGCATCCACCAAGCGCGGGCGCTGCCCCCCGGGGCCGCGTTCATCCGGCGTTCCGACGGTCGACCGCCACGCGCTTGCCGTCTGATGAGGGAACCCAAATGGAATCGCAAGACCTCCGCAACGCCGGGCTCAAGGTCACCCATCCGCGCCTGCGCATCCTGGAATTGCTGGAGCAGGCCAAGCCGCGGCACATGACCGCGGAAGACATCTACCGGCACCTGCTGGAGCACGGCGAGGACATCGGCCTGGCCACGGTGTACCGCGTGCTGACCCAGTTCGAAGCCGCCGGCCTGGTGCTCAAGCACAACTTCGAAGCCGGCCAATCGGTGTACGAACTGGACCGCGGCCATCACCACGACCACATGGTCGACGTGGACACCGGCAAGATCATCGAGTTCGAAAGCGCGGAGATCGAAGAGCTGCAGCGCAAGATCGCGGCCAAGCACGGCTACGACATCGAGGAGCACTCGCTGGTGCTGTACGTGCGCAAGAAGCGCTGATCCGCGATCCGCGATGCGCAAGAAAAAGCCCGCCAATGGCGGGCTTTTTCTTGCCTTCTCCCCTTGTGGGAGAAGGTGCCCGAAGGGCGGAAGAGGGGCGCGACGCGCAGCGGCGCGGGCGACCCCTCTCCCTGACCGCCTTCGGCGGTCTGTCCTCTCCCACAAGGGGAGAGGGAAGTCGTGCTTTCACACCACGTCCGCCAGCAGCCGCTTCGCCGCCGCGCGAGCTTCGCGGGTCAGTTCGACGCCGCCGAGCATGCGCGCCAGTTCTTCCTCGCGTTCCTTTGCGCCGAGCGACTGCACGGCGCTCTGGGTCACGCCCTCGCTGGCCGCCTTGCTGACGCGGTAATGCGCATGTCCCTGTGCGGCCACCTGCGGCAGGTGGGTCACGCACAGCACCTGTCGGCTGGCGCCAAGCGCGCGCAGCTTCTGGCCGACGATCTCCGCGACCGCGCCGCCGATGCCGGTGTCGACCTCGTCGAACACCATCGTCGGCACCGCGTCCATGCCCAGTGCGGCGACTTCGATCGCCAGCGAGATGCGCGAGAGTTCGCCGCCGGAGGCGACCTTTCGCAGCGGCCGTGCGGGTTGGCCCGGGTTGGCGGCGACCATGAATTCCACGCGCTCGCCGCCCTGCGGGTCGGGGCGATCACCGTCGTGGGGTTCGAGTTCGACGTCGAAGCGTCCGCCGCCCATGCCCAGTTCGGCGATCAGCGCGGTGGTGCCCTGCGCCAGGCGTTGCGCGGCCTCTCGGCGATGCGCGCCGAGGATGTCGGCGGCCTCGCGCCAGGCACGGCGGGCGCCGTCGATCTCGCCGTCGAGGTGCGCCAGTCGAACGCCTGCACCGCGCAGCGTGTCCAGTTCCGCGACGATGGCGTCGCGCTGCGCGGCCAGTTGTTCCGGTGCGACGCGGTGCTTGCGGGCCAGTTCGTGCATGCGACCGAGACGGTGCTCCAGCGCGTCGAACGTGGAGGGATCCAGGTCCAGGTCGCTGCGCACGCGATCGAGCAGGGCCAGCGCCTCGTCGATCTGGATTGCGGCCGCGTCGAGCATCGCATCGACCTCGCCCAGGCGCGGTTCGTGTTCGCTCACGCGCTGCAGGTCGGAACGCACGTGTTGCAGCGTGCGCGACAGGGAGGGCTCCTCGTCGCCACCGAGCTGGGCGAATGCGCCCTCGCAGGCAGCGATCAGGCCGGCTGCGTGCGCATGGCGGCGATGGTCGGCCTGCAGGCGCGCGATGGCGTCGGGCTCCAGTTCTTCGCGATCGAGTTCGGCGTGCTGGTGTTCCAGCCAGTCGATGCGATCGGACACGTCGCCCTGTGCGGACAGCGCGTCGCGCTCGGCGATCAGCGCGGTCCATGCCGTCGCGGCGGCCTCGACCGCGCGTAGTTCGCCGTCGTGACGGCCGAACGCGTCGAGCAGGGCAAGCTGGCTCGGGCGTGAGAGCAGGGCCTGGTGTTCGTGCTGGCCGTGGATTTCGACCAGCAGCCCGGCCAGTTCACCCAGTTGCCCCAGCGTCACCGGACGGCCGTTAACCCAGGCGCGCGATCCGCCGTCACGGCGGATGACGCGGCGGATCTGGCAGGCGTCGTCCTCGTCGAGTTCGTTCTCGCGCAGCCAGGCCTGGGCCAGTGGCACGTCGTCGAGGGAAAACTCGGCGGTCAGCTCGGCACGGTCGGCGCCGTGGCGCACGACGCCGCTGTCCGCGCGCAGGCCTGACAGCAGGCCCAGCGCATCGACCAGCAGAGACTTGCCGGCGCCGGTTTCTCCGGAGATGACGGTGAGACCCGGGCCGAAGGAGAGTTCGGCCCCGGTGACGACGGCGAATTGTTTGAGCGAGAGATGGACGAGCATCGGACCGCGATTGTGCCCTGTGTGGGTTGCGGCTTGATAGCGGGGCGGCGTCTCAGGAGGTGAGAGCGCGATGGCGCTTGCACCGCGCGGTAAGCCGTCATATATCGCGACCATGAACCGAAAAGCCGCCGACCCCAGCCTCGACCCGCGCGCCCGGCAGCTGCTGCGCACGCTGATCGGGCGCTATATCCATAGCGGCGAGCCGGTGGGGTCGCAGACGCTGGCGCGCCACGCCGGGCTGGACGTGAGCCCGGCGACGATCCGCAACATCCTGGCCGACCTAGAGGACGCGGGCCTGCTCAGCGCGCCGCACCATTCGGCCGGGCGCATCCCGACCGCGCAGGGCTACCGGTTGTTCGTGGATTCGCTGCTGCAGGTCCGGCCGCTGCCCGACAGCGACCTGGCTCGCCTGCGCGGCGAGCTGCCGGCGGGGTCGGGGACGCAGGCCCTGTTGGGCAGCGCGTCGGAGCTGCTGTCGGCCATGACCCACTTCGTCGGTGTGGTCAGCGTGCCGCGCCGCGAGCAGTTCGCCTTCCGTCGTATCGACTTCGTCCCACTCGACGCCCAGCGCGTGCTGGCGATCCTGGTGTTCGCCGACAACGAGGTGCAGAACCGCATCGTCCAGACTCGGCGCGCGTTCGACGCCGGCGAGCTGGAACGCGTGGCGAACTACCTCAACGCGCACTTCGCCGGGCGCACCATCGTCGACATCCGCGCCACCCTGCTGCAGGAACTGCGCACCGCGCAGGACGAGATGCAGTCGCTGCTGGCGCAGTCGGTCGAGCTGGCCGAACAGGCGCTGGCCCCGTCCGGCGACGACATGGTCCTGGCCGGGCAGACCCGGCTGATGGGCGTGCAGGACCTGGCCGACCTGGATCGCCTGCGCGAGCTGTTCGACGCCTTCGCCCGCAAGCGCGAGATCCTGCAACTGCTCGAACGCACGGTGCAGGCCCCGGGCATGCGCATCTTCATCGGCGAGGAAACCGGCCTGGCCCCGATGGAGGGGATGTCGCTGGTGACCGCGCCCTACGCCTCGGGCAGCGGCCAGGTGCTGGGCGTGCTGGGGGTGATCGGGCCCACGCGCATGGCCTACGACCGGGTCATCCCGGTCGTGCAGGCCGCCGCCGACGCCCTCGGCGCGGCCCTGAACCGGGACACCTGAGCCCCGCGTGCGGCGATGGCCGGCCGGCGCCGGCGCGTTCGTCTTGGACCGTGCTTGTCTTGAATCCCGTGGCGGCGGCCCCATTGCTGCCGTAACGCGCCTTCGAGCGCGGTTTTCCGCATGTTTGAGCGCCACTGGCGCAGGGATGGAGCAACCGCATGACCAGCAACACTTCCGGCGAAACCCCCGACACCGCCGACGTCGCCACCGAGAACGACGGCGCCACGCTTGCCACGCAGCTCGAGGCGGCGCAGGCCGAACTGACGCAGTTGCGCGACGAGATCCTGCGCGATCGCGCCGAGCTGGAGAACCAGCGCAGGCGCATGACGCGCGACATCGACACCGCGCGCAAATTCGCCAACGAACGCCTCCTCGGCGAGCTGCTGCCGGTCATCGACAGCCTGGAAGCCGGCCTGGCCGTGCAGTCCGACACCGCCCAGCACCTGCGCGAGGGCATGGAGCTGACCCTGCGCCAGCTGCTCAAGGTCGCAGGCGACAACGGCCTGGTCGCGGTCGATCCGTCCGGACAGCCGTTCGATCCGGAGCGTCACCAGGCGATGAGCATGGTCGAGAGTCCCGCGCACGCGCCCGGCGACGTGGTCCAGGTCTACCAGAAGGGCTGGCTGCTGAACGACCGGCTGCTGCGTCCGGCCCTGGTCGTCGTCGCGCGCCACGACTGACGCGCGCCTTCGCGGGGCGGGCGTCCGCGATGGCCCTTCGATGCCATCGATGGACACGTCCTCCCCTTGAAGGACGGTGCCAGACCCCCAGATAGCGGACAACGGCGGATATCACCGCCCCAGACATTCAAAGCATTCGAGAGGGAGCAAACACATGGGCAAGATCATCGGCATCGACCTCGGCACGACCAATTCGTGCGTGGCGATCATGGAAGGCGGCAAGCCGCGCGTCATCGAGAACGCGGAGGGTGATCGCACCACGCCGTCCATCGTCGCCTTCACCAAGGACGGCGAAGTGCTCGTCGGCGCCTCGGCCAAGCGCCAGGCCGTCACCAATCCCAAGAACACCTTCTTCGCCGTCAAGCGCCTGATCGGCCGCAAGTTCACCGACGCCGAAGTGCAGAAGGACATCGGCCTCGTTCCGTACAAGATCACCCAGCACGAGAACGGCGACGCCTGGGTCGAGACCGCCGAAGCCAAGAAGATGGCGCCGCAGCAGATCTCGGCCGAAGTGCTGGCCAAGATGAAGAAGACCGCCGAAGCGTATCTGGGCGAGGCCGTCACCGAGGCGGTCATCACCGTGCCGGCGTACTTCAACGACAGCCAGCGCCAGGCGACCAAGGACGCCGGTCGCATCGCCGGCCTGGACGTCAAGCGCATCATCAACGAGCCGACCGCGGCCGCGCTGGCCTATGGCATGGACAAGAAGGGCGGCGACCGCAAGGTGGCCGTGTACGACCTCGGCGGCGGCACGTTCGACGTGTCGATCATCGAGATCGCCTCGGTCGACGGCGAGATGCAGGTCGAGGTGCTGGCCACCAACGGCGACACGTTCCTGGGCGGTGAAGACTTCGACAAGCGCGTCATCGATTACCTCGTTGAGGAATTCCAGAAGGACCAGGGCATCGACCTGCGCAAGGATCCGCTGGCCCTGCAGCGCCTGAAGGACGCCGCCGAGCGCGCCAAGATCGAGCTGTCCAGCGCGCAGCAGACCGAAGTGAACCTGCCGTACGTGACGGCCGACGCGTCGGGTCCGAAGCACCTCAACATCAAGCTGACCCGCGCCAAGCTTGAAGCGCTGGTCGAGGACCTGATCAAGAAGTCGATCGAGCCGTGCCGCATCGCGCTGAACGACGCCGGCCTGCGCGCCAGCGAGATCAGCGAAGTGATCCTGGTCGGTGGCCAGACCCGCATGCCCAAGGTGCAGGCGGCGGTCACCGAGTTCTTCGGCAAGGAGCCGCGCAAGGACGTCAACCCGGACGAGGCCGTGGCCGTCGGTGCGGCGATCCAGGGCGGCGTGCTGCAGGGCGACGTCAAGGACGTGCTGCTGCTCGACGTGACCCCGCTGTCGCTGGGCATCGAGACGCTGGGTGGCGTGTTCACCAAGATCATCGAGAAGAACACCACGATCCCGACCAAGGCCTCGCAGGTGTTCTCCACCGCCGAGGACAACCAGTCGGCCGTGACCGTGCACGTGCTGCAGGGCGAGCGCGAGCAGGCCCGCTACAACAAGTCGCTGGCCCGCTTCGACCTGACCGGCATCGAGGCCGCGCCGCGCGGCATGCCGCAGGTGGAAGTGTCCTTCGACATCGACGCCAACGGCATCCTGCACGTGTCGGCCAAGGACAAGAAGAACGGCAAGGAGCAGAAGGTCGAGATCAAGGCCGGCTCGGGCCTGTCCGAGGACGAGATCGCCAAGATGGTCGCCGACGCGGAAGCCCACCGCGAGGAAGACCAGAAGTTCCATGAGCTGGTCCAGGCCCGCAACCACGCCGACGCGCTGATCCACACCGCGCGCAGCGCGATCAAGGACAACGGCGACAAGGTGGCGGGCGACGTGATCGGCCGCACCGAAGGCGCGATCGCCGAGCTCGAGACCGCGATGCGCGGCGACGACAAGGCCCAGATCGAGGCCAAGTCGAAGTCGCTGGAAGAGGCCGCGCAGTCGCTGTTCGCTGCGGCTTCGGCCGGTCAGCCGGGCGGCCCGGATGCCGGTGCCGGTCCGGCCGGTGGCGCCAAGTCCGACGACGTGGTGGACGCGGAGTTCACCGAGGTCAAGGACGACAAGAAGTAAGGCGGGAATAGGGAGTCGGGAATCGGGAATCGTGGGCGCGCGCCGCCTTCACCTTCCCGGTTCCCGTTCTTGTGTCCGTGAGCCGCAAGGCTCGAGCTCCAGACGATTCTCCATTCTCCATTCCCGATATCCGGCTCCATGAGCAAACGCGACTACTACGAAGCACTGGGCGTGGCCCGCGATGCCAGCGACGAAGACCTGAAGAAGGCCTATCGCCGCTGCGCGATGAAGTACCACCCGGACCGCAACCCCGGCGACGCAGCCGCGGAAGCCTCCTTCAAGGAGTGCAAGGAAGCCTACGAAGTCCTGTCCGACGCCAACCGGCGCCGTGCCTACGACCAGCACGGCCATGCTGCGTTCGAGCACGGCATGGGCGGCGGCGGTGGCCAGGGTTACGCCGACATGGGCGACATCTTCGGCGACATCTTCGGCAACATCTTCGGTGGCGGTGCCGCGCGCGGTCCGCGTCGCGGTGCCGACATCGGCTACGTGATGGAACTGTCGCTGGAAGAGGCCGTCGGCGGCACCGACAAGACCATCGAGATCCCGACGCTCGACGAGTGCACGACCTGCGACGGCTCCGGCTCGGCAGACGGCAAGCTGGAAACCTGCGAAACCTGCCACGGTCGCGGTCAGGTGCGCTTCCAGCGCGGCATTTTCTCGATGCAGCAGGCCTGCCCGCATTGCGGCGGTCGCGGCAAGACCATCCCCAATCCCTGCGCGGACTGCAACGGGCAGGGCCGCGTGGAGCGGACCAAGACGCTGCAGGTGAAGATCCCCGCGGGCGTCGACAACGGCGACCGCATCCGCCTGGCGGGCGAGGGCGAGGCCGGTCCGGCCGGATCGCCGCCCGGCGATCTTTACGTCGACGTGCGCGTGCGCGAGCACGATATTTTCCAGCGCGACGGCGACGACCTGCACTGCGAAGTGCCGATCCGCATCTCGCAGGCCGCGCTCGGCGACTCGATCCGCGTGCCGACCCTCGGCGGCGAGGCCGAGTTGCGCATTCCCGCCGAGACCCAGACCGGCAGGCTGTTCCGCCTGCGCGACCTCGGCGTGAAGTCGGTACGCAGCCGCAAGCCCGGCGATCTGTATTGCCGCGTGGTGGTGGAAACGCCGGTCAACCTGACCAACGAGCAGCGCGAGCTGCTGGAGAAGTTCGAGGCGACGTTCGTCGGCGACAACGCGCGCCGCCATTCGCCGCGTTCGTCCACCTTCATGGACGGCGTGAAGGGCTTCTGGGACCGCATGACGTCCTGATCCATCGCGGCGCGCTCTGGCGCGCCGCGCTCATTCCACCGCGTTCAACTGCGAATACGTCGTCGCTGGCGATGCGGCCAGGCGCGCGCGCCAGTCGAGCAGGTCGCGATACTCGGCGGCCAGCGCCGGATCGCTCCAGCAGCGCCGCGTCGCGGGCCCCAGCGGCGGTACGCTGCGTGCGATCGGCGCGATCGTCTCCAGCACGACCGCCATCGCGATGTCCGCGTAACCGAACGTCCCGAGCAGATGGTCGCCGCCCCGTGCGGCCAGCGCCACGCGCGTGACCTCCAGTGCGCGCCGCAACGCACCCGGCTGCACCAGGTGCGCATACTTGCGGTCGAGCCGGCGCGCCGCGTCGCGCGCGACGAAGCGCAACGGAGCCGGCGGAATCCACGGCATCGTCGAAGCGGTGGCTTCATCCAGCGCGGCGGGATCGGCCAGCACGCAACGCACAACACGCGTGCGGCCTTCGGCCAGCGCGGCTTCGCTGAGCTCGTTCCACGGTTCGATGTGCGCGAAGTCGCCGAGCCGGCCGTCGCCCGCGCGCGCCGCCGCGAATCGCGCGATGTCCCACGAACCACGCACCGCACCGTCGCCGAGCAGCAACACCGGCACCGACACCATTCCCGACCCTTGCCGCAACCGCCAGCGCAACCACGGTTCGCTCAGCGTCGGCGTGTATTCGCGATAGGCGAAGTCGACGCCGCAGGCTTCCAGCGCCCAGCGGGCCTTCTGCGTCCACGGCGAGAAAGATTCGCCCACCAGCAATGGCATTACGGCACGTCGCGTCATGGCGGCAGCGGTGAGTGCGTCGCGGCCAGTATCCGCGTTTCCGACGGTGGCCGTGGGATGCCGGCCTTGCGGTAGCATCGGCGCCCGGAGCGGTGACGGATTCACCGTGATTGGGGGAAGCATGTCGAAACGATGGAATGCGCGCGCCGTCGCGACCGCGCTGTGCCTGGTCTGTGCGCCGGCGATCGCGGCACCGGAACTGGAACCGCAGGACGAACGGTGGGCAGAGCACCTGCGCCTGGACGTGGCGTACGTCATCCAGGCTGACGGCACTTACACCGAGACGCGCGAACAGGCGATCAAGGTGCTCAAGCCGGAGGCGCTGGAGATCTTCAAGGACCGCACGATCGACTACAGCACCAGCATCCAGAAGGCCGATGTGCTGGAGGCCTACACGCTCAAGCCGGATGGCCGGCGTATCCCGGTGCCCAAGTCGAACTACCAGGTCCAGACAAGCGGCGGGCAGGGCGACGGCGGGCCGGTGTTCTCCGATCGCAGCTCGATGACGGTGGTGTTCCCCGAACTCGCGGTGGGCGACACGACGGTGTTCAAGTACCGGCTGACTGCCTCGCAGCCGCTGTTCGACCGGCAGTTCTCGGAAGTGGAGACCTTCAGCCGCGAGACCTACTACGGCCAGGTCGATCTGCATTTCGACGCGCCGGCGGACCTGCCGGTCAAGCACGAGGCATGGCACATGCAGGTCGTCCGCGACGAAGTCGTCGGCGGTCGCCGCATCAACCATTGGCGCCTCAGCAATACCAGCCCGATCAAGTCCAGCGACCTGTCGGAGCTGTTCGAGTTCGAACGCCAGCCCGGCCTTGTGTATTCGACCTTCGCCACGTACGCCGACATCGCCCGCGTCTACGGCGAGCGGGCCATTCCCAAGGCGCAGCCCACGCCGCGCATCCGCAAGCTGGCCGACGAGATCGCCGGCAAGCGGCGCGAACCGCGCGACGTGGCGAAGGCGCTGTACGAGTGGGTTTCGACCAACATCACCTACGCGGGCAACTGCATCGGCCTTGGCGCGGTGGTGCCGCACGATCTCGACTTCGTGCTCGACAACCGCATGGGCGATTGCAAGGACCACGCGACGCTGCTGCAGGCGCTGCTCAGTGCGAAGGGGATCCAGAGCACGCAGGCGCTGATCAATTCCGGCGGGCTGTTCCGCCTGCCGCGCACGCCGGCGGTGGCGATGGTCAACCACGTCATCAACTACCTGCCGCAGTGGGACCTGTACCTGGATGCCACCGGCAAGGGCATTCCGTTCGGCATGCTGCCCCTGGGCGACGTCGGCAAGCCGGTGTTCCTGGTCGAGGGCTATCGCGAGGGCACGCGCACACCGATGTTCGCGCCCGGCAGCACCCGACAAGTTGTGCGCACGCGCATGAAGATCGCCGTCGACGGTTCGATCGACGGCGAACAGGACGTGGAGCTGGAAGGCATGTACGCGGTCAACTCGCGTTCCGGGTTCCGCGGACTCACGCCCGCGCAGGTCAATGAGGGCGTGACGCGCTACTTCCAGCGGATCGGCACCGACGGCTCCGCCACGATCCGCATGGACGACGCGAAGCCGCTCGCCGACCGCTACCGCTATTCGGTGCAGTTCAAGGCGGGGCAGGCCGTGCCGGTGCCGGGCGCCTTCGCCCTGCAACCGATGATCCCCGGCGAAGCGCCGGTCGTGCGTTTCGCGTCCCAGGCCAATCTGGAAGTCGGCGATGGCGAAACCAACTGCACCAGCGGCTTCTCGCAGGAGGAGTACGTCATCGAGTTCGCCGATCCGACGCGCGTCGTCGCGGTGCCGCCGAACCTCGAACTCACTGGCGATTCGGTCAGCTACAAGGCGACCTACGCGATGGAAGGCAACACCATCCGCGTGACGCGCGTGCTCGACGACCGTACGCCGGGGCCGATCTGCCAGGCGTCGTACAACCGCGCCTACCAGGCTTTCATGAAGAAGGTGCTTACGAACCTGAAGGCCCAGGTCGTCTACCAGTAAGGCTCCGATCCGCACCACCGGACGCACCTGCGCTGCGTCCGGTGGTGCGCGACGCTTGTCCGCGCACGCGTGCAGCGATTAGCCTGCGCGCATGAACGAGACGAACGCTCCAATCCGCATCCTCATCCACGGCGCTTCCGGACGCATGGGCCAGGCCCTGTTGCGCTTGGCGGGCGAACGCGACGACGTGGTCGTCGTCGCGGCCGTGCAACGCTCGCAGCCTGCGCAGCGTGTGGTCGATGGGGTCGCGCATTTCGCCGCCGCCGAGCTGGCGGGCGCGCCGGCGTTCGACGTGGCGATCGATTTCAGCCTGCCCGAGGGCTTCGGCCCGATGCTCGCGCTGTGCGAGCAGCGCGGCGCGGCGCTGGTGTCGGGCACCACCGGGCTCGAACCCGAACAGCGCGCCGCGCTGGACGCCGCCGCGCAGCGGATCCCGGTGCTGTGGGCCGCCAATTTCAGCCTCGGCGTGGCGATCCTGAGCGAACTGGTCGAACGTGCCGCCGCGGCGCTGCCGGGCTGGGATTGCGACATCGTGGAATCGCACCACGTGCACAAGAAGGACGCGCCCTCCGGTACGGCGCTGGCGCTGGGCGCCAGCGCGGAGCACGGCGGGGCGCAACCGCGCTATGCCTCGCTGCGTGCCGGCGACATCGTCGGCGAGCACATGGTCCAGTTCGCCGCGCCCGGCGAGCGGATCGAGCTGATCCATCGCGCCACCAATCGCGACATCTTTGCCCGCGGCGCGCTCCACGCGGCCTCGCGGCTGGCCGGGCGCGCGCCGGGCCATTACCGGCTGCGCGATCTGTTGTCCTGAACGAGACAATCGATTTCGCGTGAAATCGACGCAGATGACGCTGGCGTTACCGGCCTTGGCCCGCTAGAATTCCGGCTCGCCTGAACCCCTTCCGTCGGACCGGTCCCGCACCGCGTCCGCGCTTTGCTGCAAGCCGGTTTTTCCGGCGTCTGCGCGACGGGAAGGGTCAGCACCCCCCGGCAGCCAAGGCGATCCCCGTGACCCAACCCGCAATCCTCGCGCTCGAAGACGGAACCCTCTTCGAGGGCGTTTCCGTAGGCGCGCCCGGCCTTTCGGTCGGCGAAGTCGTATTCAACACGGCCATCACCGGCTACCAGGAAATCCTCACGGATCCCTCGTACGCGCGCCAGCTCGTCACGCTGACATATCCGCACATCGGCAACACCGGCTGCACCGACCAGGACGACGAGGCCGCGCGTGCGTGGGCCGCGGGCCTGATCGTGCGCAACGTGCCGCGCCGCCCGAGCAACTGGCGCAGCGAGGTCTCGCTGCCGGAGTGGCTGCAGAAGCGCGGCATCGTCGCCATCGCCGACATCGACACGCGCAAGCTGACCCGCATCCTGCGCGACAAGGGCGCGCAGAACGGCGCGCTGATGGCGGGCGAGATCGACGTGGAGAAGGCGCTGGAAGCCGCACGCAAGTTCCCGGGCCTGAAGGGCATGGATCTGGCGAAGGAAGTCACCACGCGCGAGCGCTATGAGTGGTCCGACGGCCAGCTCGATCTGGACCGCAACGAATTCGTGAAGGCGCCGCCGCGCTTCCACGTCGTCGCTTACGACTACGGCGTCAAGCACAACATCCTGCGCATGCTCGCCGAGCGCGGCTGCAAGCTTACGGTGGTTCCGGCGCAGACGCCGGCGTCGGAGGTCTTCGCGCTCAAGCCCGACGGCGTGTTCCTGTCCAACGGCCCGGGCGATCCGGCGCCGTGCGATTACGCCATCGCCGCGATCAAGGAATTCATCGCCGCGAAGATCCCGACCTTCGGCATCTGCCTGGGCCACCAGCTGCTGGCGCTCGCCGCCGGTGCGCAGACCGTGAAGATGGGTCACGGCCACCACGGTGCGAACCACCCGGTGCAGGACCTCGACAGCGGTCGCGTGATGATCACCTCGCAGAACCACGGCTTCGCGGTCGATGAAGCGTCGCTGCCGGCCAACGTGCGCGTGATCCACCGCTCGCTGTTCGATGGCACCAACCAGGGCATCGAACTCACCGACGCGCCGGCCTTCAGCTTCCAGGGTCATCCGGAAGCGAGCCCCGGTCCGCACGACGTGGCGCCGCTGTTCGATCGCTTCGTCGCGACGATGCAGCAGGCCAAGTGAGCCACGCGGCCACCAAGCCGATCCGCGGGAAGCGCCACTGGCGCAAGGTTTTCGTTCTCGCGGTAGCGCTGGGCGCCTATCCGGCGTTCGTGATGGTGGCCACGTACTCGCAGTTCTTCGCCGTGGGTTTGCCCGGCGGTCGCAACGGCCCGGCCGATGCGTACCGCCACTCGCTCGCCAGCGCCATCGTCGCCTACACGCTGTCCCCGCGTTGCGTGGACTGGGTGACGGCGGTGATGGAGGACGACGGGCAGGGCAACGCGGCCCGTGCGATGGATGCGCACAACAACCGGCTCGGCGCGCGCATCGGCGCGGCCGCCGACAGCTGGAACGCCATGCAGCAGGCCGTGCTTGCTGCCGTGAAGAACGGTGCGATCGACGCCCGATCGTCCGACCAGATCACCTGGCTCGCGCCCGCCGCGTGGCAGGAACGACTTTACTGAGGACCCCCATGCCAAAGCGCACCGACATCAAAACCGTCCTGATCATCGGCGCCGGCCCGATCGTGATCGGCCAGGCCTGCGAGTTCGACTACTCCGGCGCCCAGGCCTGCAAGGCCCTGCGTGACGAGGGTTACCGCGTGGTGCTGGTCAACAGCAACCCGGCCACGATCATGACCGACCCGAACATGGCCGACGCCGTGTACATCGAGCCGATCAACTGGCAGACGGTCGAGAAGATCATCGCCAAGGAAAAGCCCGATGCGCTGCTGCCGACGATGGGCGGCCAGACCGCGCTGAACTGCGCGCTCGATCTGGCCGATAACGGCGTGCTGGAGAAGTACAACGTCGAACTGATCGGCGCCTCGCGCGAAGCCATCCGCATGGCCGAGGACCGCGAGCTGTTCCGCGTCGCGATGGCCGAGATCGGCCTGGAATGCCCCAAGGCCGAGGTCGCGCGCAACTTCGAGCAGGCGCTGGAGATCCAGACCAAGGTTGGTTACCCGACCATCATCCGTCCGTCGTTCACGCTCGGCGGCACCGGCGGCGGCATCGCCTACAACAAGGAAGAGTTCGAGGAGATCGCCAAGCGCGGCCTCGAGCTGTCGCCCGTGCACGAAATCCTCGTCGAGGAGTCGGTGCTGGGTTGGAAGGAGTTCGAGATGGAAGTGGTCCGCGACACCGCGGACAACTGCATCATCGTCTGCTCGATCGAGAACTTCGATGCGATGGGCGTGCACACCGGCGACTCGATCACCGTCGCCCCGGCGCAGACCCTGACCGACAAGGAATACCAGCGCCTGCGCGATGCCTCCATCGCGGTGCTGCGCAAGATCGGCGTCGATACCGGCGGCTCGAACGTGCAGTTCGGCATCAACGCCACCAACGGCCGCGTCGTCGTCATCGAGATGAACCCGCGCGTGTCGCGTTCCTCGGCGCTGGCCTCCAAGGCCACCGGCTTCCCGATCGCCAAGGTCGCGGCCAAGCTCGCCGTGGGCTACACGCTGGACGAGCTGCGCAACGAGATCACCGGTGGCAAGACGCCGGCATCGTTCGAGCCGAGCATCGACTACGTCGTCACCAAGATCCCGCGCTTCGCGTTCGAGAAGTTCCCGCAGGCCGACGCGCGCCTGACCACGCAGATGAAGTCGGTCGGCGAGGTGATGGCGATGGGCCGCACCTTCCAGGAATCGCTGCAGAAGGCGCTGCGCGGACTGGAGACCGGCAAGGTCGGCCTCGATCCCACCGGGCTCGACCTGTCGAACGACGACGACATCGCGCGCCTCAAGCGCGAGCTCAAGGAGCCGGGCCCGGAGCGCATGTTCCATATCGGCGACGCGTTCCGCGCCGGCATGAGCGTGGAGGACGTGCACGCGCTGTCGTTCGTGGATCCGTGGTTCCTCGACCAGATCGAGGAGATCATCGCCGCGGAGAAGCAGGTCGCCGACGCAGGCCTGTCCTCGCTCGACAAGGCGCGCATGCGCGAACTCAAGCGCATGGGCTTCTCCGACGCGCGCCTGGCGCAGCTGACCGGCACCGACGAGACCGCGGTGCGCACGCTGCGCCGCGCCTTCGGCGTGCGTCCGGTGTACAAGCGCGTGGACTCGTGCGCGGCGGAGTTCGCCACCACCACCGCGTACATGTACTCGACCTACGAGGACGAGTGCGAGGCCGAGCCGAGCAACCGCGACAAGATCATCGTGCTCGGCGGCGGCCCGAACCGCATCGGCCAAGGCATCGAGTTCGATTACTGCTGCGTGCACGCCGCGCTGGCGCTGCGCGAAGACGGGTACGAGACCATCATGGTCAACTGCAACCCGGAAACCGTCTCCACCGACTACGACACCTCCGACCGCCTGTACTTCGAGCCGCTGACGCTGGAAGACGTGCTGGAGATCGCCGACCTGGAGAAGCCCAAGGGCGTGATCGTGCAGTACGGCGGCCAGACGCCGCTGAAGCTGGCGCGCGCGCTGGAAGCCAACGGCGTGCCGATCATCGGCACCACGCCGGACAGCATCGACCTGGCCGAGGACCGCGAGCGCTTCCAGAAGCTGGTGCAGGACCTGGGCCTGGCGCAGCCGCTCAACCGCACCGCGCGCAATCCGGACGAAGCGGTCGTGCTGGCCTCGCAGATCGGCTATCCGCTGGTCGTGCGCCCGAGCTACGTGCTGGGCGGCCGCGCGATGGAAATCGTCCACGGCGACGCCGACCTCAAGCGCTACATGCGCGACGCGGTGAAGGTGTCGAACGATTCGCCGGTGCTGCTGGACCGCTTCCTCGACAACGCGGTGGAAGTCGACGTCGACGTCATCGCCGACAAGGACGGCAACGTGCTGATCGGCGGCGTGATGGAACACATCGAGGAAGCCGGCGTGCACTCGGGCGACTCCTCGTGCTCGCTGCCGCCGTACTCGCTGTCGAAGGCCGTGCAGGGCAAGCTGCGCGAGCAGGTCGTCGCGCTGGCCAAGTCGCTCAAGGTCGTCGGCCTGATGAACACCCAGTTCGCGATCACCTTCGACGAGCAGGGCAACGAAACGATCTACCTGATCGAAGTGAACCCGCGTGCCTCGCGCACGGTGCCGTTCGTGTCCAAGGCCACCGGCATGGCGCTGGCGAAGATCGCCGCGCGCTGCATGGTCGGCCAGACGCTGGCTTCGCAGGGCGCGACGAAGGAAATCGTGCCGGAGTACTACTCGGTCAAGGAAGCGATCTTCCCGTTCGCCAAGTTCCAGGGCGTCGATCCGATCCTCGGACCGGAAATGCGCTCGACCGGTGAAGTCATGGGCGTGGGCCGCAACTTCGGTGCGGCGATGGCGCGCGCGCAGGAAGCCGGCGGTATCAAGGCGCTGCCGCAGGGCGGCAAGGTGTTCGTGTCGGTGCGCGATCCGGACAAGACCCGCGTGCTTTCGGTTGCGCAGGACCTGGTCAAGCGCGGCTACGCGCTGGTTGCGACCGAGGGCACGCACAAGTTCCTCACCGAGCAGGGACTGGCCTGCGAGCGCATCAACAAGGTCACCGAAGGCCGTCCGCACGTGGTCGACCTGATCAAGAACGGCGAGCTCGTCTACATCGTCAACACGACCGAAGGTCGTCAGGCGATCAACGACTCGTTCTCGATCCGCCGCGAGGCGCTGCAGCATCGCGTGACGTACTCGACCACCGTGTCGGGCGCGCGTGCGCTGGTGAACTCCCTCGACTACCGCGGCACCGGCCCGGTCTGGTCGCTGCAGGAGCTGCACGCCGAGGTGCAGGGCGCGGCGTAAGCCGCGTCCCGCCCCGTCGCGGCCGCCGGCTTTCATCCCGGTGGCGATCTGATACAGAATCCGCGTATCGGAATGCCCGGCCGCTGGCCGGGCGCACAGGAAAAGAGCAATGCGAGCACCCATTACCCTTCAGGGCGCGCAGCGTCTGCGCGCCGAGCTGGAAGAATTGAAGTCGGTCAAGCGCCCCGCGGTGATCAATGCGATCTCCGAGGCGCGCGCACACGGCGACCTCAAGGAAAACGCCGAGTACCACGCTGCACGCGAGCAACAGGGCTTCATCGAAGGCCGCATCAAGCAGCTCGAGGCGGAGCTCTCGCACGCGCAGGTCATCGACGTGGCCTCGCTCAACGCCGGTTCGCGCGTGGTGTTCGGCGCCACGGTCGAACTGGCCGATACCGAGAACGACGAAGAGCGCCGCTACCAGATCGTTGGCGACCTGGAGGCCGACATCAAGCTGGGCCTGATCGCGATTTCCTCGCCGGTGGCGCGTGCGCTGATCGGCAAGCACGAAGGCGACACGATCACCATCGATGCGCCCGGCGGTATCCGCGAGTACGAGATCATCGGCGTCAGCTACGCCGGTTGATCCGCAGTCCCCGCCGCGCGGGGACGAAGGGGAGGGTGCCTTGATGTCGACGCCGCACTGATGGCCAACGCGACCCTCCTGCTGCCCGCACGTTCGCGCTTTGGCGGACAGCGTCTGTCGGACGCGACCGGCAAGGCGCTGGCGCGCTCCGATCGCAGCGAGCGTCCGGGCGACGCGATGGCCGACCTCCTCGACGTATTGCCGCGCGGTTGGCCGGTCGCGGCCGCCGCGCGCCAGCGCGACGTCGGCGATGCGGCGAACGCGCTGTGGCTGCGTGCCGATCCCGCGTTCGTGCGTCCCGACATCAACGGCGCGCGCCTGCTGTCCTACGGCGAGGCGCTGCGCCTGAGCGCGGACGACGCGCATGCACTGCTGCGTCCGCTGAAGCCACTGTTCGGCGACGCCGGATTCCCCATCGACGCGCCGTCGCCTTCGCGCTGGTATGTGCGCCTGCCGCAGGGAGCGAAGCTGCCCGAGTTCACGCCACCCGAGCAGGCGCTCGGTGCGGACCTGTTCGACGAACTGCCGCAGGGGCCGGAAGGCCGTCGCTGGCGTGCGCTGCTCAGCGAAGCACAGGTCGTGCTGCACAACCACCCGCTCAACGCGCAGCGCGTCGCCGCCGGCCTGGCGCCGGTGAACTCGCTGTGGTTCTGGGGCGCGGGCGCGTTGCCCGATCGCGTGCAGGCGCGTTTCGCGCGCATCGCCAGCGACGATGAATCGCTGACCGCACTGGCCGCGCTTGCGGGTGCGAATGTGAGCGCGCGACCGGCTGCATGGCGCGGTGGCGAACGCGGCGATGCGCTGGTCGACCTGCGCGACGTGCGCGATCTCGCCGTGCTGGAGCGCGACTGGTTCGCGCCGTTGCTGGCATCGCTGGCCGACCGTGGCCTCGCACGCGTGCGCCTGGATTTCGACGACGGTGCGCGTTACGACCTCGCGCGTTCGCAGCGGTGGCGCTTCTGGCGCCGTCCGCTGCGTTCGTTCGTCGCGTCGACGGAAAGCGCATGAAACCCGCCGCTCGCCTGCGCCGGCGCGAATGCGTCGATCCCGGCCAATGGCCCGAATCGTTGCCGCCGCTGCTGCGTCGCCTGTATGCCGCGCGCGGCGCGACGTCGATGGAACTCGCGCAGCCGCGACTGGCGCAGTTGTTGCCGCCCGACAGCCTCGGCGGTCTGGACGCGGCGACCGCGCTGCTCGCGGAGGCGATCGCGAACGACCGCCACATCGTCGTCGTCGGCGATTTCGACTGCGATGGCGCCACCGCGTGCGCGGTCGGCGTGCGCGGCCTGCGCCTGCTCGGCGCGCGCCGCGTCTCGCATGCGGTGCCCAACCGCATCGTGCACGGCTACGGCCTGTCGCCGGCGCTGGTGGAGGAACTCGCCGCTCTGCAGCCCGACCTGCTGGTGACGGTGGACCACGGCATTGCCTGCCACGCCGGCATCGCTGAAGCCAAGGCCCGCGGCTGGCAGGTGCTGGTGACCGACCACCATTTGCCGGGCGAACACCTGCCGCCGGCCGACGCCATCGTCGATCCGAACCTGCGCGGCGATGCGTTCCCGAGCAAGGTGCTCGCCGGCGTGGGCGTGATGTTCTACGTGCTGCTCGCGCTGCGCCGCCGCCTGCGCGACGCCGGCGCATTCGCCGATCGTGAGCCGGATCTCTCGGTGCTGCTCGACCTCGTCGCGGTCGGCACCGTCGCCGACCTGGTACCGCTGGATGCGAACAACCGCGCGCTCGTCGGCGCCGGCTTGCGCCGCCTGCGTGCGGGGCAGGGCTGCGCGGGATTGCGGGCGTTGATCGAAGTGTCGCAGCGCGACGCGGGAAGGCTGACGGCGACCGACATCGGCTACGCGGTCGGTCCGCGCCTCAACGCGGCCGGGCGCCTGGAAGACATGGCGCTGGGCATCGAATGCCTGCTCACCGACGATCTTTCGCGTGCGCGTGATATCGCCGCCATGCTTAACGAGATCAACAGCGAGCGTCGCGCGGTGCAGCAGCAGATGACCGACGAGGCCGAGGCCGCGCTGGCGCGGATCGCGCTGGGCGAGGCCGGCGTGCCGGGCGCGGTGTGCCTGTTCGATGCGGAATGGCATCCGGGCGTGGTCGGTCTGGTCGCGTCGAAGATGAAGGAGCGCCTGCACCGTCCGGTGATCGCGTTCGCGCCGGCCGAGCCCGGCAGCGACGTATTGCGCGGATCGGCACGTTCGATTCCCGGGTTCCACATCCGCGATGCGCTGGCCGACGTCGCCGCGCGCCATCCGGACCTGATCGAACGCTTCGGCGGCCACGCGATGGCCGCGGGCCTGTCGTTGCGTGCGGATGCGTTCGCCGCGTTCGCGGCGGCGTTCGAGCGTCAGGCGATGGCGATGCTGACGCCCGAGCTGTTGCAGGCCGATGTGCTCAGCGATGGCGAACTGCACGCGGAGGAATTCTGTCGCGCCAGCGCCGATGCCCTGCGCGACGGCGGGCCGTGGGGGCAGGGCTTCGCCGAGCCGCAATTCGACGGCGACTTCGACGTGCTGTCCTGGCGCGTTGTCGGCGAGCGTCACCTCAAGCTCGAACTCGGCGGCATCGGACGCCGGCTCAATGCGATCGAGTTCGGCGGCTGGTCCGGCAACCCGCCACCGGCGCGCGTGCGCATCGCGTTCCGGCTGGAGCCCGACGACTACCGTGGCGGCGACGCGGTGCAACTGGTGGTCGTGCACCGCGAAGCCGTGGGCTGATTCGCGTCGCGATCATGCCGGATCGACGAGGGCGCGCGCCGGAACCTGCGTCTCGCGCGGCCCCAGCCCGAACAGCGGCCGCAGCCAGGCGACGCGACGCACCACCTCGAACACGCCGAAGCACAGCGCCAGCGTCGCCAGCACCAGCAACGGTCCCTCGACCGGCGGACGCAGACCGAGCGGCTGCAGGTTGTGCGCCAGCACGACGATGATCGTCTGGTGGAGGATGTAGACCGGGAACACGGCCTGGGTCAGGTAGCGGCGCGCGGCGCTGTCGCCCGGCGACCAGTGCGCGGCCATGCCGACGATGGCGACGATCGCGCTCCACTGGAACAGACCCCACACCGCACGCTGCACGGTGCGCAGCAGGTCCGGCGGCGGCGTCTGGTCGGTGTACGTGCCGAAGTATCCGTACAGGAACGCGTAAGCCGTGACTGCCAGCACGGTGGCGGGCCAGCGCAGCGCCGCGAACCGGTCCCACGCGGCCTGCGAGCGCGCCAGCGCATAGCCGAGCAGGAATTGCGGCAGGTACTGGACGTGGTTGTACCAGTCGTCGACCAGCGCGTGGGTCGATTCGAACCGGTCGATCATCGCGATGCGCGCGACGATCAGGAACGCCGCCGGCCACAGCAGCAGGCCCCAACCGTTCGACAGATGCGTGGCGATGGCCGCCCCGACGCCCGACAGACGCCGTCCCGCCAGCCAGCGTCCCAGGCACAGCACGACCGTGTAGACCCACAGGTAGGCGACGAACCACAGGTGGTTCCAGGTCGGCACGTCGAGGCAGTCGCCGTCGCGGCAGAAATTCGGGTCGGCGTGCAGGTAGCGGTCCCAGAACGCCAGGTAGCCGTCATGGAAGCCGCCCGGCAGCTTCTCCACGACCTCGTAGTACGACTGCGGCGGCACGATCACCAGCATTCCGAACACCAGAGGCACCAGCAGCCGCCATGAGCGGCGGCGCAGGAAGCCGTCCTCGCCCTTGCCCAGCAGGAACGCGGTCGCCACGCCGGAGATGAAGAACAGCAGCGACAGCCGCCACGGCGAGGTGACCAGCATCTGGCGCTCGATCGCGTCGCTGGCGAACGGGCTTTTGACGTGCCAGTCCCAGGTCACGTAGTACATGCCCACGTGGTAGAGCACGAGCAGGGCGAATGCGCCGATGCGGACCCAGTCGAGGAAGTAGCGGCGGCTCATGGCGGTCCATCCATCGTGGAGAGTGGGTCACCGTCGCCCCCGTGATCCGTGCTTTCCAGCGCGAAGTGACCAGCCGGCGGGGTTGTGGGACGAGTCGCGGGCCGGCGGGGACCAACCGGGACGAGCCGCGCCCTAGAATCCGGGGATGAACGCGCCTCCCGTCCCCTCGTCGTCGCCGTTCCCCTCCGAACCTTGGCGGCGCACGTTCGAGGTGGGCTTCTGGATCGTGCTGACCCTGTTCAACGCGGTCGCCAACAGCATCACCGTGCTGATCGACATCCGGAACTCGGGACTGGACTTCGCCAGCTGGGAACCGGTGAGCTGGGAGTGGTCGAGCGCGGTCCTGATGCTGGCGCTGGCGCCGGCGGTGATCTGGTTCAGCCGGCGCATGCCGATCCACTGGGACAACTGGCGGCGGGCGCTGCCCTGGCACCTGCTGGCGAGCGTGGTCTTCTGCCTGGTGCACGTGGTCGGGATGGTTGGCCATCCGTGAGCTCGTCTACGCCGCGCACGGCAAGGAGTACGACTTCGGTTCGTGGCCGCGCCAGCTCGGTTACGAATACCTCAAGGACGTGCGCAGTTATTTCGGCATGGTGGTGATGATCGAGGGCTACCGCTTCATCCGTCGTCGCCTGCAGGGCGAGGCCAGCCTGCTGGGCGAACCCGACGAAGGTCCGCCGGTGGAACCGGTCGAGCGGCCGGAACGCTTCCTGGTGCGCAAGCTGGGCCGCGAGTTCCTTGTCGCCGCGGTCGACGTGGAATGGCTGCAGGCCTCGGGCAACTACGTGAACCTGCGGGTGCGCGGCCACGACTACCCGCTGCGCTGCACGATGGCGGCGATCGAGGAACGGCTGGACCCGTCGCGCTTCGCCCGGATCCACCGCAGCTACATGGTGAACCTGGGGCAGGTGGCGTCGATCGAACCGCTCGATACCGGCGATGCCCGGGTGCACCTTTCCGACGGCACGGTGCTGCCGTGCAGCCGGCGCCACCGCGACCTGCTGCGCGAACGGGCCGGCTTCGCCTGAGCGCGCATTGACGCGGCGCCAACATTCGCGGCTCTAGGCTGAACAGCCTTCCCCGGGGAACCAGGAGCGCGCGCCATGCCGTTGACCATCAACTTCGATCTTTCGGACCAGGACCTGCAGCACTTCGCCGGCGTGGTCGAGTCGGCGCGACAGGCCTCGGCCAACCTGAGCGACGCACAGGTGATCGATGCGGCCACGCAGTTGCTCAAGAAGGCGCAGGAAAGCAAGCCGCCGCAGTTCGTAACCGAACGACTCGATCTGGTCGATACGCTGGTGGCGATGATGCAGGACGAAGGCTGGGCGCTCTCCGCCGAGGACCGCGCCAACGTGCGCTCGGCGCTGTCGTACTTCGCCCACGGCGCCGACGTCATCCCCGATAACGTGCCGGTGCTGGGTTTCATCGACGATGCGATCATCATCGAGTTGAGCGCGCGCGACCTGCAACATGAGATCGAGGCCTATAACGACTTCTGCGATTACCGCCAGCGCGAGGCCGAGCGGCGCAAGCTCGATCCGGCCAGTGTCGGCCGCGCGGACTGGCTCGAAGGCCGCCGTGAAGAGCTGCAGGACCGCATGCACCGGCGGCGTTCGCGCGACTTCCGCGGCGGTTTCGGCAGCAGCTTCGGCAGCAGCAGCGGCTACGGCCCGATCCGGCGCTATTCGGACAGCGGCTGGCGACCGGGCCCGTTCCGCTTCCGTTGAGTAGTTCGACGCGTTGCTCCCGCGGCAGCGCGAAGCGCAGCCTTGTTCACCTCTCCCCTTGTGGGAGAGGTCGACGCGCGGAGCGCGTCGGGAGAGGGGTAGTGCGCGCCCGCCCCCTCTCCCTGGCTCGCTCCGCGAGCCTGTCCCTCTCCCGCAAGGGGAGAGGGGCGTATCGCAAGGGGAGAGGCAACCGCCGCCTCTGTTAGAATCACCGGTTCCTTTGATCGCATCGAACCGGACATGATCGAGCTCAATCCCGTCCGCCAGCGCATCGCCGACCTGAAGGGTCGGCTGGATGCGCTGAGGGGGTACCTTTGACTACGACAGCAAAGTCGAACGTCTCGAAGAAGTAAACCGCGAGCTGGAAAGCCCCGACGTCTGGAATGACGCCGAGCGCGCCCAGTCGCTGGGCCGCGAGCGCTCCTCGCTGGAGAAGGTCGTCGGCGGCATCCGCACACTGACCGACGGCCTGATCGGTGCCGACGAACTGCTCGAGCTGGCCGAAATGGAGGACGACGAAGGAACCGCGCTGGCGGTGGTGGACGACGTCGAGCGCCATGCGAAGGACGTCGAGAAGCTCGAGTTCCAGCGCATGTTCTCCGGCAAGATGGATTCGGCCAATGCGTTCGTCGACATCCAGGCCGGCGCCGGCGGCACCGAAGCCCAGGACTGGGCCGAGATCCTGCTGCGCATGTACCTGCGCTGGGCCGAATCGCGCGGCTGGAAGGCCGAGCTGATGGAAGTCAGCGGCGGCGATGTGGCGGGCATCAAGTCGGCGACGTTCCGGGTCGAGGGCGATTTCGCCTACGGCTGGCTCAAGACCGAGACCGGCGTGCACCGTCTGGTGCGCAAGTCGCCGTTCGACTCCGACAACCGCCGCCACACCAGCTTCACCTCGGTGTTCGTCTCGCCGGAAGTCGACGACAAGATCGACATCGAGATCAATCCGGCCGACCTGAAGACCGACGTCTACCGCTCCTCCGGCGCGGGCGGCCAGCACGTCAACAAGACCGAATCGGCGGTGCGCATCACCCACGTGCCCAGCGGGATTGTGGTGGCGTGCCAGACCGAACGCAGCCAGCACGCCAACCGCGACCGCGCGATGAAGATGCTCGCGGCCAAGCTGTACGAGCTGGAGATCCAGAAGCGCAACGCCGAGCGCGACGCGGTCGAGGCGACCAAGTCCGACATCGGCTGGGGCAGCCAGATCCGCAACTACGTGCTGGACCAGAGCCGCATCAAGGACCTGCGCACCGGCATCGAACGCAGCGACACGCAGAAGGTGCTCGACGGCGACCTGGACGAATTCGTCGAGGCCAGCCTGAAGTCGGGCCTGGAAGTCGGCTCCAAGCGCGCCGACGCCGTCTGATCCCGACCGCCATGCCCGCGAACGCGGGCATCCGGCGACTTTGCATTTGAGCGCAAGAGCCCAGACACTGGATCCCCGCTTCGGCGGGGACGATGGCCCGGGCCACGTGATTCATCGAACCATTCCTTCCTGATTTCCCGACCCATGACCGAACAATCGCCCGCCCCGCAGACGCACACCGACGAGAACTTCCTGATCGCCGAGCGTCGCGCCAAACTCACGGCGCTGCGCGGGCAGGGCATCGCGTTCCCCAACGACTTCCGTCGCGCCGACTACGCCGGCGACCTGCAGGCGCAGTACGCCGATGCGGAGCAGTGGACCGCCGAGGCGCTGGAAGCCGCGCCGCACCGCGTCGCCCTCGGTGGCCGCGTGCTGCTCAAGCGCGACATGGGCAAGGCCGGCTTCGCGCAGGTGCAGGACGAGTCCGGCCGCCTCCAGCTGTGGCTGAAGAAGGACCTGCTGGGCGACGCGTACGAGGTGTTCAAGGAACTCGACCTGGGCGACATCGTCGCCGTCGAGGGCGAGCTCACCCGCACCCGCACCGGCGAACTGTCGGTCAAGGCGACCTCGCTGCGCCTGCTGACCAAGGCGTTGCGTCCGCTGCCGGACAAGTTCCACGGCATGGCCGACGTCGAGCAGCGTTATCGCCAGCGCTACGTCGACCTGATCGTGACGCCGGAATCGCGCGAGGTGTTCGTCAAGCGGTCCCGGATCATCCGCGCGATGCGTGCCTGGCTGGATGCGCGGCGTTTTCTCGAAGTCGAGACGCCGATGATGCATTACATCCCCGGCGGCGCCGCGGCCAAGCCGTTCGTCACGCACCACAACGCGCTGGACCTGCAGCTGTACCTGCGCGTGGCGCCGGAGCTCTATCTCAAGCGCCTGGTCGTCGGTGGCCTGGAGCGCGTGTACGAGATCAACCGCAACTTCCGCAACGAGGGCGTGTCCACGCGCCACAACCCGGAATTCACCATGCTCGAGCTGTACGAGGCCTACGCCACGTACACCGAGATCATGGACCTGACCGAAGGCGTGATCCGCGACGTCGCCAGCAGCGTGCTGGGCACCACGAAGGTGCACTGGGAAGGCCAGGACATCGACCTGGGCCCGGCGTTCCGCCGCTGGTCGATGACCGACGCGGTGCTCGAGCACAACCCGGAGATCCGTCGCGAGGATCTGCGCGACGTCGAGAAGATGCGCGCCCACTGCACGCGCCTGGGCATCCCGGTCAAGGCCGGCAACGGCTGGGGCAAGATGCTGCTGGACGTCTTCGAGAAGACCGTCGAGCACACCCTTGTGCAGCCGACTTTCATCATCGATCACCCGGTCGAAGTCAGCCCGCTGGCCCGCGCCAACGACCTCGATCCGGAACTGACCGACCGCTTCGAGCTGTTCGTCAACGGCAAGGAGATGGCCAACGGCTTCTCCGAGCTGAACGACCCCGAGGACCAGGCCGAGCGCTTCCGCGCGCAGGTCGCGGCAAAGGAGGGCGGCGACGACGAGGCCATGCACTTCGACGCGGACTACATCCGCGCCCTGGAAGTCGGCCTGCCGCCCACCGGCGGCCTGGGCATCGGCATCGACCGCCTGGTGATGCTGCTGACCGGCTCGGCCTCGATCCGCGACGTCCTGCTGTTCCCGTACATGCGGCCGGAGGCCGGCTGAACGGCATCCCCGCCCGCCATACGAAAGACAGGCTGCGGGCGCGGTCGCCGCGGGGTATTCTCGTCGCCAAGGCCACCACAGGGGGTGGCGGCTTCAGTGGGTTCGAGATGTGAACGTCGTCATCGTCGATGACCAAACCTCAGCGCGCACGATGCTGCGCCACATCATCGAGGACATATCGTCCGAGCTGCACGTGTCGGACTTCGGCGATCCCGAAGCCGCGCTGGGCTGGTGCGAGAGCAACCAGCCCGATCTGCTGCTGCTCGACTACCGCATGCCGCAGCTGGATGGGCTCGAATTCGCGCGCCGTTTCCGCCGGCTGCCGCTGCATCGCGACATCCCGATCATCCTGGTGACCGTGGTCGGCGACGAACCGGTCCGGCAGGCAGCGCTGGAAGCGGGCGTGATCGACTTCCTGGTCAAGCCGGTACGCCCGCGCGAACTGCGCGCACGTTGCCGCAACCTGCTGCAACTGCGCCAGCAGTCCGAAAACGTGAAGCAGCGAGCGCTGTCGCTCGAACAGCGCCTGCTATCGAGCATGCACGAGGTCGAGGAACGCGAGCGCGAGACGCTGTCGCGACTGGCCCGCGCCATCGAATACCGCGACGCCGGCACCAGCGCGTTCCTCGAACGCATGGCGCACGTGGCCGGCCTGATCGCCGAACAGTTGGGCATGTTCGAGGACGAAGTGCGCGTCATCGAGATGGCCGCGCCGCTGCACGACATCGGCAAGATCGCCATTCCCGACGCGGTGCTGATGAAGACCGGCCCGCTCTCGGAAGACGAGACCGCGGTTATGCGCCGGCATCCGCGCATCGGCTACGAACTGCTCAGCGGCAGCCAGAACCGGTTCATCCAGGCCGGCGCGATGATCGCGCTGCGTCATCACGAGCGCTACGACGGCAGCGGTTATCCTGATGGCCTCCGCGGCGAGGAAATCCCGTTGGAAGCGAGGATAGTGGCGGTTGCCGATGTGTTCGACGCACTGATCTCGCCGCGTCCTTACAAGAAGGCCTGGGACGTGGATGCGGCGCTGGGTTACCTGTATGCGCAACGCGGTCGTCTGTTCGACCCGCGTTGCGTGGACGCGTTGATCCGCAGCCGCGAGCGCCTGGAAGACATCTGCAACCGATTCTCGACGGTGTCGGCGCGTCCCGGCCTGGAGTGAGCGGATGATCGAGGCCCTGGGCCACCTGAAGAAAGTGCTCGCGCGACGCTCGGACAGCGAGCACGGGCAGGCTTTCGTGCGCCTGGCAGTGCTCTCGGTCGTGCTGGTCTACATGCTCGTGCGTGGCTCCTCGGGCGCATTGCCGTCGCACGAATACACCAACGTGCTGCGCATGGTCGAGACCGGCTTCATCGTCGGTGCGGGCCTGATCGCGTGGATCCTGTGGCGTCCGGGCAAGTCGCACGCGCGGCGCATCATCGGGATGATCTCCGACTACGGCCTGATGGCCGCGGCGATGATCCACATCGGCGAACCGCTGGCGTGGGTGTACGTGATCCTGATGTGGGTCACCATCGGCAACGGTTTGCGCTACGGCAACGGCTACCTGTATGGCGCGGTCGCGATGGCGTTCGCCAGTTTCGGCTCGGTGGTGCTGTCGAACGACTACTGGCGCGGCAACCCCGTGCTCGGCTTCGGCCTGCTGCTGGGCCTGGTGGCGATCCCGCTGTACCTGTCGGGCCTGCTGCGCGCGCTCACCACCGCGACCGACGAAGCGCGTCGCGCGAACGAGGCCAAGAGCCGTTTCCTGGCCAACATGAGCCATGAGTTCCGCACGCCGCTCAACGGCCTGGCCGGCATGTCCGAACTGCTGGCGACCACGCGACTGGACGCCGAGCAGCGCGAGTGCCTGAGCACGATCCAGGCGTCCACGCGCAGCCTGCTGGCGCTGGTGGAGGACGTGCTCGACATCTCGGCGATCGAAGCGGGCAAGCTCAAGCTCGACCATGCCGACTTCACCCTGCGTGAGCTGATCGACAGCATCGGCCTGATCCTGCAGCCGCAGGCGCGCGCCAAGCGCCTGCAGTACGAAGTGGTAATCGCGCCGGACGTGCCCGACGCGGTGCGCGGCGACGTGGTGCATCTGCGCCAGATCCTGATCAACCTCGCCGGCAACGCGGTCAAGTTCACCGATGAAGGTTCGGTGCGCGTGGACGTGGCGGTGGTGGGGCAGGAGGGCTCGCAGGTGCGGCTGCGGTTCACCGTGACCGACACCGGCATCGGCGTGCCGGTGGCGATGCGCCAGCGTCTGTTCGAAGCGTTCGAGCAGGCCGACGTGAGTCTGGCCCGCCGCTACGGCGGTACCGGCCTGGGTACGACGATCGCCAAGGGCCTGGCCGAAGCGATGGGCGGCAGCATCGGCTTCGAGAGTGCCGAACCGCGCGGCAGCCGCTTCTGGGTCGAACTGCCATTCGAGCGTTCGCGCGAAGTGGGCGAGATCCCGTCCCAGCCTTCGCGGCCCGGTGCCGAGCCGGAAAACCCCGCCAACGTCATCGCCTTCAGCGATCCGTTCCTGCGCCATCGCGCTCGCGTGCGCAGCCTGTCGATCCTCGTCGCCGACGACCACATCGCCAATCGCATGGTGCTGCAGCGCCTGCTGCAGAAGGCGGGGCATCGCGTGATCTGCGTGGAAGGCGGTGAGGAAGTGCTCGACGCGCTGGCCGCATCCGACTACGACGCGGTGATCACCGACCTGCACATGCCCGGCGTCAGTGGACTGGACCTGCTGCGCCAGCTGCGCGTGATGGAAGCCGGCAGTGGCCGCCGTACGCCCGTTCTGATCCTGAGCGCCGACGTCACCACCGAATCGATCCGCGCCTGCGAACAGGCCGGCGCCCGCGCGTTCCTGTCCAAGCCGGTCTCTACGACGCGGCTGCTCGACACGCTGGCCGACATCGCCGCCAACAATCGCATCGCGACTACCGTGGTCGCACCGGTGCGGGCGGACACGGCGAACACCGACAGCCATTTCGACAGTTCCGTGCTGGACGAACTGAGCGCGCTCGGCATGGGCGCGAACTTCGAGCGCGAGTTCATCGCGCAGTGTCTGGTCGATGCCGACAAGTGCCTGCAGCAGATCGAGCTCAACGCGCAGCGCGCCGACTGGGAACGCACGCGCGACCAGGCCCACGCACTCAAGGGCGTCGCCAGCAACCTGGGGCTGATCAAGCTCGCGGCGACCAGCGGCGAGCTGATGCGGTTGCCCGACTGGCAACTGGCGCGCGACGCGACCACGCTCGTGGCCGGACTGCGCGAACGGCTGGCCCAGGGGAGGGCGGCGCTCGACGCTCGCGAGCAGCGACGCGGCACGCGCGGCGAAGGCGAGCGCTCCCCCTGATGTCCCCTGTGTCCCCCTGAGGTTCCGTCCTCCCGGTCAGGCGGCCGCTTCGGCTCCCGAACGACGCTCCTGCGCACGCACGATGCGCTCCATCGTCTTCAGCGCCTTCTCGCCCAAGGCCAGCGCGGTATCGACCCACACTTCGGTGATGCCCATCAGTTCGTCGTAGCCGACCGGCTGGCCGATCCCGCGCACGGCGTTCATCGCCAGGTGGGCGTGCGGCGCGCGTTGCTGGCGGCGGATCACGTCGTTGACCGCGGCTTCGCCTTCGCCCTTGGGCACGAGCACATCGACCACGCCCATGCGATGCCATTCCTGGCTCGGCAGGATCGTGCCTTCCAGGATCAGGCGCTCGGCCAGCTGCGGCGACACGCGCTTGCAGAGGAACGAGTACGCACCCATGCCCGGGAACAGGCCGAACAGCACTTCCGGCAGGCCCATCTGCGCGTCTTCTTCCGCGACGATGGTGTGGCACGACAGGGCGAGCTCCAGGCCGCCACCGAGCGCATCGCCCTGGACCAGCGCGATGGTGCGCACGTCGCCGCCCAGACCGCTGTGGAAGTGGTGCACGCCGTCGACGCAGCGGCGCGCGTAGGACAGCAGATGCTCGCGGTCGTTGGCGCGGATCAGTTGCGAGAACAGTTGCAGGTCGCCGCCGAGGTTGAACGCGGCCGGCGCGGACGACGCCAGCACGACATGGCGCAGGCGGCCGCTCTGGCGCTGGTTCTCGCGCAGCGTGATCGAGTTGAGGAAGCTCCACATGTCGTCCATGAGCTCCGTGCGGAAACACGGACGTGCGCCGGTGACATGGTCGTTATGCATGTACATCCAGTGGGTGTCGCCCGCGGGGTCGGATTCGACGCGCAGGGTCGGGTAGGCGCGCGTGCGGTGAAGCTTCTCGATCATGCTCATGTTGCGGTCCTCGGCACTTGCCGCCCGCAGGCAGGGAGTGGGCAGCGAGCGGCGGGAAGGGTGCCCACGCGGACGATGCTACACCCCGCGCTTCCCACTGAAAGACAAAGCCCCTCCGGCGAGGGAGGGGCTTCGTGGGACTCTCCGACGGACGGAGGGCGACGTCAGTGCGAGGCGGGTGCGTCGCGCAGTTCGCGGCGCAGGATCTTGCCGACGTTGGTCTTGGGCAGCTCGGTGCGGAACTCGACGTACCTGGGGTGCTTGTAGCCGGTCAGGTTCTCGCGCGCGTGCGCCTTGACCTGCTCGGCGGTCAGTGTCGGATCCTTCTTGACGATGACGACCTTGACCGCTTCGCCGGACTTCTCGTCGGGCACGCCGACCGCCGCCACTTCCAGAACGCCCGGCATCATCGCGATGACGTCCTCGACCTCGTTCGGGTACACGTTGAAGCCCGAGACCAGGATCATGTCCTTCTTGCGGTCGACGATGAAGAAGAAGCCCTTCTCGTCCATGCGCGCCATGTCGCCGGTGTGCAGCCAGCCGTCGGCGTCGATCGCCAGCGCGGTTTCCTCTGGACGGTTCCAGTAGCCCTTCATGACCTGCGGGCCCTTGATGCACAGCTCGCCGACTTCGCCCAGCGGCAGGATATTGCCGTTCTCGTCCTTGACGCAGGCGTCGGTGGACGGGACGGGCAGGCCGATCGAGCCGTTGTAGTCGGCCAGGTCCATCGGGTTGATGCACGCCGCCGGCGCCGATTCGGTCAGGCCGTAGGCTTCGACCAGGGTCACGCCGGTGACCTGCTTCCAGCGCTCGGCGACCGCGCGCTGCACGGCCATGCCGCCGCCCAGGGTCAGGTGCAGGCTGGAGAAGTCCAGCTCGCTGAAGCCCGGCGTGTTGAGCAGGCCGTTGAACAGCGTGTTGACGCCGGTGATGGCGGTGAAGCGCACGCTCTTGAGCTCCTTGACGAAGCCCTTCATGTCGCGCGGGTTGGTGATCATGTAGTTCAGTCCGCCGAACTTCATGAAGACCAGGCCGTTCGCCGTCAGCGCGAAGATGTGGTACAGCGGCAGCGCGGTGATGATCGTTTCCTCACCGAGCTTCACGTTCGTGCCCACCCATGCCGCGGCCTGCTGCATGTTGGCGACCATGTTGCGGTGCGTGAGCATCGCGCCCTTGGCCACGCCGGTGGTGCCGCCGGTGTACTGCAGGAACGCGATGTCCTGCGGCGAGATCTCCACTTCCGGCAACGGATGGCGCTGGCCCAGCGCGAGCGCGTCGCGGAAACGGATCGCGCCCGGCAGGTCGTAGTCCGGCACCATCTTCTTGATGTACTTCAGGACGAAGTTGACCACCGAGCCCTTCGGGAAGCCGAGCATGTCGCCCAGTCCCGTGGTGATCACCTGCTTGACCTGCGTGTCGGCGAGCACTTCCTGCACGGTGTGGGCGAAGTTGTCGAGCACCAGGATGGCGCTCGCGCCCGAATCGGTGAGCTGATGGCGCAGCTCGCGCGCGGTGTACATCGGGTTGGTGTTCACCACCGTCAGACCGGCGCGCAGGATGCCGAAGGTGGCGATCGGGTACTGCAGGCAGTTGGGCATCATGATCGCGACGCGATCGCCCTTCTTGAGCTTCAGCTCGCCCAGCAGGTAGGCCGCGAACTGCGCGCTGAGCTCATCGATCTGCGCATAGGTGAGGGTCCGGCCCAGGTTCGCGAATGCGGGACGGTCGCGGTACTTGTCGATCGCGCTTTCCAGCACGGCGACGACGGACGGAAACTCGTCCACATCGATCTGCGCCGGGACCCGTTGCGGATACTGGGCCAGCCACGGACGTTCGAAACTCATCGCGATCCCCTCTCCAATCGCTGTAGAAACCGCCGGTGCGATGTCGAATGCTCTACCGTACGGTGCGTCTTTCGATTGGAGCACAGCCTCCTGAAAGCTGGCAAGGCGAATCGGCGCGCGGCGCCCGTCGCGGCAGGCGCCGTGGCAGGATGTGCGGCCGACCGGCGATGCAGGGGAGCCTCGATGTACCGGACCGTTGTGCGCTGCGGCGCGATGATTCTGCTGGGCGTGGCCCTGTTCGGCTGCGCCCGTACGCCCCCTGAGCAGCGCCTGCGCGAAACGGTCGGGCAGCTGCACGATGCGATCGAACGCCGCGATGCCGCCGGATTGCGCGAGGTCCTGGCCGAGGACTTCGTCGGGCCGGGCTCGCTCGACCGCGATGGCGCGCGGCGGATGGCGCAGCTCACCTTCCTGCGCCACCGCGAGGTCGGCGCGAGCCTGGGTCCGGTGTCGGTCGAAATGACCCCGGGCCACGCGACGGCGCGCTTCAGCGTCGCGTTGACCGGCAGCTCCGGCGCGGTGCTTCCCGATGCCGCGCGGCTGTACGAGGTGGAAACCGGCTGGCGCGAGGAGGACGGCGAATGGCGCCTGACCAGCGCGGAGTGGGAAGCGAAGCTGTAGCGGGTGGTTCCGGGTCAGTGCACTGGAAGCGTGTTTGTGCGTCCCGACCCTCCCCCCAACCCCTCTCCCGGTGGGAGAGGGGCTAAATGCGTGAGGGCGGGCTTCCGTCGTTCCGTGCTCCTTACGCCGCCTTCTTCGCCGCAAGCTGGCGCAGCACGTAGTGCAGGATGCCGCCGTGACGGAAGTACTCCACTTCCTTCGGCGTCAGCAGCATCACCTTGACCTCGAACGACACCGTGCTGCCGTCCTTGCGATGCGCCGTGACCGTGGCGCGCTTGGACTCGCCGTCGCGCAGCCCGGTCACGTCGAAGGTCTCCGAGCCGTCGAGTCCCAGCGTCTGCGCGTTCTCGCCGTCGTTGAACAGCAGTGGCAGCACGCCCATGCCCACCAGGTTGGAGCGGTGGATGCGCTCGAAACTCTCGGCGATCACGGCCTTCACGCCCAGCAGGTTGGTGCCCTTGGCCGCCCAGTCGCGCGAGGAACCGGTTCCGTATTCCTTGCCGGCCAGCACCACCAGCGGCACGCCGTCGGCCTTGTACTTCATCGCCGCGTCGTAGATCGACAGCTTCTCCGGTGCCGTGTCGGCCTTGAAATACAGCGTGTTGCCGCCTTCCTCGCCGCCGAACATCAGGTTCTTGATGCGGATGTTGGCGAAGGTGCCGCGCACCATCACGTCGTCGTTGCCGCGACGGCTGCCGTAGCTGTTGAAGTCCGCCGGCTGCACGCCGCGCTCGATCAGGAAGCGTCCCGCCGGCGAGTCCTTCTTGATGTTGCCGGCCGGCGAGATGTGATCGGTGGTGATCGAATCGCCGAACAGACCCAGCACGCGCGCGCCGTGGATGTCGTCGATGGTGCCGACCGACATGCTCATGCCGTCGAAGTAGGGCGGGTTCTTGATGTAGGTCGACGACGATTCCCACGCGAACGACTCGCCTTCCGGCGAGGCGATTGTGTTCCAGCGCGTGTCGCCCTTGAACACGTCCGCGTAGTTCTGCGCGAACAGCTCCGGACCCACCGTCGCGGAGATGACGTCGCCGATCTCCTTGTTGCTCGGCCAGATGTCGCGCAGGAACACGTCCTTGCCGTCGGTCGACTGCCCCAGCGGATCGCGGCTGAGGTCGATGTCGACCGTGCCGGCGATCGCGTAGGCGACGACCAGCGGCGGCGAGGCGAGGTAGTTCATCTTCACTTCGGGATGCACGCGACCTTCGAAGTTGCGGTTGCCCGACAGCACCGAAGCGACGACGAGGTCGCCGGTGGCGATCCCGGCGCTGACTTCGGTCGGCAGCGGACCGGAGTTGCCGATGCAGGTCGTGCAGCCGTAGCCGACGACGAAGAAGCCGAGCTGCTCCAGGTCGGCGAGCACGCCGGCCTTGCGCAGGTAGTCGGTGACCACCAGCGAGCCCGGGCCGAGCGAAGTCTTCACCCACGGCTTGGCCTTCAGGCCGAGCCTGGCCGCATTGCGCGCGAGCAGTCCGGCGCCGAGCATCACCGCCGGGTTCGATGTGTTGGTGCAGGAGGTGATCGCGGCGATCACCACCGCGCCGTCTTTCAGGCGCACGTTCTGCTGGTTGATCGAGATGTCGGCGATGCCCTTGTGCAGCGACTCGTTGCCGACCGCTGCGCCGCCGCCTTCGGCGACGAAGGCGGACACGTCCGGCGAGCGCTTGTCGCGGTTGACCGTGAGCGGGCCGAGGTTGTCGCGGTAGTTCTGCTTCACGTCGACCAGCAGCACGCGGTCCTGCGGGCGCTTGGGGCCGGCGAGCGAGGGCTTCACGTCGCCCAGGTCCAGCTCCAGCGTGGTGGAGTAGCTTGCTTCCGGCGCGCCCGGTTCGTGCCACAGGCCCTGTGCCTTGGCGTAGGCCTCGACCAGCGCGATCTGCGACGCGCTGCGGCCGGACAGGCGCAGGTAGTTCAACGACTCTGCGTCGATCGGGAAGATGCCGCAGGTCGCGCCGTATTCCGGCGCCATGTTGGCGATGGTGGCGCGGTCGGCCAACGGCAGGTGTTGCAGGCCGTCGCCGAAGAACTCGACGAACTTCCCGACCACGCCGAGCTTGCGCAGCATCTGGGTGACGGTGAGCACCAGGTCGGTAGCGGTGGTGCCTTCGGGCAGCTGGCCGAGGAGCTTGAAGCCCACCACCTGCGGAATCAGCATCGACGACGGCTGGCCGAGCATCGCCGCTTCGGCTTCGATGCCGCCGACGCCCCAGCCGAGCACGCCGATGCCGTTGATCATTGTGGTGTGGCTGTCGGTGCCGAACACGGTGTCGGGGAAGGCGAGCGATTCGCCGTCGACGTCACGCTCGACCACCACGCGCGCCAGGTTCTCCAGGTTCACCTGGTGGACGATGCCGGTGTTGGGCGGCACGACCTTGAAATTGTCGAACGCCTTCTGGCCCCAGCGCAGGAAGCTGTAGCGTTCCATGTTGCGCTCGAATTCGATCTTGCCGTTGAGGTCCAGCGCATCCGCGCGACCGAACACGTCGACCTGCACCGAGTGGTCGATCACCAGCTCGGAAGGAATCAGCGGATTGATCTGCTTCGGACTGCCGCCCAGGCGACTGACCGCATCGCGCATCGCTGCAAGGTCGACCACGCAGGGCACGCCGGTGAAGTCCTGCAGGACCACGCGCGCGGGCATGAAGGCGATCTCGGTGTCGGGCTCGGCCTTGGCGTCCCACTTGGCGACGGCCTCGATGTGTTCCTTGCCGACCGTCACGCCGCCGTCCTCATGGCGCAACAGGTTCTCCAGCAGGATCTTCATCGAATACGGGAGCTTGCCGATATCGAAGCGCTCGCCCAGCGCCGGCAGACTGAAATAGGTGAGCGAACGGCCGTCCACGGAAAGCTGGCGGCGGGTGGAGAAGGAGTCTTGGGACATGGGGGAAGCTCCTGGCGGTCCTTGGCTGAATGGAGGGTCTGGCTGGGAGACTGATCGATTATCCGCCCGTTTTGTTAAGACGCCGACCGGGCCGACCGATACACCCTGAGTACGGCAAAGAATGCGGGCTTGCGGAATTATGCTCGATTGAGTATGGCGGCGCAGGTATGTATAATTCGTGCATACCAAAGCGGAGGACCGCCGTGGAAGCCACCGTTGCCGAACGAGGCCAGATCACCCTCCCCAAGGCCGTGCGCGATGCGCTGGGCCTGACCAAGGGCACCACGTTGAAGGTCGAGCTGGACGGCGGCCGCATCATCCTGCGCAAGGACGTCAGTGAGGCGCTGCGCAAGGTGCGTGGCAAGTTCAAGCTTGTCGACGGCCTGGAAACCACCGACGAGGCCATGCGCGCCACGCGCGGACGCGCCCCGGGTGACGAATCATGATGCGCATCCCGCGCAGGAACCCGCACATCCATGTGCGGACTCTTCACCCATGATCGCCCTCGATTCCTCCGTCCTCCTCGACGTCCTCGTCGGCGACCCGCGCTATGCGGAAGCGTCGGAGACGTGCATCGGCGATGCACTGGCGCGCGAGGACGTGGTCGTGTGCGAAGCGGTCGTCGCCGAAGTGCAGTCGATGCTCGACACTTCCGTCAACCTGATGGAGACCCTCGCCACGCTCGGCATCCGCTACCAGCCCACGCTGGAAGCCGCCGCGATGCGCGCCGGGCACATGAACAAACGTTTCCGTTCGCGCGGAGGCCGGCGCGAGCGCGTCGTCGCCGATTTCCTGATCGGCGCCCACGCACTGCTGCAGTGCGATGGCCTGATCACCCGCGATGACGCCTTTTTCCGCGATTACTTCAAGGGCCTCAAGCTCATCGTCCCGAAAGCGACGTGAGCGACGGCGTCTTGATATCTGTCAGCAGTTCACTGGAGAGAACCATGTTGGAAGCCTACCGCCACCACGTTGCCGAGCGCGCCGCGCTGGGTATCCCGCCGCTGCCGCTGACCGCGCAGCAGACCGCCGAGGTCATCGAACTGTTGAAGAACCCGCCGGCGGGCGAGGAAGGCTTCCTGCTCGACCTGATCACCAACCGCGTGCCGGCCGGCGTCGACGACGCCGCCAAGGTCAAGGCTTCGTACCTGGCCGCGATCGCCTTCGGCACCGAGAAGAACACGCTGATCAGCCGTGAGCGCGCGACCGAACTGCTGGGCACGATGCTCGGCGGCTACAACATCCATCCGCTGGTCGAGCTGCTCGACGACGCGCAGGTCGGCACCGTCGCCGCCACCGCGCTCAAGCACACGCTGCTGATGTTCGACGCCTTCCACGACGTGCAGGAAAAGGCCGAGAAGGGCAACGCCAACGCCAAGTCCGTGCTGCAGAGCTGGGCCGACGCGGAGTGGTTCACCAGCCGTCCGGAAGTGCCGCAGTCGATGACCATCACCGTGTTCAAGGTAACCGGCGAGACCAACACCGACGACCTGTCGCCGGCGCCCGACGCGACCACGCGTCCGGACATCCCGCTGCACGCGCTGGCAATGCTGAAGAACAAGCGCGACGGCATCGAGCCGGAAGAAGACGGCAAGCGCGGCCCGGTCGCCTTCATCGAATCGCTCAAGGCCAAGGGCCACCTGGTCGCCTATGTCGGCGACGTGGTCGGCACGGGTTCCTCGCGCAAGTCCGCCACCAACTCGGTGCTGTGGTTCACCGGCGAGGACATCCCGTTCATCCCGAACAAGCGCTTCGGTGGCGTGTGCCTGGGCAGCAAGATCGCTCCGATCTTCTACAACACGATGGAAGACGCCGGCGCACTGCCGATCGAACTCGACGTGTCGCAGATGGACATGGGCGACGTGGTCGAGCTGCGCCCGTACGAAGGCAAGGCGCTGAAGAACGGTGAAGTGATCGCCGAGTTCGCGCTGAAGTCCGACGTGCTGCTGGACGAAGTCCGCGCCGGCGGCCGCATCCCGCTGATCGTCGGTCGCGGCCTGACCGCCAAGGCGCGCGAAGCGCTGGGCCTGGCGCCGTCGACGCTGTTCCGCCTGCCGCAGAACCCGGTCGATACCGGCAAGGGCTACTCGCTGGCGCAGAAGATGGTCGGCCGCGCCTGTGGCCTGGCCGAAGGCAAGGGCATCCGCCCGGGCACCTACTGCGAACCGAAGATGACCTCGGTGGGTTCCCAGGACACCACCGGCCCGATGACCCGCGACGAGCTGAAGGACCTGGCCTGCCTGGGCTTCTCCGCCGACCTGGTCATGCAGTCGTTCTGCCACACCGCCGCCTACCCGAAGCCCGTGGACGTGAAGACGCACCACGAGCTGCCGGCGTTCATCAGCAACCGTGGCGGCATCGCGCTGCGCCCGGGCGACGGCGTGATCCACAGCTGGCTCAACCGCATGCTGTTGCCCGACACCGTCGGCACCGGCGGCGACTCGCACACGCGCTTCCCGGTGGGCATCTCGTTCCCGGCCGGCTCGGGTCTGGTCGCGTTCGCCGCGGCCACCGGCGTGATGCCGCTGGACATGCCGGAATCGGTGCTGGTGCGCTTCAAGGGTGAGATGCAGCCGGGCGTGACGCTGCGCGACCTGGTCAACGCGATCCCGCTGGCCGCGATCAAGCAGGGCCTGATGACCGTCGCCAAGCAGGGCAAGAAGAACATCTTCTCCGGTC
Source organism: Lysobacter panacisoli (assembly GCF_009765165.1). Classification (NCBI taxonomy): domain Bacteria; kingdom Pseudomonadati; phylum Pseudomonadota; class Gammaproteobacteria; order Lysobacterales; family Lysobacteraceae; genus Lysobacter; species Lysobacter panacisoli. The sequence continues at coordinate 3,163,930 of NZ_VLNU01000001.1, forward strand.
GCATCCTCGAGATCGAAGGCCTGCCGCACCTGAAGGTAGAGCAGGCGTTCGAACTGTCCGACGCCTCGGCCGAGCGCTCCGCTGCCGGCTGCACGGTGAAGCTCGACAAGGCGCCGATCATCGAATACCTCACCAGCAACATCACGCTGCTGAAGTGGATGATCGCCGAGGGCTACGCCGATCCGCGCTCGCTGGCGCGCCGCATCAAGGCGATGGAAGCGTGGCTGGCCAACCCGCAGCTGCTGGAAGGCGATGCCGATGCCGAGTACGCCGCGGTCATCGAGATCGACCTCAACGAGATCGTCGAGCCGATCGTCGCCTGCCCGAACGACCCGGACGACGTGAAGACGCTGTCCGACGTCGCTGGCGCTGCGATCGACGAAGTCTTCATCGGTTCGTGCATGACCAACATCGGCCACTTCCGTGCCGCCGCGAAGCTGCTGGAAGGCAAGCGCGACATCCCGACCCGCCTGTGGGTCGCGCCGCCGACCAAGATGGATGCGTCCGAGCTGACCAAGGAAGGCCACTACGGCACCTTCGGCACGGCCGGCGCGCGCATGGAAATGCCGGGCTGCTCGCTGTGCATGGGTAACCAGGCGCAGGCGCGCGAGGGTGCGACGGTGTTCTCGACCAGCACGCGCAACTTCCCGAACCGCCTGGGCCGCAACACCAACGTGTACCTGGGTTCGGCCGAGCTGGCCGCGATCTGCTCGCGCCTGGGTCGCATCCCGACCCGCGAGGAGTACATGGCCGACATCGGCGTGATCAACGCCAAGGGCGCGGAGATCTACCGCTACATGAACTTCGACCAGATCGAGGATTACCGCCAGGTGGCCGAGACGGTCGACGCCTGATCCAACGGCGGTCGCTGTACGAAAAACCCCGGCTTCGGCCGGGGTTTTTTTGTTTCGCGCCACCGTAACCGCGTCAGGCGCGGATCGAAAGCTGCGGGTTGCGTCGCAACTTCACCATTGCCATCCGTATGTGGCCGTGTCGCCCGATGCAGTGCGTGACAACAGTCAAGGACTTGCGTTCTGTGCCGCTATTACATGTGCGGCACGCAGGGGGACAACATGAAAATGGACAAGCCGGCCCGGTCAGACCGGGTGGAGCAGGCGTTGCGCTGGACGCTCGCGTTGGCGCTGATCGCCGCGGTGTGCTGGGCCTGGGGGCAGGGCAGCGGAATGGGGGCGTTCGGCGGCTGAGCCGTCGGCTCAGCCCAGGTGTTCCCGGACGGCGGCAAGGATGTCGCGGCGACGCAGCAGGAAATCCCACAGGCTGCCGCCGCATTGGCGCCACAGCACCGCCGAACGCACGGCGGCGAGCAGGATCGCGCGCACTTCCGCCACCACCGTGGCCTGTCCGAGGTAATGCGGGTTGCCCTGCACGAGCACGCGCGGACGCAGGTGACTCAGGGTTTCGGCGTACAGCGAACCGAGCGCGGACATCACGTCCGGATGGCTGCTGCCCAGGCGTTCGGCATTGCCGGCCTGCGCGCGGATCCCGGCCTGCACGCGCTGCCCCATCGCCGCGTCGCGCACGAAGCGGCGCTCCAGCTGCATCACCGCCAGCACCAGGCGCGGCAGTTGTTCGTCGCGCTGGCTGGTGCCGAAGTAATCGCGCAGCAGGGTGAGGCCCGGACGCAGCGACTCGATGTCGCCGTACACGGACGTGGGCGAGGGCGCATCGATGCGGAACACCGAATCCATCGCAGTGGTGAGGATGGCCGCGTTGGCCTGGCCGGTGTCGGCGACGCGCCGCACCTGCGCCAGCGCCTGCACGAGGCCGGCGAGGGCGAGGACACGCGTGGACATCGAGGTGTTCTGGGTCATGCAGCCTTTGCCTTGAGTCGTTCTTCCAATGGCGCGTCGGTGGCGGCGATCACCGCGCCGCCCAGGCAGACATCGCCGTCGTACAGCACCAGCGATTGCCCGGGCGTGACCGCGCGCTGTTTGCGTGCGAAATGCACGTCCAGCGTGCCGTCGTCGTTCACGCGTACCTCGCAGGCTTCGTCGGCCTGGCGGTAGCGCGTCTGCGCCGTGCACGCGAAGCGCTGCGCAGGCGGCGCGCCGGCGATCCAGTGCGCGGCCTCCGACTGCAACGCCTGCGACTGCAGCCACGGACTGTCGCTGCCCTGGTCGACGTACAGCACGTTCTGCGCCACGTCCTTGCCGACGACGTACCACGGCGCCGCTTCGAAACCGCGCACGCCGCCGATGTTGAGGCCCTCGCGCTGACCGAGGGTGAAATAGAACACGCCCGGATGTTCGCCGATCGTGCGACCGTCGGGCGTGCGCATCTCGCCCGCGCGAGCCGGCAGATAGCGGCCGAGGAATTCGCGGAAGTCGCGCTCGCCGATGAAGCAGATGCCGGTGGAATCCTTCTTGGCGGCGGTCGGCAGGCGGGCATCGAGTGCCATCTGCCGCACGTCGCGCTTGAGCAGTCCGCCGAGCGGGAACTTCGTCGCCGCCAACTGCGCCTGCCCGAGCTGGTGCAGGAAATAGCTCTGGTCCTTGCTGCGGTCGACCGCGCGCAACAGCAGATGGCGATCGCCGCGCTGCTCGACGCGGGCGTAGTGGCCGGTCGCGATGTACTGCGCGCCCAGTTCGCGCGCGGCGTCGAGGAAGTGCTTGAACTTGATCTCGCGATTGCACAGCACGTCGGGATTCGGCGTGCGGCCGGCGGCGTACTCGGCGAGGAAGTGCTCGAACACGCCCTTCCAGTACTCGCCGGAGAAATCGCGGAAATGGATCGGGATGCCGAGCCGCCCGCTCACCGCGACGGCATCGCGGCGGTCGTCCTCGGCGCGGCAATCGCCGCTGCCGTCGTCGGCCCAGTTCTGCATGAACAAACCGGCGATCGGTTCGCCTTCATCGCGCAGGCGCAGCGCGGCCACGGAGGAATCGACGCCTCCGGACATGCCGACGATGGTGCGCGGTGCCGTGCTCATGCCAGGTGCTGGGTCAGCTCGAGCGGATGACGGCGGCCGGCGAGGAAGTCGGCGGCGACGCGCCAGACCAGCGGGCTGCGATGGCGCGCCTGCGCGGCCTGCAGCTCGCTCGGGCTCATCCACAGCGCGCGCACGATGCCCTCATCGAGCGGGCGCGCGGGATCGTGCGTCACCGGTTCGGCGGCGAAGGCGAAGCGCAGGTAATGGCGGCCGCTGCCTTCCGGGCTGTCCGGCGCCTTCCATTGGTACGCGCCGACGAAGGCGGTCAGGCGCACGTCCCAGCCGGTTTCCTCGCGCGTCTCGCGCAGCGCGGCCTCGATCAGCGATTCGTCCGGTTCCAGATGCCCGGCCGGCTGGTTGAGGACGAGCCGGCCGCCGACCGACTCCTCCACCATCAGCAGGCGGCCGCCATCGGTCACCACCGTGGCGACGGTGACGTCGGGCTGCCAGAACCGGCCTTCGCGGTAACTCATCAGAACTCGTCCTTGCCAGGCATCGGCGCGGCTTGGGAAAGACGAAACATTGTGCCGGCCCGGACCATGAGCGTCCACGGCCGCCGCAGGACGGACCGGAACGGCGAGTGGATTCGCCGCGATCGTCGGCAACTCCCCGGCCTTAGAACGCGTCCTTGCCGTCGGTCAGATCGCTTTCCATCTCGTCGGCGGTCTTCGCGGCGGCCTCGATGGCGTCCTTCAGTTCAGGCGTGGACGCATCGGCCGCGATCTTGACCACGAACACCGCCATGTCTCCCTGCTTGACCCAGCTTCCGAGCTTGGAATCCTGGCTGTCCGCCAGTAGGCGGTTGGCGATGTCGGCCGGAAGTGCATCGTCTTCAGGGGATCGGTAGGCCGGCGCCCAGACCTCACGGATCTTGTGCACACCGTAACTCTCCACCTTGGAGATGACGAAGACCAGCTGTGTGCGGTCATCGTCCATGTCCCTGATCATCCTGTAGTCGCCGTCGTCGTCCACCTCGAACTCATAGTCCAGCGACTCGAGTTGCTTGGCGATGCCGGCATCCGCCGACGAAGGATGGTCGCCGCAGGCCCGGGCAGAAGGGGCAATGGACAACGCGGCGAGAAGGGCAACACAAGTCAGGGTGAAGTGCGTACGCATCGCAGGACTCCGGAGAAGTCCTGCATTCTTGCGATCCCGGCACCGGCGAGAAATCCCGCCACGTGTCAGCCTCTTTGCCGCGAAATGGCTGTCCTGTGCTCAGCGACGCTGAACACGACTCGCGTCAGCCTGCGTCATCCACCACGGCGACTCGACCAGCGCGCTTCGGCGCCGGTCGAGTCTGTATTCCGAGGCGCGTCGGCAAGGGCGCGCGAACTCAGAACTCGTCCTTGCCCGTCAGCTCTTTTTCCATCTCGTCGGCCGAGCGCAGGACGAAGTCGATGGCGTTGTCGAGCTGCGACGCGGTGGCGTCGGCGGCGACCTTCACCACGAACACCGCCATGTTGCCCTGCTTGACCCAGCCGCCGAGCTTGCTGGAGTGGCTGTCCTCGAGCAGGCGGTTGGCGACGGCGACCGGGAACTGGTCGTTCGGCGCGCGATAGGCCGGGGCCCACACCTCGCGCACCTGGAAATCGCCGAACTTCTCCACCGAGGAGATCACGTACGCGAGCTGGGTGCGGCCACCCCCGACTTCGAAGGTGAGCTTGTAGTCGCCGTCCTCGTCCACCGTGTAGGTGTAATCGAGATCGTCGAGCTGGCGGCCGACCACGGGGTCGGCAGCGGAACGGACCGTTTCATCCGCGTTCGCGGCCGGCGCGCCGGCGGCCATTGCGGGAGTGCACATCGTCAGGGCCAGCAGAGCGATCGCGAGTGCGTACGGACGCATGAAACGTTCCTTTGTGTGATGGAGGTCGGGTGAGAGGGCATTGTGCCGGCCGCCGGGCACGGGCGTCCACGACCGGCCCCGGGTGCGGTCCTATAATTCCCGCATGGCCAAACAGACCGAACACGAACACCAGCATGGCGTCCTGGTTGAAACCGGGAAGCCCGAAATCGCCCGTCCGCCGCTCTATTCCGTCCTGCTGCTGAACGATGACTACACGCCGATGGACTTCGTGGTGGAGGTGCTGATGCGCTTTTTCGCCATGAACGCCGAGAAGGCCACCCAGATCATGTTGCACGTGCATACCCGCGGCCGTGGCGTCTGCGGCGTTTTCACCCGCGAAGTCGCAGAATCGAAGGTGGCACAGGTGAACGAATTTTCAAGACTCAACCAGCACCCCTTGCTGTGCACGATGGAAAAGGCCTAAAAGTTCCGCTCAGCACGTCTGAGCAAATGGGTGGAACCAAGTGCCGGTCGAAGGGTCCCAGCCGTTGCGACGACATGGAATTCCCCAGGCCAGTCCCCATCTAGGACGGCAGTAGCTTTCCGGAGGCTTTCGCCCCATGTTCAGCAAGGATCTCGAATACAGCATCGGCCAGTGCTACAAGCGCGCCCGCGAGGCGCGTCATGAGTACATGACGGTCGAACACCTGCTGCTGGCACTGCTCGACAACCCGTCCGCCGAGGGGGTTCTCAAGGCCTGCGGCGTCGACTTCCAGCGCCTTCGCACCGACCTGGAACAGGCCATCGCCACCTCGGTGTCGGTGCTGCCCGAGGACGTCGACCGCGACACCCAGCCGACGCTCGGCTTCCAGCGGGTGCTGCAGCGCGCTGTGTACCACGTGCAGTCCAGCGGCAAGAAGGAAGTCACCGGCGCCAACGTGCTGGTGGCGATCTTCGGCGAGAAGGACTCGCACGCGGTGTACTTCCTCAACCAGCAGGACGTCGCCCGCCTGGATGTCGTCAACTACATCTCGCACGGCATCGCCAAGCAGGGCGGCGAAGAATCCCCGCGCTCGCAGGACGAGGGCGAATCGCATTCGTCCGAGAACGGCGACGGCGAGGGCAAGGGTGACGCGCTGGCCGAGTTCGCGGTGAACCTCAACCAGCTCGCCCGCGATGGCAAGATCGACCCGCTGGTCGGCCGCGCCGACGAGGTCGAGCGCACCATCCAGGTGCTGTGCCGCCGCCGCAAGAACAACCCGCTCTACGTCGGCGAGGCCGGCGTGGGCAAGACCGCGATCGCCGAAGGTCTGGCCAAGCGCATCGTCGAGGGCGACGTCCCGGACGTGCTGGCCGACGCCACCATCTACGCGCTCGACCTGGGCGCGCTGGTCGCCGGCACCAAGTACCGCGGCGACTTCGAGAAGCGCCTCAAGGCCGTGCTGACCCAGCTCAAGAAACTGCCCGAGGCGGTGCTCTTCATCGACGAGATCCACACCATCATCGGCGCCGGCTCGGCCAGCGGCGGCACGATGGACGCCAGCAACCTGATCAAGCCGGCCCTGGCCTCGGGCGAGCTGCGCTGCATCGGCTCGACCACGTTCCAGGAATACCGCGGCATCTTCGAGAAGGACCGCGCGCTGGCGCGCCGCTTCCAGAAGATCGACATCGTCGAGCCGACGGTGGGCGAGGCGTACGAAATCCTCCAGGGCCTCAAGCCCCGGTACGAGGCGCATCACGGCGTGACCTACGCCGACGAGGCGCTGCAGGCCGCGGTCGACCTTTCGGTCAAGCACATCGGCGACCGCCTGCTGCCGGACAAGGCCATCGACGTGATCGACGAGGCCGGTGCACGCCAGCGCCTGCTCGCCGAGGGCATCCGCAAGAGCCTGATCGATGTCGAGGAGATCGAGACGATCGTCGCCAAGATGGCGCGCATCCCGACCAAGCAGGTGTCGGCGTCCGACAAGGACGTGCTGCGCAACCTCGAGCGCAACCTGAAGATGGTGATCTTCGGACAGGATCCGGCGATCGACACACTGACCTCGGCGATCAAGCTGGCGCGCTCGGGCCTGGGCAATCCGGACAAGCCGATCGGCAACTTCCTGTTCGCCGGCCCGACCGGCGTGGGCAAGACCGAGGTGACCAAGCAGCTCGCGCTGCAGCTGGGCATCGAGCTGGTCCGTTTCGACATGTCCGAGTACATGGAGCCGCATTCGGTGAGCCGCCTGATCGGCGCGCCCCCGGGCTACGTCGGCTTCGACCAGGGCGGCCTGTTGACCGAGAAGATCGTCAAGACGCCGCACTGCGTGCTGCTGCTGGACGAGGTGGAGAAGGCCCATCCGGACATCTTCAACATCCTGCTGCAGGTGATGGACCGCGGCATCCTGACCGACACCAACGGTCGCGAAGCCAACTTCAAGAACGTGATCCTGGTGATGACGACGAACGCCGGCGCCGCGCAGGCGGCGCGCCGCACGATCGGCTTCACCCAGCAGGACCACTCGACCGACGCGATGGAAGTGATCCGCCGCAGCTTCAGCCCGGAATTCCGCAACCGCCTCGACGCGGTGGTGCAGTTCCAGCCGCTGGGCTTCGACCACATCCTGCGCGTGGTGGACAAGTTCCTGATCGAGCTGGAAGCCCAGCTGCACGACAAGGACGTGGCGCTGTCGGCCACGCCCACCGCGCGCGACTGGCTGGCCCAGCACGGCTTCGATCCGCTGATGGGCGCACGCCCGATGGCGCGGGTGATCCAGGAGAAGATCAAGCGTCCGCTCGCCGACGAACTGCTGTTTGGCAAGCTGGTCAACGGCGGCCGGGTCACGATCGACGTCAAGGACGACGAGCTGGTGGTCGAAGCCCGGGCCGAGCCCGAGAAGCTGCTTCCGGCCACGGTGTGATGGAGTCCCTCTCCCCTTGCGGGAGAGGGACAGGCGCCGCAGGCGCCAGGGAGAGGGAAGCGGCGGCGCCGCACCCCTCTCCCTTGGCCGCTTCGCGGCCTTTCCCTCTCCCACAAGGGGAGAGGGAAGTAAAAAGGACGAAACGAAAAAGGCGGCCAGTGGCCGCCTTTTACATTCAATCGGTTACCGCGATTACTTCATGCGGTAAGTAATGCGACCCTTCGTCAGGTCGTACGGGGTCATTTCGACCTTCACCTTGTCGCCGGTCAGGATGCGGATGTAGTTCTTGCGCATGCGGCCGGAGATGTGGGCAATGATCTCGTGCCCGTTTTCGAGGCGCACTCGGAACATGGTGTTCGGAAGGGTTTCCGCCACCGTGCCCTCGAATTCGATCACGTCGTCTTTTGCCATGTGGTTCCTGAGTGTGGATGTCGTGATGCCAGCCGGGGAGGCGGGCAACGAAGCCACGCATTTTGCCATGTCGGTGGCATCGAAGCAAAAAATCGGTTAAGGCCCGCCCAGAGCGGGTGCCGGCTCCGCCAGACGGGCCGCCGGCCAGTCGCCGACCCGCTCCGACCAGGGCCCGGGCAGACCCGGCGACTCGCACAGCGCCGAGATATGGGTGATGAAGCGCGCGCGCGGCATCCTTCGGGCGCCCAGGCTGACCAGATGGTCGTTCTCGACCTGCGCGTCGATCAGCGGCCAGCCCCAGCCATGCAGGTGATGGGCGAGGGCGGCGATGGCCACCTTCGAGCCGCCGGATTCGGCGCTGAACATGCTCTCGCCGAAGAACATGCGGCCGACCGCGACGCCATAGATCCCGCCCACGAGCCGGTCGCCATCGAAGACCTCCAGCGAATGCGCGTGACCCAACGCGTGCAACTGGCGGTATGCGGCGCGCATGTCGAGGGTGATCCAGGTGCCGCGCTGGCCCGGACGACGGATCGAGGCGCACGCGTCGATGACATCGGCGAAGGCCGTGTCGGCGCGCACCGTCCACGCGCTGCGGCGCAGGCCCCGACGGAACTTGGAGGACAGGCGCACCTCCGCGGTATCGAACACCGTGCGCGGATCGGGGCTCCACCACAGGATCGGCTGGCCCGGCGAGTACCACGGGAAGATGCCGTGCCGGTAAGCGTTGAGCAATCGCGTCGGCGAGAGGTCGCCGCCCACCGCCAGCAGTCCGTCGGGCTGGCGCAGCGCCTGTTCCACCGGCGGGAACGGCGCGGCCGGATCTTCGGGAAGCAGGGATGGCAGCGAACTCATGGCGCGATCATGCGCCATCCGTGTCCCGCGACGCCTTGAACGGCGAGTGCGCATCCAGCGTCGCGGCATAGCGCCGGATCGCCTCCGACTCCTGTGCGCACCAGTCACGCAGCGCCTCGCGGAAACCGTCGTGCGCGATCCAGTGGCGGCTGCGCACCACGGTCGGCAGGAAGCCGCGCGCGAGCTTGTGCTCGCCCTGTGCGCCGGGCTCGAATCGGGCGAGACCATTGCGCAGGCAGTAGTCGATGCCCTGGTAGTAGCAGGCCTCGAAATGCAGGCCCGGCACGTTCTCGTGCGCCCCCCAGTAGCGTCCGTACAGCGTGTCGCCACCGCGCAGGCACAGGGCGCCCGCGATGGGCCGGTCGCCACGCCGGGCCAGCACGATCACCAGCGCCTGCGGCATCGTCTCGCGCAGGTGGTGCAGGAACGACAGCGTCAGTGCGGGATGGTTGCCGTACTCGGCGAAGGTATGGCGGTAGAAACCGTGCATCGCCGCGAGATCCTCGTCGTCGATGTGCTCGCCCTGCGCGATGTGCAGCGTCACGCCGGCACGCGCGACCTTGGCGCGTTCCTGGCGGATGTTCTTGCGGTGCTTGTGGTCGAACGCGGCGAGGTAATCGTCGAAATCGCGCCAGCCGCGATCGTTGCGCCAGTGGTACTGCACGTCGATGCGCGACAGCCATGCGTCATCGAAAGCGCCGTCCTCGCGTTCCTCGTGGAAGTTCACGTGCACCGACGACAGCGCATCGCGCGTGCACAGTTCCGCCAGCGCGGCGATGAGCAGGCGTCGCGCCTCCGGCGTGCGCGCGAGCAGGCGTGGGCCGGTCACGGGCGAGTAGGGCGCCGCGCACAGCCATTTGGGAAAGTAGTCGAGTCCGTTGCGTTCGTACGCATGGGCCCAGGCGTGGTCGAACACGAACTCGCCGTGCGACTTCTCCTTCCGGTACGCCGGTGCCGCGGCGATCAGATCTTCGCCGTCCCAAAGCGTCAGGTGGTGTGGCGACCAGCCCCATTGCGCGCGCAGGCAGCCGTGGCGCTCGAGTCCTTCGAGGAACGTGTGCGCGACGAATGGATTGCGTCCGTCGTGCAGCGCATCCCATTGCCGCGCGGTGACTTCCGACAGCGAACGGAGAATGCGCGCCGTGGCCATCGATCAGCCGGCGGGTGCGCGCCGGTAGACGTCCGGGTCGTGGCGCTGCATGTGGAGTTCGGGCTGGGTCAGCGGCTCGAAGTCGAGCTGCGCGTACAGCTTGTGCATGTCGCGCGTGACCAGATGCCAGCGACGCAGACCCTGCAGGGCCGGATCGTCCATCAGCGCGGCGACGATCGCGCGACCGAAGCCGCGCCCGCGGAAGGCATCGAGCACGAACACGTCCGCCAGGTAGGCGAACGTGGCGCGATCGCTCACGGCGCGCGCGAAGGCGATGAGCTCGCCGTCGACGTATCCGCCGTAGCAGATCGAATGGGCGAGGGCGCGTTCCTGCGTTTCGCGCGGAATGCCCTGCGCCCAGTACGTCTGCGAAAGGAAGCCGTGGATCCGCGCGACGTCGTCCGGATCGAGCCGTTCCTGCAGGTTCGGCCGGATCTCCAGTGCGTTCGCCATCGCTTCTCCCATCAGCCTTCTTTATCCAGGAACTTCTCGGCGTCCAGCGCGGCCATGCAGCCGAAGCCCGCCGACGTTATCGCCTGGCGATACACCTGGTCGGCAACGTCACCCGCGGCGAACACGCCCGGCACCGAAGTCTGCGTGGCATTGCCATCCAGACCGGTGCGGATCGTCAGGTAGCCGTTCTTCATCGCCAGCTGGCCTTCGAACAGCGAGGTGTTCGGCGTGTGGCCGATCGCGACGAACAGGCCGTGGATGGCGACCTCGCGGGTGGATTCGTCCTGCACCGACTTCACGCGCAGGCCGGTCACTCCGGCATCGTTGCCGAGCACTTCATCGACCTGGTGGTGCCAGATCGGCTCGATCTTGCCGGACTGGATCTTGGCGAACAGCTTGTCCTGCATGATCTTCTCCGCGCGCAGCGTGTCGCGGCGATGCACGAGATAGACCTTGCGCGCGATGTTCGACAGATACAGCGCTTCCTCGACCGCGGTATTGCCGCCGCCGATCACCGCCACGTCCTGGTCCTTGTAGAAGAAACCATCGCAGGTCGCGCACGCGGACACGCCACGGCCCTTGAACAGTTCTTCCGACGGCAGGCCGAGGTACTTCGCGGTCGCGCCGGTGGCGATGATCAGCGCGTCGGCGGTGTATTCGCCGCTGTCGCCGACGAGGCGGAACGGACGCGACGATAGATCGGCGGTATGGATGTGATCGAACACGACTTCGGTGTCGAAGCGTTCGGCATGCGCCTGCATGCGCGCCATCAGATCGGGGCCGAGCAGGCCGTGCGCATCGCCGGGCCAGTTGTCGACTTCGGTCGTCGTCATCAGCTGGCCGCCCATCTGCAGGCCCGTGATCACCAGCGGCTTCAGGTTCGCGCGCGCCGCGTAGACGGCGGCGGTCCAGCCTGCGGGGCCGGAGCCGAGGATGATGACTTTGGAGTGCTTCGATGGGGTCATGGGTATAATCGCGGGCTTTGGGATGCGCACAGGCGCGAAGTGTTCCGCCATACGCAGGCGTGCTGAGGATGAATCCGTACGCAGGCGTGTCGATGGAACGTCGGAGCCATAGCTTGGAGGCGTCACCCCGGCAAAACAAGGCACGTCCCGCGACGCAATGTTGCACTGCGCCGTGAGGCCGCCGGACCACTGGACGACAATGGCAGGACGCGCCGCCGATGCGGCGTTTTTTTCGTCACCACTTCCCCCCCATGAGCCGCGCGCATCCGCGTCGGCTTTCCAACGATCGAAGGTAGAGACATGCGGATCGGCGTTCCCAAGGAAACCAAGACCCTCGAAGGGCGCGTCGCGCTCGTTCCGGCCGCCGCCGGCGACCTGGTCAAGCGCGGCCATGAGGTCTGGATCGAAAAGGATGCCGGCATCAAGTCGGGCTTCAAGGACGAGCAGTACACCCAGCTCGGCGTGAAGATCGCGCCCGACGCGGCCGCGCTGTACGAGAAGGGCGAGCTGATCGTGAAGGTGAAGGAGCCGATCGCCGGCGACCTGGCGCACCTGCGCAAGGACCACCTGCTGTTCTGCTACCTGCACCTGGCCGCCGAGCCGGAGCTGACCAGGAAGCTGCTCGGCATCGGCCTGACCGGCGTCGCGTTCGAGACCGTCGAGCTGCCCAACGGCGACCTGCCGCTGCTGGCGCCGATGTCGGTCATCGCCGGCAAGATCGCGGTGCAGGTCGGTACGCACCTGCTGCACCAGCCGCAGGGCGGCAAGGGCAAGCTGCTGGGCGGCCTGCCGTCCACCGAGCGCGGCAAGGTCGTCGTGTTCGGCGCCGGCAAGGCCGGCAGCGCGTCGGCGCAGCTCGCCGCGGCGGGCGGCTCGAACGTGGTCGTGTTCGAAATGCGCCAGGACCGCATGGACGAGATGATGCGCCTGGGCAACAACGTCACCGCGCTGTACCCGTACGCCGATGTCGTCGCGCGCGAAGTGGCCTCGGCCGACCTCGTCGTCGGCGCGGTGCTGGTCACCGGCGCCAAGGCGCCGCACGTGATGAACCGCGAGATGCTCAAGGGCATGGAAGCGGGCAGCGTGCTGGTCGACATCTCCATCGACCAGGGCGGCTGCTTCGAGACCTCGCGTCCGACCACCTGGAAGGAGCCGACCTACGTGGAAGAGGGCGTGACCCACTTCTGCGTGACCAACATGCCGGGTGCCGTGCCGCAGACCAGCTCGCAGGCGATCTGCGCGGCGATCCTGCCGTGGGTCAACAAGCTCGCCTCGGGCGATTCGTGGCGCCAGAACCAGGCGCTGGTGCGCGGCATCAACGTCGAGGGCGGCAAGATCGTCCACCCGGCGTTGCAGGACATGAAGCTGTAAGGTCGGCATTCCGGCGGGCTCCGGCCTCGCCCCGACTACAATCCGGTAGCCCGGGTCGACCGACCCGGGCTACTGTCGTTTTACAACCCGGGATCCCGGGGGGCGGGCGGTCGATCACGGTACGGACCGCTTTTTCGACGAAAGCCCGCCTTACAGGACCGAACTTGCCGCATCTGTCGTATATTCAACGACTAACGGTACCTAGCTGAGGCAGAACATCACGGTGGCGCAGGCGTCCGCGGCAAGCCGCAAGAAACTCAAGGCCGAAAAGCAGCCGCCGTCGCCGCGTCGACAGCGCCTGATGCGCGACATCGCGCTGATCCTGATCGCGCCGCTGCTGCTGTACCTGCTGGCCAGCCTGGTGACCTTCTCGCCGCAGGACCCGGGCTGGTCGCAGTCCGGCAGCGTCACCGCGCCGCTGCACAACGTCGGCGGGCGCGTCGGTGCGTGGACCGCGGATGTGTTGCTGCTGCTCACCGGTTACGTCGCGTTCCTGTTGCCGATCATGCTCGGTGCGATCGCATGGATCGCGCTGTTCGGCATGGACAGCGACGGCGATGGCGACGCCGACCTCGGTCCGGCACTGCGCCTGGTCGGCATCGTCGGATTCCTGGTTTCCGCCACCGGCCTGCTGTACTTGCGCGTCGGCTCCGCGCCGGATTTCGCCGCCGGTGCGGGCGGCATCCTCGGACGACTCGTCGGCAAATCGCTGTACGCCGGCTTTGGTCCGGTCGGCGGCAATCTCTTCCTGCTCGCGCTGTTGCTGGTGTCGGTGACGCTGGCGACCGGGCTGTCGTGGTTCTCGGTGATGGACAAGCTCGGGCAGTGGGTGCTCGCGCTCGGCCCGACGCTGTCCAAGCTGTTCCGCCAAGGCGAAAAGCAGGCGACCGAATGGCAGCAGACGCGCGCTTTCCGCGAGGAACGCGAGGAAGCGCGCAAGGTCGATACCGAACTGCGCGCCAAGCGCGCGCCGGTGAAGATCGAACCGCCTCCGCCGGCCGCGGTGGTGGAGAAGAGCGATCGCGCCAAGCGTGAGCAGCAGATCCCGCTGTTCCACGTAGGCGATGGCACCGGCATTCCGCCGCTGGCGCTGCTCGACGATCCCAAGCCGCAGCCCAAGGGCTACAGCGAGGAAACGCTGGAGACCCTCTCGCGCCAGATCGAATTCAAGCTCAAGGACTTCCGCATCGATGCGCAGGTGGTCGGCGCCTATCCGGGCCCGGTCATCACGCGCTTCGAACTGGAGCCCGCACCGGGCGTGAAGGTCAGCCAGATCAGCTCGCTCGACAAGGACATCGCGCGCGGCCTGTCGGTGAAGTCGGTGCGCGTGGTCGACGTGATCCCCGGCAAGTCGGTGGTCGGCCTGGAAACGCCGAACACCTCGCGCGAGATGATCTTCCTGTCCGAGCTGCTGCGCTCGAAGGAATACGACAAGTCGACCAGTCCGCTGACGCTGGCGCTGGGCAAGGACATCGCCGGCCGCCCGACCGTGGCCGACCTGGCGCGCATGCCGCACCTGCTGGTCGCGGGTACCACCGGTTCGGGCAAGTCCGTCGCGGTCAACGCGATGGTGCTGTCGCTGCTGTACAAGGCGTCCGCCAAGGATCTGCGGATGCTGATGATCGATCCGAAGATGCTCGAGCTCTCGGTCTACCAGGGCATCCCGCACCTGCTGGCGCCGGTCGTCACCGACATGAAGGAAGCCGCCAACGGCCTGCGCTGGTGCGTGGCCGAGATGGAGCGGCGCTACAAGCTGATGTCGGCCGTGGGCGTGCGCAACCTGGCCGGCTTCAACAAGAAGGTGAAGGATGCGGAGGAAGCGGGCCAGCCGATGATGGACCCGCTGTTCAAGCCGAACCCGGAACTGGGCGAGGCGCCGCGTCCGCTGGAGACGCTGCCGTTCATCGTCATCTTCATCGACGAATTCGCCGACATGATGATGATCGTCGGCAAGAAGGTCGAAGAGCTGATCGCGCGACTGGCGCAGAAGGCGCGCGCCGCCGGCATCCACCTGATCCTGGCCACGCAGCGTCCGTCGGTGGACGTCATCACCGGCCTGATCAAGGCCAACATCCCCACGCGCATCGCGTTCCAGGTATCGAGCAAGATCGACTCACGCACCATCCTCGACCAGTCAGGCGCGGAGACGCTGCTTGGCCACGGCGACATGCTGTACCTGCCGCCGGGCACGGCGATGCCCGAGCGCGTGCACGGCGCGTTCGTGTCGGACGAGGAAGTGCATCGCGTCGTCGAGCACCTCAAGCAGGTCGGCGGTGGCCCGGACTACATCGAGGGCGTGCTCGACGAAGTGCAGACGATGGGCGACGGCATCGTGGTCGGTGCGACCGGCCTGCCGGAGAGCGGCGGCGGTGGCGGCGACGAGTCCGACCCGCTCTACGACGAGGCGGTGCGCATCGTCACCGAAACGCGTCGCGCGTCGATCTCCGGCGTGCAGCGTCGCCTGAAGATCGGCTACAACCGGGCCGCACGCCTGATCGAAGCGATGGAAGCCGCCGGCGTCGTCACTCCGCCGGAACACAACGGCGACCGCAGCGTGCTGGCTCCGCCACCGCCGAAGTAAACGCCTCCCTCGAGGCGTTCATCCCCATTCAGAAATTCCCCGGCACACTCGCCGGCAATCGTTCTCCGGAGCTTCCAGATGCGTGCAGTCCGTTTCCTCGGCGCGATCACCGCGTTGCTGCTGGCGTCCGCGCCAGCGTTCGCGGGCGCGCGCGACGACCTCAATGCGTTCACCAAGGGACTGAAGGGCCTCAGCGGCCAATTCACCCAGCGCGTGTTCGATCCGCAGGGCAAGCTCAAGGAAACCTCGAGCGGGCAGATGGCCCTTTCGGCGCCGCGCCTGTTCCGCTGGGAATACATCAAGCCGTACCCGCAGCTGATCGTCGCCGACGGCAAGAAGGTCTGGGTGCACGATCCCGACCTGCAGCAGGTGACGGTGCGCCCGCAGGGCGCGGAAGAACAGAACAGCCCGCTGTCGGCGCTGATCGATCCGTCCCGTCTGGATGCACAGTTCAGCGTGCAGGAACTCGGCCAGAAGGACGGCCTGGAGTGGCTGTCGCTGACGCCGAAGAACGAATCGGAAGCCAGCTTCCGCAGCGCCCGCCTTGGGTTCGCCCCGGGCGGACTGGTGAAGATGCAGGTGGTCGACACGCTCGGCCAGCGCACCGAGATCGACTTCACCGGCTGGAAGAAGAACCCGTCGTTCCCGCGCGACACCTTCCGCTACACGCCGCCCAAGGGCGTGGATGTGATCGGCGGCGGCTGACCGGTCGCCATCGATCGACGAACGAAGGCCTGCTCCGGCAGGCCTTTTCGTTTTCAGGGAAGTAGGCCCGGATGCACCGGGCCGGAGTCGCGCGCGTGCGCCCCTGCCTGCGTTGGATTTTGCCCGGCCTGCTGCTGCCGTTCGTGGCGATCGCCGCGCCGCCGGATCGTCCGTCGGTGCAGCCGCGCGCGACGGTTGCGGCGCCGGGACCGCAATCGGCCGAGAAGCTCATCGCCGGCGCTGTGGTCGGCGCACTGGCCGAGCGCTTCGGCGGGCGCGGCGTGGAAGTGCGCTTCGGTCCGATCGAGCAGCGGCCCATCGACGAGCGCAGGCAGTCGATCGAAGGCGAGGGCAGCCTGCGCTTCGTCGGCGATCCGGGCTGGATCGGCTTCCGCTTTCGCAGCGTCTACGACACCTTCTTCGACCAGCCAGGTCCGCCCGTGCTGGACGTCGGCGTGGGCGGTGATGCGCGGCCGATCCCCAACGACAGCCTCGCGCTGCGCCAGCTCGAAGACCACGTGGCGAGCACGCTGCAGGCCGAAACCGGCCTGCATGACGTGCGCATGCAGCTCGATCGAGTGGAGACGGTCGAGACCGGGCAGCATTACCTGGGCATCGAAGCGCGCGGGCTCGCCGATTTCGGCCGCGACGGCAGTCGCGACCTGCGCATCAGCGCGCTGTACGACCGCCGTAGCGCGCAATGGCTGGAACTGGACTACGAATTGGCCGCCGATGCGCCCATGCCGGAACCGCCGTCCACGACCGCGCAGTCGGTCGTCGCCGGCCGCTGAAGCACTTCCGCCACGTCCTGCGCACCCCGTCGCGCGGCGGGTTGGTATCGTGTGCGTCGTTGTCGATGAGACCGGCCCGTGGCCCGCCGCCCTTCCTCCCCCCAATCGTCCGAAGACCTGCTGCACGTGGATCGTTCCGCGATGCAGCCGCTCGCCGAGCGCATGCGGCCGCGCACGCTGGACGAAATGGTCGGACAGAAGCGCCTGCTCGCGCCGCGCTCAGCGCTGCGCCGCGCGATCGAATCCGGGCGCGTGCATTCGATGATCCTGTGGGGGCCGCCGGGTTGCGGCAAGACCACGCTCGCATTGCTCCTCGCGCGCTACGCCGACGCCGAGTTCCGCGCGATCTCCGCCGTGCTGTCGGGCCTGCCCGAAGTGCGGCAGGTGCTGGCCGAAGCCGCGCAGCGTTTCGCCGAAGGCCATCGCACGGTGTTGTTCGTCGACGAGGTGCATCGCTTCAACAAGGCCCAGCAGGACGCATTCCTGCCGCACATCGAACGCGGCACGATCCTGTTCGTCGGCGCGACCACCGAGAACCCTTCGTTCGAACTCAACTCCGCATTGCTCTCGCGTTGCCGTGTGCACGTGATGGAAGCGGTGTCGGTCGACGATATCGCGCTGGCCTTGCGGCAGGCGCTGGACGACGACGAACGGGGCCTCGGCGGTCGTGGCCTGCGCGTGAGCGAAGAGGCGTTGCGCGAAATCGCGCGTGCCGCGGACGGCGACGTGCGTCGTGCGCTCACGCTGCTTGAAATCGCCGCCGAACTGGCCGAAGGCGAGGACGGCGAGATCACGCCGACCACACTCGCGCAGGTGCTGGCCGATCGCACGCGCCGCTTCGACAAGGGCGGCGAACAGTTCTACGACCAGATATCCGCGCTGCACAAGTCGGTGCGAAGTTCCAATCCCGATGCTGCGTTGTACTGGTTCGCGCGCATGCTCGACGGCGGTTGCGATCGCGCCTACCTCGCGCGCCGGCTCACGCGCATGGCGGTCGAGGATGTCGGCCTAGCCGATCCGCGCGCGATGCCGATGGCGCTGGAAGCGTGGGACACGTTCGAACGTCTGGGCAGCCCGGAAGGCGAACTCGCGCTCGCGCAGGTCGTCGTCTACCTGGCGACGACGGCGAAATCGAACGCGGTGTACGCCGCGTACAACGCCGCGCGCAGCGATGTGCAGGAATACGGCACGCAGGACGTACCGCTGCACCTGCGCAATGCACCGACCCGCCTGATGAAGCAGCTCGGCTATTCGCAGGGCTACCGCTACGACCACGACGTCGAAGGCGGCATCGCGCTGGAGCAGACCGGCTTCCCCGACGCGATGGGCGAGCGGGTGTATTACGAGCCGGTCGAGCGCGGTCTAGAGATCCGGCTGAAGGAGAAACTCGATCGCCTGCGCGCGGAACGCGAAACCGCCCGTCGTGAGCGTGGCGTGAGCAAATCGCGGGACGGAACCTGAGCAATTCCGGGCGTTGCCACGCCGCAACGTCAGTTCGTCCTGACGTTTCCTTCGCAAGCGATTGATAAGGCGGGCGAAGAGTACGGCTGAAAGATGGCGGTAATGCCCGGCGTTTCACGGCTGCAATGCTTTGCTGAATCGCCGGCCGTTCACGCGCGCATCGATGCATCAAGGGCTTGGCGTGAACATCGCGGCTGGGTGGCATCAATGTGCGGACAGTGCCCTTTCAGTTTTGCAACGCGCAGGCGCCATTGCGCCGTCCATCGCCCGCGTTGCGCCGTCCATGCGCCGGTGTTCAGTCCTTTTTACCTTCCGGATCAGTGCCTTCGGTTGCCTGAACGACAGTTGGCACCGGTCATGCGTGTAGTTCTTTGCGTCGTTTACCGGTGCCTCCCCCGGGTGCCAGCCGACGTACCGAAAGGAGAACAACAATGCGCATTCGTACCAGCTTGATGGCAACGGCAGTGCTCGTTGGCCTTGGTCTGGCAGGCCAAGCCGCGGCACAACAGACGATCGGTGACGGCAATGGCGGGGACGACATCCTCGCCAACATCAGCGTCCCGATCGATGCTTCCAACAGCAGTACTGGCGACAACCGCAACAACGACGGCTCCGCAGGTGCGGACGATGGTGCCGCAGCGGCGAACAACGGCGGTACCGCCACCAGCAGCTATACCGACTCCAGCTCCTTCAGCAAGACCTCCAGCACGATCGTCGCTTCGACCAAGCTCGAAGGCGCGGTCTACGACGTCTACACCTATGACATCGGCAACGTCGCAAAGAACAACGGCGACGCCAACGGCGGTCACGGTGGCAAGGGCGGCGCAGGCTACGGCGGCGCAGGCTATGGCGGTGAAGGCGCCGGTGGCGACGGCGGCAATGGCGGCAACGGCGGCAACGGCGGCAGCGGCGGCAGCGGTGGCAGCGCGGTGAATGGCAGCGCGACCTCCGGCGACGCCAGCATCGGCGATGCGACGGCCGGTCGCGGCGGTCGCGGCGGCGACGTCTATGACGTCTACAGCGGCCGTGGCGGCGATGCCGACAACGACAGCGGCAATGCCGGTGGCGCAAGCCTGGCTGGTGCCGGCTCCGGTTCCGGCTCCCTGGCCGGTGGCGGCGCGGGCGGCGGCGGCGGTGGCGGCGGCGGCAACGACGGCGGCAACGGCGGCGGTGCGGGCGGTGATGGCGACGACAACGGCGGCGCGGGCGGTGCTGGCGGTACGGGCACTGGCGGCGCAGGCGGTGCCGGCGGCTCGCCGAGCTCGACCTCCAGCTCGACTGCTTCCGCAACGTCCGGCGCAGGCACTGGCACGTCCGGTGCGACCGCTGGCGACGGCGGCGCGAGCGGCGCGGTCACCGCGAATGCGGGCGGCGGCGGTGCGGGCGGCGCAGCGACCAACGGCGATGCCGATGCCAGTGCGAGCAATGGCTCGGCCACGGCCGGCAACGGCGCGTCTGGCGCAGTCGGCGCAGCCGGCGGTGCGGGCGGCGCAGGCGGCACCGGCAACGGTGGCGTCGGCAACGGCGGCGTGGGCAACGGCGCGACCGGCGGTGCCGGTGGAGCCGGTGGCACCAACACCGTCGATGCAGGCACGTTCAACATGTCCAGCAACATGAGCAGCGTTGGACAGTCGGCGGCCGGCATCATGGTGGCGGCGCAGAACAGCGGCTTCGCCTCGCTGATCCAGCAGGGTGTGACCGTCCAGGCCAACCTGACCGTAGGCCCGTAAGCGCTCCCCCGACGTACCGGAGACTCTCGGGCCTCCGGTACGTCTTCGCGCGTGTGGCGACGTCCTGCCGGTGAACCCGGCAGGCGTCTCCGATCCGGCGATGGCCGGCGCGCAGGGAGGAACGCGTGGCAAGGAGCATGACGATGCAACTCAAACGCTTCATTGCATGCCGCGGTCCAATCATCCTGGGGGCGTTGCTGGTGGCCGGCGCGGTGAACGCGCAGGACGCCGTGGCGCCAGAGGACGTACTGATAGATGCCAAGGTCGAAGCGCAGGCGACGACGGATCCGCAACCGCAATCGCAGGGTGCGATGGGCTCGGCGATCGGGCTGCAGACGCTCGGCGACATGCGCGGCGGCACCGAAGTCGTCGACAACGACATCTGGGTCAACGGCCGCGTCGAGGACGCGATCGCCGAAGACGTGCTGACGGGCAACAACTCGCTCAGTTCCGGATCGTTCGCCAACGCCAGCGGCATCTCCACGGTCATCCAGAACACCGGAGCGAACGTCCTGATCCAGAACGCGATGATCGTGAACGTGAAGTTCGCGGACCCCAGCCCATGAGGCTGAGGCAATTCCGACGCCGTGCTTGGCTGGCGGCATCGGCGTGGATCCTCTTCTCCGGCCCTTTGCTGGCTGGACCGGTCGACGTGCGCGCGCCGCCGGGCGGCGCCTATACGCTGCGCGTCACCAGCCTCAAGGAAGCGCGCTTCAAGACCACCGTGCGGCAGCAGTACGACTTCAGCTGCGGCTCGGCGGCGACGGCGACGCTGCTGACCTATCAGTACGGCGTACCCGTCACCGAGGCCGAAGTGTTCATGCGCATGTACGAGACCGGCGATCAGGCGAAGATCCGCCAGCGCGGTTTCTCGATGTTGGACATGCGCCGTTATCTCGCTTCACGTGGCTTCGAGGCCGACGGCTTCGAACAGCCGTTGGACAAGCTGGCCGCTGAAGGACTGCCCGCGATCGTGCTGCTGAACGATCGCGGTTACCGGCATTTCGTGGTCGTGAAAGGACTCAAGAACGGGCGCGTTCTGCTCGGCGATCCCGCGCGCGGAACGCGCGCGATGCCGCGCTCGCGCTTCGAACAACTGTGGGACAACCGGATCCTGTTCGTCGTTCACAACCGCCGCGACATCGCGCAGTTCAACGTCGCACGCGACTGGAGTACGGCACCCCCGGCGCCGCTGGATGCGGGCATCGCCCGCGACAGCCTCTACAACATCGTGACGCCACGACGGCGTCCCGGCGACATCTGAGGAGGTACCTCATGCGCTCGCCCGGTCTGACGATACTGCTGGCGGCCCAGTTGGCCGTCGTCCCGGCCGTCGTGTGTGCGGCCGAACCGCTGGGAACGGAGTGGGTCGCGGTCGATCTGGCGCTGCTGGACGAGCTGCGTGGCGGCTTCACCACCTCCGACGGAATGGCGCTGTCGTTCGGCATCGAGCGTGCGGTGTTCGTCAATGGCGCTCTGCTGGCGACCACGCGCGTGCAGATTCCCGACGTCGCCCGCATGACCGCCGAACAGGCGCAGGAGCTGGCGCGCTTCAACGAAGGCGTCGTGGTCCAGGTCGGGCCTGGCAACACCTTCGAGCGCAACGGCAACCTCAACGGAGTGCTGATCCAGAACACCCTGGACGGGCAGGACATCCGGGCGCTGACCACGGTGAACGTCGGCGTGGACACGCTGGGCGCGTTCCAGGACCTGAACACCCAGCAGGCATTGAGCAACGCCCTGGTGACGGCCGCCACGCCCTGATCCGCCGTCGCAATGCGTTGTATCCCCAGGACAGCTTCGACAGGACGACGAATGAGTATGACGCCGCAGATGCCCCGCCGCCTGTTGCTCGCTCCGTGCCTGTGGCTTGCGGCAACCTCGGCCGCACAGGCGCAGGACCAGTGGCAGGGACTGGAGCCGGCCCGTCCGGCTGCGCCGCCGCAGACGAGCGGGGCATCTGTTTCTCCGTCATCCAGCGTTCCTGCGCCCGCACCGGTTGTCGTGGCGCCCGCGACACCGGCTCCGCCGGCACCGGCTCCGGTCACGCACGTGCGCACGTCGTCGACCGATCCGGAGGAAATCGCGCGTCTGGACAACCTGCAGCGCGAGATCAACACGCAGACGCAACGGCTGGAGGAACTGCGCAACTCGCTGGTGCAGCAGCAACGCGCGGTCGCCGATCTGCAGCAGGCGCTGGACGAGGAACGCCTCTCGGCCGAACGCGGCGCCGGCGCGGCGCCCGGCACTGTGCTGCCTTCGCTCGCACAACAGGCGCAGGCGCCCGTCGCGCAGCAGGTGCAACCGCAACAGGCGCAGGCGCAACAGCCGCAACAGAACGCGCAACAGAAGCAGCAGCCCGTGGGGCAGGCGCCGGAATCCTCGACGCGTCCGCCCGAAGTGGCGCAGATCTTCGACCAGCCCGGCGTGCTCACGCCGGCGGGCCAGTTCGTGCTCGAACCTTCGCTGCAATACGGCTATTCCGCCACCGACCGTGTCGCGCTGGTCGGCTTCACCATCATCCCGGCGATCCTGATCGGCCTGATCGACGTCCGCCAGGTGAAGACGACTTCCGGCGTGGGCACGATCACCGGCCGCATGGGCATCGGCGGGCGCTTCGAGCTGGAGGCGAAGGTGCCGTACGTGTATCTCAACGCCGACACCGTGAGTCGCGAGATCTTCACCGGCAGCGCGCAGGACCGAGTGTTCAACGCCAACGGCGACGGCATGGGCGACGTGGAAATGACCGCGCGTTACCAGCTCAATCGCGGCGGTCCCGACAAGGCCTTCTACATCGGCTGGCTGCGCTACAAGAGCCGTACCGGCAAGGATCTGTTCGAAGTCGTCACCGACTGCGTGACGCGTTGCGTGCAGAACACCACCGGTACCGGCCTGCCGCTGGAGCTGCCGACCGGTACCGGCTTCGAGGCGATCCAACCCGGCGTGACCTGGCTGTACCCGTCCGATCCGGTCGTGTTCTTCGGCACCTTCAGCTACCTCTACAACTTCGAGCGCAAGAACGTCTCGCGCACCGTGCTCGGCGGCCTGACGGAAGAGCTTGGCGACGTGAAGCTGGGCGACATCTGGGGCTTCAACCTCGGCATGGGCCTGGCGCTCAACGAGAAGGCGTCCATCAGCCTGGGCTACGACACCAGCTTCATCGGCAAGACCGAGCAGAACGGCGAGACAGCGCCGGGCTCGGTGCGGATCACGCTGGGTACGATGCTGCTGGGCGGCACCTACCGCTTCAACGAGCGCGTGTCGCTCAACGTCGCGCTGGGCGTGGGCGTGACCCGCGACACGCCGGACATGACGCTCACCGCGCGCGTGCCGATCAACTTCTGAGGCACGCACCTTCGACGACATTCCGGCGCGAGCGCGTCGCCGATCCTTCACGGCCGTTTCACGCGCGCGGGGGCTATGTCGCGGCATCCGCGGCGGCGTGTGGGGCCCACTGGCCGGCGACGCGGTGGCATCGGATTCCCCACCTGACGGAGAACGCACATGAGAACTCTCGCACTGGGCGCGGTATTGCTCACCGCGCTGGCAGGGTGTGCCAGCACGCCGACCGTGCACACGGACTTCGATCCGTCCGCGCAGTTCGCCAGCTACCGCACCTACACCTGGCTGAAGAAGCCGGAAGGACGCTCGCCGCTGGTCGACCAGCGCGTCGTCGGCGCGATCGACGCGCAGCTGGCCGCCAAGGGCTGGCGCCAGGCCGCTTCGAACGAAGCCGATATCGGACTCGCCGGCAACGTCGCGACACAGCAGCGGCAGACGGCGGACACGTTCTACAGCGGTCCGGCGTGGGGCGGCTACGGCTGGGGCCGCTGGGGCGGCGGCATGGGCATGGGTACGGCGACGACGACCGTGCGCACCTACGACGTCGGTACGCTCGTGCTCGACATGTTCGACATGAAGACCAAACAGGCGGTGTGGCGCGGCACGGCAACGGGCACGGTTCCGGATTCGCCCGAAGCGGTGAACACCAAGGTGCAGGCCGGCATCGACAAAATGTTCGCGACGTTCCCGCCGGGCAGCGCGCCGGCGAAGTGACGGATGCGATGGAGGAGACCGCGCATTGCGGTCTCCTTCGCGATCAGGCCCGCTTGAAGTAGAAGCCGGCGTAATGGTCGAGCGTGCAGTCGGGTTCGAACGGCACGCGCAGGTGACGCTCCTTCGATTGCCAGTGGTCGACCAGCGTGTAGCCCAGCGACTGCATCTGCGAAAGGAACTGCGGTTTCGCCATCACGCGATACGGCAGCACCGCCTTGCCCATGTTCTGCAGCGTCACGTAGCCGCGCGCCGGATGCACGGGCGTGAGGTTCACCAGTACGTGCGGCGGCGGGTTCTCGAGCCGGTGCAGGAGTTCCGGCAAGGTGTAGTCCAGGTACTGCAACGCGCCGCAGGTGATCAGCACATCGTGCGAGTTGGCCGCTTCGGGGGTCTCGGCGAAATGCAGCAGGCCATCGGGATCGTACTGGCGCGCCCAGTCGCGGCCGGCATCGATGACCGAAGGCACGTCGTGCACGCGCCACTCCATCGTCGTGGGATACGAAAGGTAACGACGGAAACCGTAATAGGTCACGCCGATGTGGCCGCCCAGGTCGAAGATGCGATGGCGGCCGTCGGCGAGCAGGCGCGAGAGCCAGTGCACCATCGGATAGTCGCTCACGCGGATGCTGCGATGCCGGTCCATGTACATGCCCGTGGTCGAGGGCTGGTCGTACGAGGTCGGCAGCGAAGGCGCGTCGGCGAGGGCCTGCGCGTGGGTTTCGTAGGCGCCGTAGTAGGCATTTCCGCCGTGGTAGGGGCGGCTGAACATGCGCCGGTACAGCGGTCGTGCGATGAGCCGGATCCCCGGAAGCTCCGCGCTTTCCAGCGCGATACGGACCAGCTTCTTCCTGGTCATCAGGATTTCGTGTCGCACGGTTGTCCCCTTGCGGTTCGTCTCGCACTAGGCAAACGCGAACGGTGGCCGGAAGGGGACGCGGAACTCAGCGGGTGGCTTTCAGGCGGTCCAGCTGGATCCGGTAGGCGGCGCGGACGTCGCCGTCGCTGAGCGCCTGGGCACGGGTCAGGGCGCGCACGGCGCGGCGCAGGTCGCCGGACTTCACGTAGACGTTGGCCAGCGCGGAATAGAAGCGGTGTTCGTCCGGATGCAGCTGGATCGCGCGCCGGTAGGCGCGGATCGCGCGGGGGTAATCGCCGGCGCGCTCGTAGTTGGTGGCGAGCAGGAAATGATGGAACGGGTCGTTGCGCTGCACGTCGGCTAGGCGCTTGCGCAGTTCCAGTTCACGCACGCGATCGCCGGTGCGCTGGGCGAAGCTGGACAAGTTGAACAGCGCACTGGCGTTGCGCGGATCCAGCGAGAGCGCGCGCCGGTAGGCCCGCTCAGCCTCGCGCGGCTCGCCATTGCGCATGTGCAGCACGCCGGCATTGCTCCAGTGGCTGGCGTAGGACGAATCGAGTTCCAGCGAACGGTCGATCAGCGCCAATGCGGCGACGTAATCGGCCCGTTCCAGGCTCGCGACCGCAAGGTTGTTGTAGTAGTGCGCGATCAGCCGTCGCTGGGTGATCTGTTCGGGCGGATCACGCGCGATCACGTTGTCGCCGGCGACGTCGACGATGAAGACACGGCCGCCAATGCGAACGCCCGCGTTGACGTGGTTGCTGAGGTAGAGCGTGTTGTCGTCGCGTCGCCACGACAGGGTCTGTTCGATTTCCTGCGGGAACGCTTCCAGCTGCGCTTCGCGCGCAAGCGCGAGGAACAGCATGGTGAAGGACAGGCAGTTCGCGGTGCGGGTTTCGTAGGTTTCCGCGACGGTGTTGGTGGCGCTCTCGCGGTACGAGATCGCCAGGCCTTCGTCGCTGAACATGAAGGCGACCAGCTTCTCCAGCCGGCGCTGGCTGCCGCTGCGTTCGCTGAGCACTTCGTCGTGGACGCGCGCGCGCAGTTCGGCGGGCAACGCCAATACCTGTTCCGGCGTCGCGGTCTGGGCGCGCACGCTGGTCGCGGGCAGCAGAGCCGCCATCGCCAGTGCGATCAGCCATCTGCTCATGTCGGCGCCTTCGCGGCTGGGCCGCCAGACGGACTGAGCTCATTCTAGACCCGATGCAGCCGCCAGGTGGCCTCATCGGCAGGCCCGCGGGCCAGGGCCATTCGGGTCCGAGTTCAGCCGCCTGGCGCTATGCTTGTCGTCTTACGTGAGGCATCCAGGAGAGCGTTCATGGCCACCGGTTGGGCAGGCGACGGCGCCGTTCAGGACCAGATCGACGCCACCATCAAGGACGCCATCCAGCGTGCGCGCAGCCAGCTTCCCACGGGTCCGGGACTGACGCATTGCGAGGAGTGCGACAAGGAAATCCCCGAGGCGCGGCGCAAGGCCGTGCCCGGCGTGCGTCTATGCATTAGGTGCCAGGAAGCGCACGACGAGGAGCAGGGCAACTTCAGCGGCTACAACCGTCGCGGCAGCAAGGACAGCCAGCTGCGCTGAGCGCGGCATCGGTTCGCCGCGGCGCGCAGTTCAGCGGCGTTCTTCCATCAGCCCGACCGGGTTGCCGTCGGGATCGCGAACGAAAGCGATCCACAGTTCGTGGTCCGGCAGTTTCGCGGTGAGCTGCGGGCCATGTTCGTCCGCGGCGCCGCGCGCGACCAGCGCGGCATGCGCGCGCTCGATGTCGTCGACGCGGAAATACAGGATCGAATTCTCTCCGGCCGTGCCCGCGCCATGCGGCGTGGTCAGCATCACCCGCACGCCGCCTGCATCGAGGAACGCGAGCTGCGGGCCGGCGCTGAACAGATGAGGCAGTCCGAGAACATCGCGGTAGAACACCAGCGCCTGTTCGACGTCGCCGACGGTGATCGCGATCTGCCCGATCGTGGACAGCCGCATCGTCGGCGCGTCTTCGCTCATGCCAGCAGCGGTGCAGCCTGTTCCAGTCGCATGCGCAACTGCTCAGCCAGGCGCAGGCTCAGCGCGATGATGGTGAAGGTCGGGAATGCCCAGCTTCCGGTCGGGAACACCGAACTGCCCGCGATGTGCAGGTTGTCAACGCCGTGCACCTTGCAATGGCGATCGACCACGCCGTCGTGCGGATCGTCGGCCATGCGCGTGGTGCCCATGTGGTGCGAGGTGCCGAACACCTGCGGCGTGGCGTCCTTGTCGGCCAGCCATTCCTCGGTCTGGAAACGGCCGCGACAGGCGCGTGCGAGTTCGGCGCCGAACAAGCGCGCCGCGGTGCGATAGGTGTGCCGGTCCAGTTCGGTCAGGCGCCAGTCGATGCTGATCTGGCGCAGACCCAGCGCGTCGCGTTCTTCGCCGAGGATGACGCGGCTGTCGTGGTTCGGTACCTGTTCGAAATAACCGATCAGGTCCACGCGTTCGGTACGCACTGCCGGCTGGCGGGTGAGCTTGCGTCCCATTGCCTTGGCGATGTCGCCCGCGTTGAGCCCGGCGCGCAGCGTGAGCGCGCGCAGGTCCTCGGCCGGCGGCATCGCCTTGGCGATGTAGTCCGGTTCGCCGTTCTTGCGACCGCACACGCGCGCCTTGATCGCCCAGTTCTCGTGGCGGCGGCGCGCGCGCATCGCCGCACGCAGGTCGCGCAGCGCCTGCAGTCCTTCCGGCACGGGCTCCTCGAATGCGAACGGGCGCACGCGCCCGCTGAGGATGCGGTGGCGCCGCTGCGCTTCGTCCGACAGGCAGATCTCCGGATGCACCTGCGGACGGCCCTTGGGCACGTTGCGATCGTATGGACGGGTGACGACGTGCGGTTCTTCGGTGAACAGCGTGCCGAGTTTCCCGCTTGGATGATCCATGAAATAGCGGCCGACCAGATCGTGCTGGTTGCCCAGACCTTCAGCAGCGACCGAGTTGGACGAGAGCAGAAGGCGCGCGTTCTCGATGCCGCCGCAGGCGAGCACGTAGTGCGCCGCGCTCACCGTGCCGCGTCGCCCGTCGAGCGTGCCGATGCGCGCATGGCGCACGGCCGCCGCCGACGGCGCGGCTTCCAGTTCGATCAGGTTGGCGTGCAGCAGAACGGTGATGTTGTCGGCGCGCTCGAACGTGTCGTGGTACGCGTGGCCGAAGATCATCGGGCTGGTGGCGAAGGTCTTGTGCACCAGCGTGTCGGTTTCGAACGACAGCGGGCGCCGCGACGACGGCGTCAGGAACGTGTCCTCGGCCAGTTCATGCGGATCGAGCCCGCAGAAGGTGCGCGCTCGATGGTAATGCGGTTCCAGATCGACGAAACCGATCGGCCAGCCGCTGTGCGGCACCCAGTCGCGCGGCGCCAGATTCGCCAGCGGAATGCAGCCGCGCCCCCAGTAGTTGCATGTGCCACCGAACGCGCGCAGCCGCGAAGCGCCCGGATCGAACGGCGGATCACCGACCGACGAGCCTTCGAACAGCGCCTGGTTGCGCTCGTCGGCGATGAGCCCACCGCCTTCGACCACGCACACCCGCACCTTGGTCCCGAGGAATGCCCAGGCGATCGCCAGGCCCGCCGCACCGGCACCGACGATGCAGATGTCGGCCTCGATGTCGGCCGGCGACGAAGCCTTCCTGTAATCGAAGATCAATGAAGTTGCCCCTTGAACATGCGCACGGTGCGTCGTGACGCGCACCCGTTCCGATATGGACAACGCAACGGGGCAGCCGGAAGGGACAGCGTGGGAAGGTTGGGGCGACGGCCGGCATCCGTCGTCGATGCAGCGGTGCCCGGACGCGAACCGTCCGGGCACCGTGGAGGCGTTTACAGCGTGCCGTAATCCGCCAGCTTGACGGCCAGGCCCTTGGCCACGGCGTCGTCGATCAGGGTGCGGGTCTTGCGTTCGGCTTCAGCGGCGTACTTCGACTGCTCCTTGCCGAGGGCGTCCATGCGCTTGCCAAGCGCGTCCATCGGCTTGCCGGCTTCTTCCATCTGGCGGCCGAGCGCCTCCATCGGCGCGCTGTTCGCCTCGATGTGACGCGAATGCGCTTCGATGACCTTCGACTGTTCCTCCATCTTGCGGCCCAGCGTCTCCTGCTGCTCGCCGAGCGCGTCGATCTTCGCCGACAGCTTGCGCTGCTCGGCCTCGTCGCCGCGCCACATGTCGGCGGCGGCCTCCGCCTGGCGCGCGGCGAGTTCGGCCTGCTGCTGGCTGAGTTCTTCCATGCGCTGCGACGCGGCCTCGATCGCGTCGGTGTTGGCCGGCGGCGGGGCGAGCTGCTCCATCTGCCGGCCCAGCGCCTCCATCTTCTTGCCGTGCACTTCCATTTCCGAGCCGAGCGTTTCCATCTGCGCGCCGATGCGATCGCTGTCGCGCCATGCCTCGCGGATCTGCGCGACCGTGCCGGCGTCGGCGATCACGTAGGACTGTCCATCGCGACGGAACCAGACGAAATCGCGACCCTTCGACTGGCTGCGCGCGCGCTCGATGTCCGGGAAGTCGTCGCTGGAGCCGTCCATCGTCATGCGACCGCGCTCGCCGCTCACTACGGCGTAGCCGTCGTAGTCGTAGTCGCCCTTGTGCGTGCTGATGCGCACCTTGGATGCGGGCGCTGCGGCAGGTGCTGGCTTCGCGGCCGGCGTCGCGGCGGTGGCCGGCGTGGCCTTCACCGCCGGTGTCGCGGCGGTGGCCGGCTGCGCCTTCGTGGCGGCGGTGGCCTGCGTCGCGCCGTCCTGACGGATCTGCGCATGCGCATAGAAGGCTAGGCACGCCGCCGCGAGGCCGACGAGGGGCAGGGCGACGCCGCCGCGTGCCATGCGCTGGCCGGGGCGGACGAGTTGTTCGATGCGGGACATCAGGTGGCCTCCGTGGGCGGCTTGGGCAAGGTGGAGCGTCGCGCCGCAGCGTGTGTGCGCGAAGCCGGTGAGTTCGGAAAGCGCCACCGCGAGGCGGCGCGGTTCGCCGGTGACGTCGGCAGCGAGACGGTCGGCGATGTGTTCGCGTTCGATGCGGATGCGACGCGACAGCCACCATGTCACCGGGTGGTAGAACAGCAGCGCTTCGGCCGCGTTCTGCAGCAGGTTGACGAGGTAGTCGTGACGGCGGATGTGGGCGAGTTCGTGTGCGATCAGCGCTTCGACCAGCTCGACCGGCATGCGCGACAGCAACCCGGCCGGCAGGAACACCACCGGTCGCCACCAGCCCGCCGAGATCGGCGAATCCAGTGCATCGACCACGCGCAGCGCGACACGGCGGCTCAGTCCGAAACGTGCGGCGAGGGCATCCACACGCGCCTGCCAGCGTGGATGTTCCGCGCCCTGTGGCGTGGCGCGCAGGCGCTGGACCCACAGCAGGCCCACGCCCATGCGCAGCGACAGCGCGCACGCACCGGCCGACCAGGCCAGCACGATCCACGGCAGCGCCAGTTCGAGCTGCGAACGCAGCGGCGCGACCTCCGTGAACCGCATGCGCAGCGCGGTCGATGGCGCGCCGCCGGGTGCGAGCGTCGCGGCGGACGCATCGCCCGCCCACAACTGCATCGCCAGGCTGATCGCGGGAACGACGACGCAGGTGAGCATCGCGACGCATGCGACCGCATAACGCATCTGCGGACGTGCATGGCGCAACGCGTGCAGCGCGACGGCGGCGATGAGGCCTATCAGCACGCCCTGCCAGAGGAAGTGCAACAGCACGCGGCCGAGCGCCGGAACCAGCAGGTCGAGCTCACTCATCGGAGTGCTCCTTGAGGAAGCGCTGGATCTCGGCGCGTTCCTTGTCGGTGACGTGGTCGTTCAGTGCGGCCAGCACCAGTGCCTTGCCGGAACCGGCGAACGCCTTCTGGATCAGGTCCTTCAGCAGGTTGGTCTGCAGCGCGTCCTGTGCGTGCGCGGCCGCGTAGACATGCGAACGCTGGCTCTCGTCGCGCGTGACCAGTCCCTTGCCGTGCATCACCTGCAACAGACGCAGCACGTTCGCGTAGGTCGCGTCGGGGCGTTCGGCGATGCGGGCCTGGTGGAGGTCTTTCACCGTGGACGGCCCGAGTCGCCAGATCACGCGGAGCAGGTCGAGCTCCGCGGTGGTGGGCTTGGGGGGCTTCGCGTTTTTGCGGGTCATGGCGGGCCGTCGTTGGGGACGGGCCTACGCTATGCCAACTAGAACGACTTGTCTAGACAACTTTGTCTATGACGAAAGTCATGGGTATGGCGCGCCGACTGGCCCTAGGATGGGCGCGCCCCGGGCCGACGGTCGGCCCTTCGGAGGTCCGCGATGTTCCGACGTACGGTCGACTGGTCGCAGGTGATGTTGGGAGGATTGCTCGTCGCCATCGGCGACATCGTGTTCGCCACCACGCTGTGGTTCTCGTGGGATGCGGCGGGATTGCAGCGCGTATTCCAGACCATCGCGGTCGGCGTGCTCGGGCAGGCGAGTTACGACGGCGGCACCGGCAGCGCGGTACTCGGCGCGGTGCTGCACGTGTTCATGGCGATCATGTTCGTGGTGATCTATACGGTCGTCGCGCGGCGCAGGCCGGCGCTGCTGCTGCACCCGGTGACGCTGGGAATGGCGTACGGCGTGGTGCTGTACGTGGTGATGAACTTCGTGGTGATGCCGCTCTCGCGCGTGGGGCGATCGCCGTCGTTCGCGCACCCGGACTGGATCTCCTACAGCGTGCTCGCGCACATGCTGTTCGGTGTCGTGTGCGTGCTGTTCGCGCGACGCGCGCTCGGGACGAAGTAGGGCGCGCGCCTACTTCATCGCCGCGCGCATCGCCGCCACGTCCGGCTTCTTCTGCCGGAGCATCTCAGCCGTGGCCTTGCGAGCCTTGACCGGATCGGGATCGTTGAGCAGCGCGAACATCTCCACCGGCACGACCTGCCACGACACGCCGAAGCGGTCCTTCAGCCAGCCACACTGCTGCGCCTTCGGATCGCCGCCTGCGCTGAGGCGATCCCAGTAGTGGTCCACTTCGGCCTGGTCGTGGCAGTTCACCACCAGCGAGACCGCTTCGTTGAACGTGAAATGCGGACCGCCGTTGAGTGCGGTCATGCGCTGGCCATCGAGCTCGAACTCGATGGTCATCACCGAGCCTTCCGGCTGGCCCGACACGCGCGCGCCCTCGGCGTCGTAACGCATCGATTCGAGCACGCGCGAGTTGGGGAAGATCGACGCATAGAGCTTCGCTGCCTCTTCGGCCTGCGTGTTGAACCACAGGAACGGAGTGATGCGCTGGAAAGTACGGGTCATGGTGGATTCTCCTCTGGCAGGGTGGACCGGTCGCGAAGCGGCCGCCGGGCCGTTCCACGCCAGTACGCAAGGTCGACGATGCAGCAGCAGTGAAATCGACAACCTCCGGTCGGAATGCGTGTTCCGGGCACTTGACGCGACAGTGCCCGCGCTGGATATACCCCTTTGCCACGCCGGGCCGCTCGCCGTCGCGGCCTGCGTTGACCGCAATGCGCGATGTCGCCGCCCACACATGGAGAACGATCGATGATCAGGAAAGTCGCCTTCACGATGTATCCGGTCAAGGACGTCGCGCGGGCGCGCGGCTTCTACGAGGACACGCTCGGCCTGAAACCCGGTTCGGTAGGCAATCAGGGCGAACAGTACTGGGTCGAGTACGACCTTCCCGAAGGCGGCTGCCTGGCGCTGACCAACTTCATTCCCGACCAGCCCAGTGAAGCCGCAGGCGGTACCGTGGCGCTGGAAGTCGAAGACCTCGGCCGGCTCATCGCGGACCTGAAGTCGAAGGGCGTCGTGTTCCGCAGTGATGTCATCGACAGCCCGGTGTGCCACATGGCGGTGTGCCTGGACACGGAAGGCAATTCGCTGCTGTTGCACCAGCTCAAGCCCAAGGCCTGATCGTCGCGGAGACCGCCATGCCGACCGGCACCACCACGTCGCACCGCACCGCGCGTCCCACACCGCCGCCAAAGGCGAAGGGAAAGCCGCTGGCGCAGGAACCGTCCAGCGTCGAAACGCGCTGTGCCGACGCCGTGCGCGAGCTCGAACGACGCGCCACGCGCGCCACGCTGGAGGGCATGTCGCGTTACGCGATCCCGTCCGACCACGCGCTCGGCGTGGCGATGAAGGACATCCAGTCGCTGGCGAAGCAGCTCGGCCACGACCACGCGCTCGCCGCCGCGCTGTGGGACACGGGCATTTACGAAGCGCGCACGCTCGCCGCGTACGTCGCCGATCCCGCGCGCGTGACCGCGGCGCAGATGGACCGATGGTGCCGCGATCTCGATAACTGGGCGATCTGCGACACCGTGTGTTTCGTGCTGTTCGACCGGGCGCCGAAAGCGTTCGCGAAAGTCGAGTCGTGGGCGGGCAAGCGCGACGAGATCCAGAAGCGTGCGGCGTTCGCGCTGCTGGCGAGCATCGCACTGCACGGTCGCGCCGAACGCGAGTCCGACTACCTGCGCGGACTGGCGCTGATCGAGCGCGAGGCGGCCGACGAACGCAACTTCGTGCGCAAGGGAATGAGCTGGGCGTTGCGTTCGATCGGGCGGCGCGGCGCCTGCCGCAAGCAGGCCATTGCGTTGGCCGAGCGCCTCGCTGCGTCGGACATCGCCACCGAGCGCTGGCTCGGCAAGGATGCGTTGCGCGATCTGCGCAAGCTGTCGGCCAAGACGAAGTAGTCGATCCCGACCCGCATCGAAGCATTCGCGCGTGCTGCAAGGTCAGATGCATCCAGACCTTGCCCGTCGTTGAATCTTAATGGTGCCATCACGGCTCATTCACTCCGCAGACACGACGATGCAGGCCCGGCCCTGCTGAAGCGCCGCACGCACGGCACTCACGGGCGATCGCGTGAAGACCGACGACGGACGTGCTCCGACGCGGGCAGTTTTTTCGCGCGGTTTCACGCCAGCGATCGCCAAGGGATGCGATGGAAGGATTCGTCCATGACGCCGTTCGATTCTGGACCGACCTGACCGGACGGGCGGAAGGCCCGATGACGTTCCGCTTCGTGCTGCAACCGACGATGGCGCTGTTGATGGCGATCCGCGATGGCTTCAAGGACGCGAAGATCGGGCGCGCCCCGTACTTCTGGACCATCGTCAACGACGCGCATCGTCGTCGCGCCTCGCTCGACGAGGGCATCGAGGCCACGGCCCGCATCCTCGCGCTCGGCCTGGTCATGGAGATCATCTACCAGTACCGCGTGTTCGGCACGTTCCACGTGCTGGAGGCGGTCAACTTCATCCTCCTGTTGTGCTTCATCCCCTACCTGGTCATGCGCGGTCCGATCAACCGGCTGGCGCACTGGTGGATGCAGCGCAGGCACACCAACGCGTGATATCGGTGGAGTGACGCATGGCGACCGGAAAGCAGCCCGATTCCACGAATTCCGACGACTCGCGCGAGCTGGTCCGCCCGCGTCATCTGGAAGAAACAGAGCCGCCGCCGATCCCGGACGTCGACCTCTCCAACACGGACCTTGCGTCGGTCGAGTACTCGCAGCATCGCACCAAGCTGTCGACGCATCGCACCGCGCTGTCCGAGCACCGCACCTCGCTGTCCGAATACCGCACCGACCTTTCGACGAATCGCACCGAGATGTCGATGCGGCGCACCGGTATGTCGTTCCAGCGCACGCGCATGAGCGCGGAGCGGACGCTGATGTCGGTGATCCGCACGGCGCTGTCGCTGATCGGCTTCGGCTTCACGATCTTCCAGGTCTTCAGCAAAGGCCGTGAAGCCGGCTTGCTGAAGATAAGTACCGCCGCACCGAGCAATTTCGGCATGGCGCTGGTCGCGCTGGGCGTGGTCCTGCTGATCGTGGGCATCGTCTACCACGTGAACTTCATGCGCGAACTGCGCGCCGAGCGCGTCCGCATGATGGGGCACGGACTCGTCCACGGCGAGAGCGCCTATCCGATTTCCTACACCCTGCTGACGGCCCTGGCCCTGCTGGCGATCGGTTTGTACGCGATCGTCACGATGGTCTTCGACGTGGCCGCAGGCTAGGGCATCACCACGCAAGAGGTTGTCATCCCCCGAAGCGCAACAGGAGAGCGTCATGGCACAGGCGAAAAAGGCATCCCGTCCGGCCAAAGCGGCGGCCAAGCCGGCGAAACCGTCGGCAAAAGCGGGCGCAGGCGCGTCCAAGGGCGGAGGTGGCGGCAGGAAGCCGAACATCCTGGTGATCTGGGGCGACGACATCGGCATCGCCAACCTCAGCTGTTACACGCACGGTTTGATGGGCTACCACACGCCCAACATCGAC
Source organism: Lysobacter panacisoli (assembly GCF_009765165.1). Taxonomy (NCBI): domain Bacteria; kingdom Pseudomonadati; phylum Pseudomonadota; class Gammaproteobacteria; order Lysobacterales; family Lysobacteraceae; genus Lysobacter; species Lysobacter panacisoli. The sequence goes on from NZ_VLNU01000001.1 coordinate 3,199,206, forward strand.
CGCATCGCCAACGAGGGCATGCGCTTCACCGACTCGTACGGCGAACAGAGCTGCACCGCCGGCCGTTCGTCGTTCATCACGGGGCAGAGCGTGCATCGCACCGGCTTGTCGAAGGTCGGCATCCCGGGCGCGCCGCAGGGCATGGTCGATTCGGTGGTCACGATCGCATCGCTGCTGAAGGATCGCGGCTATGCGACGGGGCAGTTCGGTAAAAATCATCTTGGCGATCTGAACCGGTTCCTGCCTACGCTGCACGGCTTCGACGAGTTCTTCGGCAACCTCTACCACCTCAATGCCGAGGAAGAGCCGGAGATGTACGGCTATCCTAAGGATCCGCGCTATCGCGAACAGTTCGGGCCGCGTGGCGTGATCCACAGCTGGGCGACCGACAAGGACGATGCGACCGTGCACCCGCGCTGGGGCAAGGTCGGCAAGCAGAAGATCAAGGACACCGGCCCGCTGACGCGCAAGCGCATGGAAACCTGCGACGACGAGTTCGTCGAGGCCGCCAGCGACTTCATCAAGCGCCAGAACAAGGCCGACAAGCCGTTCTTCGTCTGGCTCAACACGACCCACATGCACTTCATCACGCACACCAAGCCTGAGAGCATGGGGCAGGCGGGCGAACACCAGTCGCCGTACCACGACACGATGGTCGACCACGACAGGAATGTGGGCCAGATGCTGGACCTGCTCGACGAACTGGGTCTGGCTGAAGACACCATCGTCATCTATTCCACCGACAACGGTCCGCACATGAACAGCTGGCCGGACGCCGGCATGACGCCGTTCCGCAGCGAGAAGAACACCAACTGGGAAGGCGCGTTCCGCATTCCCGAACTGATCCGCTGGCCCGGACGCATTCCTGCCGGCGCGGTGAGCAACGAGATCGTCCAACACCACGACTGGCTGCCGACCCTGCTCGCCGCCGCTGGCGACACCGACTGCATGGATCGGCTGAAGAAGGGCACGACCGTCAACGGACGCAAGTACAAGAACCACATCGACGGCTACAACCTGTTGCCGTACCTGACCGGCCAGGTCGACCAGTCCCCGCGCAAATGGTTCTTCTACTTCAGCGACGACGGCGACATCCTGGGTATTCGCTGGCAAAACTGGAAGATCGTGTTCATGGAACAGCGCTGCCGGGGCACCATGCAGGTCTGGGCCGAGCCGTTCACGCCACTGCGCATGCCCAAGATATTCAACCTGCGCATGGATCCCTATGAACGTGCCGACGTGACGTCGAACGTGTACTGGGACTGGATGATCCACAACGCATTCTGGATCTACGGTGCGATGGCTGCCGCCACCAAGTACATGGAGACGTTCGTGGAGTTCCCGCCGGCGCAGACACCGGGCAGCTTCAACCTGGACCAGGCAAAGGAAAAGATGAGCGAGATCAGCAGCAAGTCCAGCTGATCGACGGGAGCTGCGCGCGATGGAGCCATTGCCTTCCTGGAACGACAGCGCGGCGAAGTCGGCGATCCTCGACTTCGTCGCGCGCACCACGGCGAACGGCGGAGCGGAATTCGTTCCGCCCGCCGAGCGCATCGCCGTGTTCGACAACGACGGCACGCTGTGGTGCGAGTACCCGCTGCAGGTGCAGGTGTTCTTCGCGCTGGCCGAGGTCAAGCGGCTCGCACAGCAGGATCCTTCGCTGCTGAAGAAGCCGGCGTTCAAGGCATTCCTGGCAGGCGACCTGAAGACGCTGACCTCGTTGCCGAAGCAGGAGGTGTTCGAGCCGGCGTTCGCGACGCATGCGGGGATGACAGTGGAGGAATTCCACGCGAATGCCTCGCGCTGGCTGCGCAACGCCGAACATCCCAAGCTCGGGCGCCGGTTCGTCGCCAACACCTACGCACCGCAGCGCGAGCTCCTCGACCACCTGCGCGCGAACGGCTTCAAGACGTACATCGTCACCGGCGGCGGACTGGAGTTCGTCCGCGTGATCGCCGAGTCGCACTACGGCATCCCGCCAGAACAGGTGATCGGTTCCAGCACGCGCATGAAGCTGGAGACGGGCGAGGGCGGCATGGTGCTGCGCAAGTTGCCGGCGCTTGGAAGCTTCGACGACCGCGACGAGAAGGTGGTCAACATCGCGCTGCACATCGGGCGACGGCCGGTGTTCGCGTTCGGCAACTCCGACGGGGACCTGGCGATGTTGCGCTATACCCTTGGCGGAGCGGGTCCGAGGATGGCCTGGTACCTGCACCATGACGACGCGGAGCGCGAGTTCGCCTACGATCGGGACTTCAGGCTGAGCGTGTTCAAGGACGGGCTGGATCATGCCGCCGAGTACGGCATCGGCCTGGTCAGTATGAAGAACGACTGGAAGCGCGTGTTCGCGGAGGACGGCAATGGGCGTGCATGAAGATGTGGGAAGCGCGGTGCGCGCATCGCTGGATGGCATGGTGCGCATCGAAGGAGGGGCCTTCACGATGGGCTCCGACGAGCACTATCCGGAAGAACGTCCCGCCCATCGCGTGTCGGTGGACGGCTTCTGGATCGACCGCCACGCGGTGACCAATCGCGAGTTCGCGCGCTTCGTCGAGGCCACCGGGCACGTGACGCTCGCGGAGAAGCCCGCCGATCCGGCCGACTATCCCGATGCGGATCCCGCGATGCTGGCGCCGGCGTCGGTGGTGTTCGTGCCGCCGCCGGGACGCGTGGACCTGCGCAACCATTTCAACTGGTGGCAGTACATTCCCGGCGCCGACTGGCGTCATCCACGCGGGCCCGAGAGCAGCCTTGAAGGTCTCGAGGATCATCCCGTCGTGCACGTCGCCTACGAGGATGCGCTGGCCTATGCGCAGTGGGCCGGCAAGGATCTGCCGACCGAGGCGGAGTGGGAATTCGCGGCGAAGGGCGGCGCGGACGGAACCGAATTCGCGTGGGGCGACGAACTCGTGCCCGGCGGACGCCACATGGCCAACACGTGGCAGGGCGAGTTCCCGTGGCAGGCACAGCCGGAAGACGGCTTCCTGTGGACCGCGCCGGTCGGTTCGTTCGATCCGAACGGCTACGGTCTGTACGACATGATCGGCAATGTGTGGGAATGGACCAGCGACTGGTACCAGGAGCACGGACAGATCCAGCAACATGCCTGCTGCACCTTGCAGAATCCGCGCGGCGGCGAGCGCGAGGCGAGCATCGACGCGAACAACGCCGCGCGAATTCCGCGGCGCGTGATGAAGGGAGGCTCGCATCTGTGCGCGCCGAACTACTGCCGGCGTTACCGTCCCGCCGCGCGCATGGCGCAGCCGGTGGACACCTCGACGTGCCACGTGGGCTTCCGCTGCGTGGTGCGCGGCTGATCCTTCTCCCGACGAGCGGAGGGCATCATGGACCACCTGCTGATCGCGCTCACCGAGCCCGTCATCGTCGCGCTCGACCTGATCGCGCTGGGCGTGATCGTCGCAGGCACGCTGAAGGCGATCGTCGATGCGCTGCGATTCCTGTTCCGCCACGGCGATGGCCATGAGCGGCGCAAGATCTGGATCGACTACTCGCACTGGCTGGTCGGCGCACTGACCTTCCAGCTGGCGGCCGACATCGTCGAATCGGCGATCGCGCCCGACTGGGACAGCATCGGGCGCCTGGGCGCGGTGGCCGTGATCCGTACGTTCCTCAACTACTTCCTGGAGCGCGACGCGCAGGAAGTACGCGAGCGCCAGCGCGAAACTTCCTGAGCGCGAGGCCGCGAACGCCGTGCGGGCGTAGAATGCAGGCCCCCTCACGCACGAACGCATCATGGCCACCGCACCCGCCTGCCCGCAATGCACGCTCCAGAACACCTACGTCGACGGGGCGAACTTCGTCTGCGCCGATTGCGGCTTCGAATGGCCTGTGGCCGGCGAGGCGCAGGCCGAGGCGGGCCAGGTCGTGCGCGACAGCAACGGCAATGCACTGGCCGACGGCGACACCGTGGTCGTGATCAAGGACCTGAAAGTGAAGGGCTCGTCGATCCCGCTCAAGCAGGGCACGGTGATCAAGAACATCCGCCTGGTCGAGGACGATGCCGAGCACATCGAAGGCAACTCCGACAAGATCAAGGGGCTTGTGCTCAAGACCTGCTTCCTGCGCAAGGCGTGAGGCGGGCGGCTGGCTGACGCCGAGCCCCGCACGCGCGACAATCGGCGCATGACGACCGACGCCTCGCCCCTGGACCTGCTGCCGTTCGAACTCGTGCCCGCGCAGCGCGAGGCGATCGAAGCCGCCTACGCGACGCCGCCGCGCGCGTACCACAACATCGGCCACGTGCTCGAAGTGCTGCGTCACTACCGCAGCGTCGCCGAGCATGGGCCGGGTTGGCGCCAGCCGGTCGAAACCGCACTGGCGGTGCTGTACCACGACGCGATCTACGAAGCCGGGCGCAAGGACAACGAAACGCGTTCGGCGGAAATGGCGGTTGCGCAGGTCGGTCGCTGGATGCCCGAAGCCGGTGTCGACGTACGCCGGGTGATGGACCTGATCGAACTGACTGCGCGTCACGGTTCGTTCTCGCCCGGCAATGTCGATAGCGAAACCGCACTGTTCCTCGACTGCGACATGGCGATCCTTGGCGCGGAACCGGTCGTGTTCGACGCCTATGACCGCGGCATCGCGGCGGAGTATCGCGGCCACGTGCCCGGCTGGCTGTTCAAGCTCAATCGCCGCCGCTTCCTGAAGGCGCTGCTCGGTCGCGAGCGCATCTATCTCAGCGATTTCTTCCACGAGCGTTTCGACGCGCAGGCTCGGCGCAACCTGCGTCGCGCGGTCACCGAGAAACGTTAGCGTGTCGTGAGGAGCGCACGCGATACGCCCGTACAATCGGTGCAGTCGCGGAGAGGAGGCAGGCATGTCGCTCCGACTGGAATCACCTTCGTTCACGCACAACGGCGCGATTCCGTCGAGGTACACCTGCGATGGCGAGGACGTCTCGCCCGCGTTGCAGTGGTACGGCGTGCCGGCGGAAACGCGCAGTCTGGTGTTGATCGTCGACGATCCCGATGCACCCGATCCGGCCGCACCCAGGCGGGTGTGGGTGCACTGGGTGCTGTACAACCTGGCGGCCGACGCCGGCGGATTACCCGAAGGCGTGGTCGAGGCGCAGTTACCCAAGGGTACGGCGCTGGGCCTAAACGACTGGAAGCGCACCGGCTACGGTGGGCCGTGTCCACCGATCGGCCGGCATCGCTATTTCCACAAGCTCTACGCGCTAGACACCGTGCTGTCCGACCTCGGTACGCCCGACAAGGCGGCGTTGCTCAAGGCGATGGAAGGCCATGTGATCGGCGAAGCGGTGTTGATCGGCACCTACCAGCATCCGGCGAAATAGCGTCGCCTCACTTCAGCGGCAGGCAGATCGCGGTCTGCCATTGCGCCGGTGGCAGCGTGGACGGGTCGTTGAGGTACTCCTCGAAGACCGGCGCGTCGCCGGCTTCCTCGAAACTGTTCGGCAGCCAGTGGCTGAAAAGCCAGTCGTAGGCGCGTTCGAGTTCCGCGTAAGGGCCGGTGTGCACGACCACCGCATGGCGTCCGCCGGCGATCTCGATCCAGCGCATGCCCTCGTCGAGCGGCGCGTCCGCGGGAACCAGCAGGCAAGCGTCGGAGCGAAGCTGTTCGGCCGGCACTTCCGAGGGCGCGTCGTAATACACGCCGAAGCTGCGCGCCTGCGGGCCGAGCAGGCCGTTGCGGCCGGCCCACGCCATGAGCCGGTCGAAGGTGCCGCCGATGGCCTTGTAGTCGCCGCGATGCGCGAGTGCGGCCACGCGGACCGGGGGCAGGGTGGTGATGCGGGCGGTGTACATGCGGATCTCGTCCTCGGTCAGGGGAATGGCGCCGTCATGGCGCGTCGATGGCGATGCGCGGCGCTGACGGAACGCGGCCGGCGTGCAGCGGTAGGTGCTGCCGAACGCGCGCGTGAACGCCGCGGCGCTGCCGTAACCGGCGCGACGCGCGATCTCGGCGATGCTGCGCGTGCCGGTGAGCAGTTCGTTCGCAGCGCGGTGCAGGCGCAGCCGCCGCAGCGTACCGGTCACGGTCTCGCCCATCTGGCCACGGTAGATGCGGTGGAAATGCCAGGGCGAGAAATGGCCGACCTGCGCCAGTTGCGCCAGCGTCAGTGGCTGGTCCAGGCGCGTGGACATGAACGCCACGACCTTGCCGATGCGGGTGCTGTAGCTGTCGAAGGTCTGGCTGCGGTTCACGGCGTCCGTCCGTCTGCGTCGCGGCCATCCTGGCGGCCACGGCTTGATCGAGGTTGCGCAATTGCGTCCCGCCACTGTAACGCGGCACCGCCGATGCCACCTCGACGCGCGGTACTGCTCCGCGCGACAGGGCCCGCACGAAGCGGGCCCTGTGCTTTTGCTCAGTACGCCTGCGCGGTGGGACGCACCACCAGTTCGTTGACGTCCACGTCCGCGGGTTGGCCGATCGCGTAGGCGATCGCGCGCGCGATGGCGTCGGCGGGCAGCATGTCCTTGCGGAACACCTCGTCCACCTCGCGCTTCATCGCCGGATCGGAGATGGTGCTGGTGAGTTCCGATTCCACCGCGCCCGGCGCGATGGTGGTCACGCGCAGGAACGGCGATTCCTGGCGCAGTCCTTCCGAGAGCGCATGCACCGCGAACTTCGTGGCGCAGTAGACGGCCGCAGTCGGGAATACCTGGCGACCCGCCACCGAGGACACGTTGACGATCTGGCCCGCGCTCTGCGCATGCATGACCGGCAACGCGGCGCCGATGCCGAACAGCACGCCCTTCACGTTGACGTCGACCATGCGCTCCCACTCGTCGACCTTGAGGTCGGCCATGCGCGAGAGCGGCATCACGCCGGCGTTGTTCACCAGCACGTCGAGGCGGCCGTACTGCTTCACGGTGGCCTGGACGAACGCGTCGACGGAATCGCGACGGGTGACGTCGAGCGCCTGTACGAGCACCTCGCCGCCGGCCTCGCGGATCTTCGTCGCGATGGCTTCGAGGCGATCGGTGCGGCGTGCACCGAGCGCGAGACGCGCGCCGTGGCCGGCCAGGCGCAGCGCCGCTGCCTCGCCGATGCCGCTGCTGGCGCCGGTGATGGCGACGACCTTGCCGCGGATGTCGAGGGCGAATTCGTTGGAACTGGACATGGGGGTTCTCCGTTTGCGTAGCGAATGAAATCCCGTCGCGACCGGCGTTCGCCGACCGCGTTGTGAGGGATGGAAGCCACCGGCGCGCGTGGCGCCGGTGTGGATCAGGCGTCGGTCAGGCGTTGACGGTCGCCATGCCGGCGGCGGGATAACGCGTGCCGGCGATCTGGTGCGAGGCGAGGATGTCGTCGAGCAGGCGCTGCTCGGCGAGCGTCAGGTCGATGCGCGTGGCCGCGGCGTTCTCGTCAAGTCGGGCGACGCGACGGGTGCCGGGGATCGGCACGATGTCCGGGCCGCGATACAGCAGCCACGCGAGCGCCAGCTGCGCGGGCGTGCAGTCGTGCTGCTTCGCGATCTGCGATACCGCGATGACCAGCAACTGGTTGCGGTCGATGTTGCCGTCCTGGAAGCGCGGGTTATGCCGGCGCCAGTCGTTGTCGGCCAGCTCGCCGGTGTTGTGGATCGCGCCGGTGAGGAAGCCGCGCCCGAGCGGGCTGTAGGCGACGAAGCCGATGCCGAGCTCGCGGCAAGCGACCAGCGCGTCGTCTTCGACCTCGCGCGTCCACAACGAATACTCGCTCTGCAGCGCGGCGATCGGGTGCACGCTCGCGGCGCGGCGCACGGTCGCGCCCGAAGCCTCGGACAGACCCAGATGACGCACCTTGCCGGCTTCTACCAGACGCGCCATCGCGCCGACGGTGTCCTCGATCGGCACGCGCGGATCGACGCGGTGCTGGTAGTACAGGTCGATGTGGTCCACGCCCAGGCGCTTGAGGCTGGCGTCGCAGGCGGCGGCGACGTACTCGGGGCGGCCATCGATGCCGAGGAAGTCGCCGTTGGGCGCGCGCACGTTGCCGAACTTCGTCGCCAGCACGACCTCGTCGCGGCGCGTCTTCAGTACCTGCGAGAGCAGCGCTTCGTTGCGGCCGACGCCGTACATGTCGGCGGTGTCCAGGAAGTTCACGCCGATGTCGAGGGCGTGGTGGAGGACGGCGAGGTTCTCGGCCTCATCGCTGGGGCCGTAGAAATCCGACATGCCCATGCAACCCAGGCCGATGGCGGAAACGGTCAGTCCCTGGCGGCCGAGCGTGCGACGGGGGAAGGGGATGTTCATGCGAGCTCCTGCGGGGGAGAGGGGGTGGACATAGCCTCCTCCTCGCGGGCTCCGATGCGTTAGCCCATTGCTCGTCGATCCTTGCCCGATCCTCCGGCGGTGGGTTCCGGACACGCGCCACCCGCGCACGCGCGCGCATAATCGCCCCAGCCCTCCCCACGGCCGCAAATCCATGAACGACAACGCTTCGAACGTGATCGCCGCGCCCCACGGAATGGAGGCCCAGCAGGCCGAACTGGCCGCCCGGGTTGCCCGAAACGTCCCCGGTGACGGCCTCCACGAGACCGCCGTGCGCGGCTTCTGGCTGATCCAGGCGTCCGAACCCTCGCTGCCGCTGCCGACCGTCTACCACCCCAGCGTGTGCGTGGTGGTGCAGGGCCGCAAGCGCGCGTTGCTCGGCGAGGACGTGTTCCATTACGACCCGCTCAACTACCTCGTCGTGTCGATGTCGCTGCCGATCAGCGGGCAGATCCTCGACGCGTCGCCGGAACGTCCCTACCTGTGCCTGCGCATCGACATCGATCCGGCGCTCGTCAGCGAGCTGGTGCAGCGTTTGCCCGCCGACAAATCCCCCGCGAATCCGGGCCGCGCGGTGTACCTCGGCCGGACCAGCCCGTCTCTGCTGGATGCGGTGCTGCGGCTGGCGCGGCTGCTCGACATGCCCGACGAAGCGGAGGTGCTCGCGCCGTTGGCGATGCGCGAGATCCACTACCGCGTGCTGACCGGCGAACTCGGTCAGCGCCTGCGCGAACTGTGCGACGCCGACGGCCCCGCGCAGCGCGTCGCGCGCGCGATCGACCTGATCCGGCAGCGCTACGCCGAGCCGCTGCGCATCGAACAGCTGGCCTCGGCCGCGCACATGAGCGCCTCGTCGCTGCACGAGCGCTTCAAGGCGGCGACCGCGATGACGCCGCTGCAGTTCCAGAAGCAGCTGCGCCTGCAGGAAGCGCGTCGGCTGATGCTGGTGGACGGCATGGAGGCCGCGACCGCGTGCCACCGCGTCGGTTACGAAAGCCCGTCGCAGTTCAGTCGTGAGTACCGCCGCCTGTTCGGCGCACCGCCGCGCCGCGAGGTGATGTCGATGCGTGGCGCGACCGCCTGACGCATCACCCCGTGCGCACGCGCGACGCGAGCACCGCGCCCAGCAGCGCCAGTGCGGCGGAGATCGCGAAACCGACCAGATAGGCCAGCGACGGCGCGCGCGTGAACAGCGCCGCGAACAGCGAGCCGCCCACCGCCAACACCGTTGCCGTGGTCAGCGCGTCGCACAGCTGCAGCGCGGAGGCGTTCACACCCTGGCGGTTCAACGGCGACAGTTGCAGCGTGAGCACCGACAGCGTCGGGAACAGCAGGCCCATGCCCAGGCCCGCCGCGATCCAGCCGACGATGCCGACCGCGACCGGAACCGACGGCGAGATCGCCCCGGCGACACCGGACACGCCGACGACGATCATCGACATGCCGATGCGCAGCAACTGCGGTGGCGTGAACGGCTGCGTTGGTCGGCTGCGGTACCACGCGCCCAACGACCAGCCGAGCGCGCCGACGGTGAGCACGACGCCGGCCATCGTCGGCGACAGTCCGCGTTCGCGCGATAGCAGCAACGGGATGAACACTTCGGTCCCGAAGAATGCGCCGCAGGCGATGCCGCGCAGCGCGATCACGGTCGGCAATCCGCGTGCGGCGCGCAACGTGCCGCGTGGCAGCAGGCGCCATGCGCAGAACAACAGGCCGGCGATGGCGAAGGCGAGCAGCGCCGCGCCAAACGCGTCGCGCAGCTGCCCGGCGTAATGCAGCAGCAGAGCGCTCATCGCGGCGCCGATGGCCCATGCGATGCGGTGCGGCGTGTCCTGATCGTCGCCGCCGGGGGGCGGGCCGACGTTCCGCACGGCCGGCAGCACGCAGGCGGCCGCGGCGATCGCCAGCAGCGGCACCGACAGGAACACCCAACGCCATCCCGCGTGCTGCACCAGCAGGCCGCTGATGGTCGGACCGACGATCGCCGGCAACACCCATGCCGCGGCGAACGAGGCGAAGATGCGTGGATGCAGCGACGGCGGGTACACGCGGCCGACCGCGACGTACAGCGCGACCGACATCATGCCGCCGCTGAATCCCTGCACGAGCCGGCCGAGCAGAAGCACCTGCATCGACGGCGCGAAACCCGCGACGAGCAGGCCCACGCAGAACCAGCCGATGCCGTGCCTGAGCGCGGGCGCCGGTCCGCGCAGGTCGGCCCAGCGTCCGGCCAGCACCATGCCCACCACCGATGCGGCCAGCGTCGCGCCGAAGGCCAGCGCATACAGCGGCAGTCCGTCGAGCGCCTGCGCGATGGTCGGCATCGCGGTCGCGACGGCCAGCGCTTCGAACGCGCCCAGTCCGACCAGCGCGATCGCGCCAATGGTCACGCCGCGATAGTGGCGCGCGAAGATGCCCGCCTGACCGGTCGGAATGCCGTCGGCGGGATCGCGTTCCCACGCGACGCTCGCCATCGCTTCGATGTCGCCCGCGTCGCGCGATGTGTCGTTGCGTGCTTCGTTCACAGGGCGTGCCCGAAGGTGCTGTAGACCATCAGCACGACCTTGCCGCGACCGTGTCCGTTCTCGACATCGCGATGCGCGACCGCGGCATGCGCGAGCGGATAGATGTCGCGCACGTGCACGCGCAGGCGGCCGGCGTCGTGCAGCTCGACCAGTTCCTGCAGGCGCTCGCGGCTGCGCTGGCTGCGGATCGCCTGCACGCCCAGGCGCTGCACGTCCTCGAAGTCCACCAGCGTGCCGATGCGTGAAGGTTCGATGCCCAGCGCGATGGAGGCGTCGAGCGCACCCCGACCGCTGCCGTCGAGGGCGGCGTGCACGCGCGGCGCGATCTGGCGCACGCGTTCGGCCAGGCCGGAGCCATAGAGCACCGGTTCGACGCCGAGCGAACGCAGGTAGTCGTGGTTCTCGCGGCTGGCGGTGCCGATCACGCGCGCGCCGCGCAGTCGCGCCAGTTGCACCGCGATGGTGCCGACACCGCCGGCCGCGCCGTGCACGAGCACCGTGTCGCCGGCGGCGATGTCCAGCGCCTGCACCGCCGTGAGCGCGGTCTGTCCGGAGGCCGACAGCGATCCGGCCACGGCCCACGACATCATCGGCGGCTTCGACACAAGCTGCTGCGCGGGCACGACGACGGCTTCGGCGTAGGCATTCGCGTTGCACCAGCCGAGCACCTCGTCGCCCTTCGCCAGCCCGTTCACGCCGTCGCCGATCGCGTCGATCACGCCCGCGAATTCGTTGCCCAGTTGCCGCGGAAACGGTGTCTGGCCGATGCCGCGTTGCGCGAACCAGCCGCTTCGCGTGGCGCAGTCCGCGGGCTGCACGCCGGCGGCGCGGATGCGCACGCGCACTTCGCCGGACCCGGGCGAGGGCAGCGGCAGCTCGGCGAGCCGCAGCACGTCGGCGTCGCCGTAGCGGTCGAACACGACAGCCTGCATCGTCGCGGTGGGTGCTGTTCGTGCGACGTATCCGTCGCGCGCATTGCGGGTATCCATGCCTGTCCCGGTTGACTCGAACCAATACGCGGCCGAGGATAGAACCTCAAGCTAAGTTGAGGTCAAGCGCCGTGGGCCAGGAACCGCTCAGCGTCGGCGAGGTCGCCAAGCGCAGTGGCGTCGCCGTGTCGACGCTGCATTTCTACGAATCCAAGGGGCTGATCCAGAGCGAGCGCACCGCAGGCAACCAGCGCCGCTATCCGCGCGACATGCTCCGGCGCATCGCGATCATCCGCGCCGCGCAGCGGGTGGGCATGCCGCTGTCCACGATCCGCGAGGCGCTGGCGAGCCTGCCCGAGGCGCGCACACCGACGCGGCGCGACTGGGCGCGGCTGTCGAGCGCATGGCGCGAGGAACTGGACGCGCGGATCGAGCAGCTGGTGCAGATGCGCGACACCCTCGACGACTGCATCGGCTGCGGCTGCTTGTCGCTGGACCGTTGCCGCCTGGCCAATCCGGGCGACCGGCTCGGCGAACACGGGTCCGGCGCGCTGCGCTGGGTCGAAGGGGAGGGCGACGACGATTGAATGGCGATCGTGTGACACGTTTGTCACATTCGCCGGGTGCAATCGTGCGGATTCCTTCCGGACGGTCGCGATGAAGATCCTGATGCTGTCGGACGTGTACTTCCCGCGGGTCAATGGTGTGTCGACGTCGATCCGCACCTTCGCCCGCTCGCTGGTGCGCCGCGGCCACGACGTCACGCTGGTCGCGCCCGACTACGGTCACGGCAGCGGGCAGGCCGCGCACGACGAGGAATTCGAAGTCCTGCGCCTGCCGTCGCGGGTGATCTTCTTCGATCCCGAAGACCGGTTGATCCGCGCCGGCGCCGCACGCCGCCTGCGCGAGCAACTGGCCCGGCGCGAGTGGGACGTCATCCACATCCACACGCCGTTCCGCGCACACACGATGGGCGTGCAGCTCGCGCGCCAGGGCGCTTGGCCGACGGTGGAGACCTACCATACCTATTTCGAGGAATACGTCGGCCATTACCTGCCTTGGTTCCCGACGGTGCTGACGCGCTGGATCGCACGCGCCGCGTCGCGCCGGCTTGGCAATGGCGTGGACCATCTGATCGTGCCGAGCGGGCAGATGGTCGAGGTGCTCGAGCGCTACGGCATGGACACGCCGTACACGGTGTTGCCGACGGGCATCGAGCTGGCCGAATTCGCCGGCGGCGACGGCGCGGCGTTCCGCGCTGCGAACGCCATCGCCCCGGACCGCCCGACCCTTGTGACGGTCAGCCGGCTGTCGCTGGAGAAGAACATCGACTTCCTCCTGCAGGTCGTGCAGCGGCTGGTGGCGGAGTTCCCGACGCTGCTGTTCCTGATCGCCGGCGAGGGGCCGGACGCCCCGCGCCTGCGCCGGCGCGTGCAGGAACTGGGCGTGCAGGATCACGTGCGCTTCTTCGGGAACCTCGACCGGGGCACGACGCTGCTGGACTTCTACCGCGCCGGCGACGCGTTCGTGTTCGCCTCGCCGACCGAGACGCAGGGGCTGGTGCTGATCGAGGCGATGGCGCTGGGCGTGCCGATCGTTTCGACCGCGGTAATGGGCACGGCGACGGTGCTGCGCGAGGCGCGCGGGGCACTGATTGCTGACGAGGAGGTGGCCGCCTTCGCCGCGCAGACCGCTTTGCTGCTGCGCTCGCCCTCGCTGCGCGCGTCACTGGCGGCGGCGGGACCGGGCGACGCCCGGCATTGGAGCACCGATGCGCTGACTTCACGCATCGAGGCGCTTTATTCCTCCCTGGCGGGAACGCGTGCGGTGCCGGCACCGGCGTGAGACCCCTGCGATGAAAGATCGACGCTGCGTGTACCATCCGCGCACCGTCATCCGCCATTGAGGTCGCAACATGTCCCTTTCGATGCATGAGGCCAGCGTGCCCGTGTTCCGCCACATGCTCGGCGCGCTGTCGGGCGTGCTGTCCAAGGGTGAGGCCCACGCCGTCGAGCAGGGATTCGATCCGGACGTGCTGCTGCAGACGCGCCTGTTCCCGGACATGTTCCCGCTGCTGCGCCAGGTGCAGATCGCGTGCGATTTCGCCAAGAGCATCAGCGCGCGCCTGGCCGACGTCGAAGTGCCCGCCATTCCCGACGAGGAGCGCAGCTTCGCCGACCTGCGCGAGCGCATCGTCGCTACGCTCGCTTTCATCGAAGGCCTGGATCCGCTGCTGTTCGAAGGCAGCGAAGAGCGCGAGATCGTACTGCGCCCGGGCACGCCGAAGGAACGCCGCTTCAGCGGGCAGGACTACCTGTTGCGCTACGGCATCCCGCAGTTCTTCTTCCACGTGACCACGGCTTATGCGCTGCTGCGCCACAACGGCGTGCCGGTGGGCAAGCTGGATTACATGGGCGCCCGCTGATGGTCGAGGTGCCCACGCCGCTGGAACGACGCCCGATGGCGACGGCCCGCGGCATGGGCACTCTGGCGTTCGTGTGCGTGCTGCTGTTCACCGCGATCGGTGGGTTGCTGCAGGGTCTGCGCATGGACCTGGACTGGGTGCGAGCGCCGCTCAGTTTCTATCTGGTCGGACCGTACGGCCTGTGGCTGCAGGCGGCCTACGTCGCACTCGCGGTGGCGCTGGCGACGCTGGGCGCAGGCTTCTACGGCGCTGCGTCGCCGACGCGGCGCAGCGTCGTCTCGCTGCTGCTGTTCGTGATCGGTGCGCTCGCGCTCGCCGTGACCGCGCTGGCGGAAACGGACAAGGGCGGTGGCGTCGAGCTCACCACGGCCGCGAAGGTGCATGCGATCAGCGCGCCGCTCGCGTTCCTCGGCACGACGCTGGGCATGCTGGCGCAGTCGTGGAGTTTCCGCGCCGACCCGCGCTGGCACCGGCACTTCGCGCTGGCGTTCGGGCTGGCGGTGTTCTGCTTCGCCGCGCTGTGGATCCACGCCCTGTGGCGCGAGCTGCCGCGCGGGCTCAGCCAGAAGGCGGTGATCGCGGGAATCCTGCTGTGGTTGGGGCTCGCGGCCACCTGGCTGCGGCGCACGCCGGATGGCGGCCTAGATAAATCAATCACTTGAATCTAACAATTCAAGGGTTTTCGCGCGTCTAGAATATGCGCGCCATGCTGCTCAACGTCGCCGCCTACCATTTCGCCCCCATCGACCGCCCCCGGGACCTGGCCGATCGCCTGCGCGAACGCCTCGAATCCCTCGACCTGCGCGGTACCGTGCTGGTCGCCGCGGAAGGGATCAACCTGTTCCTCGCCGGCGACGAAGCCGCCGTCCGTACCGTCGTGGATGAGCTGCGCGCGCAGCCGGACTTCGCCGCGATGACGGTCAAGTACAGCCGCAGCCATCGCCAGCCGTTCGCGCGGCTCAAGGTGAAGGTGAAGGCGGAGATCATCAGCTTCCGCCGCGACAACGCCTCGCCGCTGGACGGTCCGCGCGCCCCGGCGGTCGAGCCGCACACGCTGGCACGCTGGCTCGACCAGGGTCATGACGATGCAGGCAAGCCGGTGGTGATGCTCGATACGCGCAACCGCGAGGAGTTCGGCTACGGCACCTTCGCCAACGCGCTGACCCTGCAGATCGACAACTTCACCGACCTGCCGCAGGCGCTGGAACCGCACCGCGATGCCCTGAGCGACGCCACCGTGGTGAGCTTCTGCACCGGCGGCATCCGCTGCGAGAAGGCCGCGCTGTGGATGCACGCCGAGGGAATGAGCAACGTGTTGCAGCTGGACGGCGGCATTCTGGGTTACTTTGAGCAGGTCGGCGGCCGCCATTACGATGGTCGCTGCTTCGTGTTCGACGAGCGCGTCGCGCTCGATGCCGAACTGCAACCCCTGGTGGACGACGCTGCTTGAGGCAGCCCGCCGCGCGGCCGGTGCCGCGTCGCGTCCGCAGTCAGCGAGGAACGCGTCCGTGAGAAGTGCGCCTGTGAGGAATGCGATGCCAAGATCCGCCGTGCCCCTGATGCTGGTCCTCGCCGCGGCTGCGCTTGGCCTGTCCGCCTGCGAACAGAAGCCGGTCAACAGCGCGCCGCCGGAGGAGATCACGGCACCGGCGCCGGCGGCCAATCCGCAACCCGACGTCACCGCCGAACCGGTCGAGCGCGCCGCGCCGCCCGTGATCAAGCCGGTCGCACTGGGCGAGTTCGAACCGGGCAACCCGGTGGCGATCGCCGTGACCGGCAAGCTCACGATCGAGGACGCCACGCTCAAGGGGGAGAACGGCGCCAGCTTCACCACCGAGAGCGTCGCCCTGGTCAGCGGCGGCGATCCGTACATGGAAGGCCAGACCTACGCGCAGGTCATGCAGATCGCGGCCGACCAGCCGGTCGAACTGCGCCGCGTGCTCGAGGAGACCCCGCCTACGCAGGCGCCGGCCAACGCGTTGTGCGGCGGCAGCCGCACCGGCTACATCGCGCTGGCGAAGGTCGAAGAAGGCGACGACGGAATCGTGAAGCTGATCGGCCTGAAGGGCACCGACCTGCCGGCCGCCAACGCGAGCGGCATCGAGCTGTGCGCGAGCACGTTCTACATCGCATCGAAGGCCGCCGAAGCGGACAAGGATGCAGGCAAGGACGACGGCAAGAAGTGAGCCGGCTCAGCGCGCCGTGTCGGCGCGCTGCAGCCACGCCACCGCGCCGCGTCCGGCGCGCAGGCCGCTCGCGTAGCACGCGGTGAGCAGGTAGCCGCCAGTCGGCGCTTCCCAGTCGAGCATCTCGCCCGCGCAGAACACGCCGGGCCATTCGCGCAGCATCAGCGCGTCGTCGAGCGCTTCCAGGCGCACACCACCAGCGCTGCTGATCGCCTCGGCGATGGGGCGCGCGCGCAGCAGGCGCAAGGGCAGCCGCTTGATCGTGCGCGACAGCGCCTGCACGTCGTTCATCGCATCGCGGTCGAGCACTTCGTACAGCAGCGCGGCCTTGACCCCGGTGATGCCGGCCTGCCGGCGCAGGTGCTCGCTCAGGCTGCGTCCGCCGCGCGGTCGCGACAGGTCCTCGCGCAGACGGTGCAGTTCGCGTCCGGGCGCAAGGTCGAGCTCCAGATGTGCCTCGCCGTGCGTGGCAATGGCATCGCGCAGCATCGCCGACAGTGCGTAGACCAGGCTGCCTTCGATGCCCGTCGCGGTGATCACGCACTCGCCCTGCAATTCGCGCGGCGTGCCGTCGGGGTCGTGCCAGTGCGCGACCACGGGCTTCAGCGGCGCACCGGCCTGGCGCGATGCGAAGTGCTCGCTCCAGCCGATGTCGAAGCCGCAATTGGACGGTTGCAGCGGCGCGACATCGACGCCGCGAGCGCGCAGCGCATCCATCCAAGCGCCATCCGATCCCAGCTCCGGCCAGCTGCCGCCGCCGAGCGCGAGCACGCAGGCGTCGGCCTGCACGCTTTGTTCGCCGTCGGGTGTCTCGAAACGCAATGCGCCGTCGTCGTGCCAACCGAGCCAGCGGTGTTGCACGTGGAAGCGCACGCCATCCTCGCGCAGGCGGCGAACCCAGCCGCGCAGCAGCGGCGCGGCCTTGCGGTCCATCGGAAACACGCGGCCCGATGTGCCGACGTAGGTCTCCACACCGAAACCGCGCGCCCATTCCCGCAGCGTGTCGGCGTCGAAATCGTCGAGCCACGCGGCGATCTCGCGCTGTCGTGCGCCGTAACGCGCATCGAACGCGGGACGCGGTTCGCCGTGGGTGAGGTTGAGTCCGCCCTTGCCGGCGATCAGGAACTTGCGGCCGACCGAGCCCTTCGCTTCGTACAGATCGACCTCCACGCCCGCGGCGCGCGCGACCTCGGCCGCCATGAGCCCGGCGGGGCCGCCACCGACGATGGCGAGGCGAGGAGGTGAGGAGACGGGGGCGGGCATGCGGAAAGTGGGCAGGTTCGGCACGCCATTATGCCGTCGTCCACCTGTGGGCCCGCCCCCAAAGCGGTTATCGTTTCTGCCGGAAACCGCCGAGACGGCGTGGGGAGCAGATCCGGATGCAATGGGGAACGAAAGCAGGGCGCCCTTCCTGGCGCGTGCGATCGGCGCGTACGGTCGCCGTACTCGCGCTGCTGGCGAACGGCGTCGCGCAGGCGCAGGCGCCGAATGATCTGCCGCCGCAACTGCAGGACTTCGACGCCTACGTCGAAGGCGTGCGCAAGCAGTTCGACGTGCCGGGCATCGCGGTCGCCGTGGTCAAGGACGGCGAGGTCGTGCTCGAACGCGGCTTCGGCCAGCGCGAGATGGGCAAGCCCGCAGCCGTCGATGCGCGCACGCTGTTCGCCATCGCCTCCAACACCAAGGCCTTCACCGCGGCCTCGCTGTCGATCCTCGCCGACGAGGGCAAGCTGAGCCTGGACGATCGCGTCGTCGACCACTTGCCTTGGTTCCGCATGTCCGATCCGTACGTCACCCGCGAGATGCGCCTGCGCGACCTGCTCGCGCACCGCAGCGGGCTCGGCCTCGGCGCGGGCGACCTGCTGTACTGGCCGACCACGACCTACAACACCGAGGAAGTCTCGCGCCGGTTGAAGGACGTCCCGCTGACCGGCAGCTTCCGCGGCCAGTACGCGTACGACAACATCCTCTATGGCGTCGCACAGCTGGTGATCGAGAAGGTCAGCGGCCAGAGCTACGCGCAGTTCCTGCAGCAGCGCATCTTCGATCCGCTCGGCATGCGCGACACGCGCTTCAACAGCGACGCGCTGCGTCCACGCGACAACATCGCCACCGGCCACGCCAAGGCCGACTTCAAGGATCTGCAACCGGCGCCACGCATGGCGTGGGCCAATGTGTCCGGCGCAGGCGGCATCTATTCCAGCGTGCACGACATGAGCCGCTGGATGCGCATGCAACTCGCCGGTGGTACCTATGTCGATGCGCGTGGCAACACCCAGCGCCTTTTCAGCGAGGAACGCCAGCAGGCGATGTGGTCGGTGGTGACGCCGATTCCCGTGCCGAAGGCGGCGGTGCCGGAACTCGAAGCCACGCGTCCCAACTTCCTCGGCTACGGCGAAGGCTGGAGCCTGTCCGATTACCGCGGCCACAAGCTGGCCTGGCACACGGGCGGCTGGCCGGGCATGGTCTCGCGCGTGACGCTGCTGCCTGAGCAGAAGCTCGGCGTGATCGTGCTGACCAATGCCGAGATCGGCGGCGCCTTCAACGCGGTGACGCTGCGCGTGCTCGACGCCTACCTCGACACGCCGAAGACCGACTGGACCGCCGCTTACGCCGCGGCGCTGGCCAAGAGCAAGGGCAAGGCCGACGAGGACTGGCAGAAGCACCTCAAAGCGCGTGTCGCCGATGCGGGCCCGTCGCTGCCGCTGGCGAAGTACGCGCGCACGTACCGCGATCCGTGGTACGGCGACATCGTGGTCGAAGAGAAGGACGGCGCGCTGCGCATGCGCTTCACCCGCACGCCGCAGCTGGCCGGCACGCTGACGCCTTGGCAGCACGATACCTTCATGGTGCGCTGGGACGAACGCTGGCTCAACGCCGATGCCTTCGTCAGCTTCGCGCTCGACGCCGACGGCGGCATCCGCGAAGCGCGGATGGAAGCGATCTCGCCTATGACCGACTTCAGCTTCGACTTCCAGGACCTGCGCCTGGCGCCGGTCACGGACGACGACAAGAAGGAAAGCAAGGGCTGAGTCAGCGCAGTGCGTGCGCGGCCAGCGCGGCCGCCACGCACCATGCCACCACCCAAAGCGCGCCGACGCGCAGGCGCGCGAGCAGTGCGAACCCGATCGCGACGATCAGCACGTCGCTCCAGTGCGCCACGCCCTGTGTCCACAGCGGATCGTAGAGCGCCGCCGCCAGCAGTCCGACCACCGCCGCGTTGACGCCGGCCAGCATCGGCGCAGCGCTGCGCATCGACGCCAGTCGCTGCCACCACGGCAGCGTTGCCAGCAGCAACAGGAAGCCGGGCAGGAACAGCGCCAACAGCGCGACCAGTGCGGACGCCACAGGCGGCCACCCGGTCGGGATTTCCCCGCCGAGGTAGGCCGCGATCGAGAACATCGGTCCGGGCATCGCCTGTGCCGCGCCGTATCCGGCGAGGAAGGTATCGGCCGACATCCAGCCGCTGTCGACCAGCGAGGACTGCAGCAGCGGCAACACCACGTGGCCGCCGCCGAACACCAGGGCGCCGGCGCGATAGAACGCCGCCGCCATCGCGCCGATCGATGCGTGCTGCGCGGGCCACGCGAGCGCGACCGCAAGCCCAGACGCGAACAGCATCAGCAACGCGATCGCCGCGCGCCGGCCGTAGGCGACGCGGATCGATGCGCCATCGCGGCGCGGAACGTCGCGGCAGACCAGCGCGCCCAGCACCGCGCCGAGCGCGATGGCGACCAGCTGCGACCACGCATTGCCACTCCACAGCACCAGCGCGCAGGCGAGCGCGGCGACGCCAATTCGCCGCAGGTCCGGCGTCATCTGCCTCGCCATGCCTAATAGCCCGTGCGCGACGACCGTCACCGCGACCAGTTTCAGCCCGTGCAGTGCCGCGGCGCCGATGCCGCTCTCCAGCCACGAAGCCATGCCCACGAAGGCGAACATCAGCAGGGCCGAGGGCAGGGTGAAGCCGACGAACGCCGCGAACGCACCGCGCCATCCCGCGCGCAGCAGGCCGATGGCGAACCCCATCTGGCTGCTCGCCGGACCCGGCAGGAACTGGCAGATCGCGAGCAGCTGCGCGTAGCGCGCCTCGTCCAGCCAGCCGCGCCGCACGACGAATTCCTCGCGGAAGTAACCCAGATGCGCAATAGGCCCGCCGAAGGAGGTGAGGCCCAGGCCCAGGAAAACGCGAAATACGTCCAAGGGCGAGGAGGAGGTCGCGGTCATGGCCTCCGAGTATGCCGTCACGCACTTTCACATCGATGTCGGCGGTACGATCAGGGACCGGAACCCGTGAGCAGGAGCACGCCATGAACCCGGACTGGTGGCAGGACACGCAGGACATCCCGCGCCTGGTGCGCGCAATCTACGAGTGCATTTCCGGCCCGGCAGGGGCGCCGCGCGACTGGGATCGCTTCCGCTTCCTGCAGCATCCGAACGCGCGCAGCCTGCGCACCGTCGTCAACGACGATGGAAGCACCACCGCGAAGGTGTTCGACGTCGACAGCTACATCGCCGACACCACGCCGTTCTTCGCCGTCAACGATTTCTTCGAGATGGAGACGGAGCATCGCGTGCAGCGCTTCGGTCAGGTCGCGCACGTGTGGAGCCGGTACGAAGCGCGCACCGCGCCGGATTCACCGGTGCTGATGCGCGGTGCCAACAGCATCCAGCTGTGCCACGAACACGACCGCTGGTGGGTTTTCAGCACGATCTGGGACAACGAGCGCGACGGCGTCGTGTTCGATCTGTGGTGAATGCGCCTCACATGCCGCTACGCCCACGCGTGCAATGCTGCAGCGATGCGGATGGAACGCTGCACCGCTGGCATTGAGCCGATCCGGCCCCAGATCGGGGGATCGATGCCAAGGAGCGTGCCTGCATGATTCCGTTTTCCGTCCTCGATCTTGCGCCCATCACCGAAGGCAGCAACGCGTCGCAGGCGTTCGCGCACATGCTCGACCTCGCGCAGCATGCCGAGCGCCTGGGTTTCCATCGCTACTGGCTCGCCGAGCACCACAACATGCCCGGCATCGGCAGTGCGGCGACATCGGTCCTGATCGGCCATGTCGCGGGCGGGACGAAGACGATCCGCGTCGGTGCCGGTGGCATCATGCTGCCCAACCACGCACCGCTACAGGTGGCCGAACAGTTCGGCACGCTGGCTTCACTGTATCCCGGCCGTATCGACCTCGGCCTCGGACGCGCGCCGGGCACCGACCACGCGACCGCGCACGCGCTGCGTCGCTATTTCGAAGCGGCGGACATGTTCGCGCAGGACGTCGTCGAACTGCTGCATTACTTCGAACCCGTGCAGCCCGGACAGGCGGTGCGCGCCGTGCCGGGCGCGGGCGTCGAGATGCCGGTGTGGCTGCTCGGTTCCAGCCTGTTCTCGGCACGACTGGCAGCGCAGCTCGGATTGCCGTTCGCGTTCGCATCGCACTTCGCGCCCGATGCGATGGACCATGCGCTGACCATGTACCGGCGCGAGTTCAAGCCGTCCAAGCGCCTGCAGGAACCTTACGCGATACTCGCGCTGAACGTGGTCGCGGCGGACAGCACGGCGCAGGCTCGACGCTTGTTCACCACGTTGCAGCAGGCCTTCGTCAACCTGCGTCGCGGTCGTCCGGGGCTGATTCCGCCGCCGATCGACGACATCGAAGGCTACTGGACGCCGCTGGAGAAAAGCGGCGTCGAGCAGGCGCTGGCGTGTTCGGTCGTCGGTGATGCTGCGACGGTGCGCGAGGGCATCGCGGCGTTCATCGAACGCCATCGCCCGGACGAGATCATGCTGACCGCGAACGTGTTCGAGCACGTCGCGCGCGTGCGCTCGTTCGAGATCGCCGCGCAGGTGTGCCGCACGCTGGGATGACGCCCGCTCAGTGCGGGCGGACTTCGAGCAGTTCCACTTCGAACACCAGCGAGCCGTTCGGCGGAATCACGCCGCCGGCGCCTTCGCGACCATAACCGTACTCCGGCGGAATCATCAGGATGCGCTTGCCACCCACGCGCATGCCGGCGACGCCTTCGTCCCAGCCGCGGATCACGCGGCCCGCGCCGAGCAGGAAGCTGAAGGGCTCCTTGCGATCCAGCGAACTGTCGAACTTGTCGCCGCGTCCGCCTGGAATGCGGCTGTCGTAATTCCAGCCGGTGTAATGCACGACCACGTCCTGGCCCGAGATTGCCACCGCGCCGGTACCGACGCGCTCGTCGATGGATTCGAACTTCGCGATCGTGCCGCCCGGCGGCGGCCCCGGATCGGCGCAGGCCGTGAGCAGGGCGAGGAGGGCGGCGATCGACGCGGTGCGCAGCATGCGCGGCAGGGAAATGTTCATGCGCACAGCGTAATGCAACGGCGAACCGGGCGCGTTGCCGCATTCGCGTAGTTCATTCCTGCACGTGTTCCCTCGTTGCTGCGACATGGCGCCCAGATGCGGGCGCCACGAGTCGCTAACGTCCCATCGAGACGATCACGCGGCCGGAATGCGCCGTTCGTACTCTGCCTCGAGCGGGCCGTGCGTGGCCCAGAAGCCCGGCGGTGTACGGCCGGAGAGACGGTCCGCGAGGATGCCCAGGTGCGTGTGCCAGCCACCCGACACGCTGACCATGCCGTCGCGGCTTCCGAGTCGGCTGTGGGTGAGGACCAGGTGCACTTCGTCGCCGCGCGGCGTGAGTTCGAAGCGCACTTCCGATTCGCCGCTGCCCTCGGCCCAGGTGTAAGCGAGCACGCGCGGCGGATCGCATTCGAGGATATGACCGCCGAAGGACATGCGACCGCCGTACTTCTCGTACTTCGGCGGCGGCGCGACGTCGTTGTCGGTCAGCGCGTTGTTGTGGAAGACCAGCTCGACCTGGCCACCGATGCGCAGGTCCATGTCGCCGGACGCGAGCCAGCTTCCGCGCTTTTCGGATTCGGTGAGGTAGGCCCAGACGCGCTCGATCGGTCCGGGCAGGAGGCGCTCGATGCGCACGGTGTTGGGAGCGATGACAGTGCCGAAGTCGTTCATGGGATGGCTTCCTGGTGGGGGCGGCAGGCGCGCTCAGCGCCTGTTGCGGGGCGGGCGTGGCGTGCGGGACGGGGGCTTGCGCGGCGAGGGGGGCTTGCTGGCGCGGTCTTCCGCACGCAGCAGCGCTTCGAGTACGTCGAGCTTCTGGTTCCAGAACTTCTCGTAATGGCGGATCCACTCCATGCCGGCGTGCAACGGTCCGGCGTCCAGGCGGCACATGTGGATGCGACCCTGGACCTCGCGCTGGACCAGGCCGGCGTGCTCGAGCGCCTTGATGTGCTTGGACGCGGCGGCGAGCGAGATCTCGAACGGCTGGGCCAGTTCGCCCACGCTGCGCGGCTGGCGGGCGAGGTCGCGCAGCATCGCGCGACGGGTGGGATCGGCCAGTGCGCGGAACACGGCGTCGAGGCGTTGGGAGTGATCTTCAACCATGAGGTTGAATATCTTCGTGCGAGTGGAAACTGTCAACCATGTGGTTGAACGTTCCGACGAACGGCATGCTCTGGCCTGCGGCCGCGGCCGTTCACGTTTCGATGATCGGGGGATCGCGCGCTCCAGGAACCGACTCAATGCCGCATCCGAACAAGACCGCGCCGCAACGCCACTTCGGCAAGCATCGCGGCGTGGTGGTGGACAACATCGATCCTCTGCAACTGGGGCGCGTGCTGGTGCAGGTGCCCAAGGTGTTCAATGGCGATGCGCGCTGGGCGATGCCGTGCGTTCCGGTGGCGGGACATCAGAGCGGCATGTTCCTGTTGCCGCCCGTGGGTGCGCCGGTGTGGGTGGAGTTCGAGCAGGGCGATGCCGAGCTGCCGATCTGGGTCGGCGGCTACTGGGTCGATGCCTCGGAACTGCCGTCGCTGGCGCAGGCCGGGCATTCGGTCGCGCCGGCACTGGTGCTGCAGACGCCCGGACAGAACGCGCTGACCGTGTCGGACCTTCCCGGCCCGGACGGCGGCGTCGTGCTGCGCACGCAGGCGGGCGCATCGATCTCGGTCAACGAAGCCGGCATCACCATCAGCAACGGTCGCGGCGCGAGCATCGTCCTGGCCGGCTCGATGGTCACCATCAACGACGGCGCGCTGACGGTGGTCTGACGATGGCCGGCGCGATCGTGCACCTAGGCGCAAGCGTGACCTGCGCGCACGGCGGGCCGGCCGTGCCGACGGTGCCATACTCGCGCGTGACGCTGTCCGGCCATCCGGTCGTCACCGTCGCCGCGCCGTACGAGATCGCGCACTGCAACCTGCAGGCACCCGCCGACGCGCTGCGCTGCACCGGCGGGCAATGGCTGCAGGGCAGCACGCGCGTGTTCGCGGGCGGCCGCGCACTGGTGCTCGACAACAGTCCGTCGATCTGCGTGCCCAACGGTGCGGCGATGCTGGTGCTGGAGTGCCAGACGCGGGTCAACGCAATCTAGCGCTTTTCCTGCATCGCGAACCTGCAATTCCCTACCTGCCGATGGCGCGCTGGCGCAGGCGTGACGTTCGGTCGCCTCGCTACTGTGTCCGCGACTTCGGGAGCGGGGCGAGCGATGCATTGGAGATGGGTTTGGATGCTGGCCGTGCTGTGCGCATCGGCGCAGGCACACGTGGTGCACAAGTGCGTGGCCCCGGGCGCGACGGTGAGCTACCAGGACACACCGTGCCCCGAAGGCGAGCGCGAACACGGCAGCTGGGATGCGATGCCCGAACCGCCACCCAGCGCGGAAGAGCTGCGCGCGCAGGAGGAACGGCGCCGCAGCGGACGCGAGGAGTCGGAGTTCTTCTCGCGCCGTGCGGGCACCAGCGGCACCGGAGTGGCCCGTTTCGCGCCTCAGCGTGCGCCGCGCACGAGCGGCGCCTCATCGTGCGATGCCGCGAAGGCGAAGCGGCAACGCAGGCTCGATGCGGTGGGCCTCAAGCGCACTTACGAGCTGCTGCAGAAGCTCGACGAAGAGGTGCGCGCGGCTTGTGGCTGACTCAGAACGCCAGCTGCAAGCGCACCTGCAACAGGCGCGGATCGTCGTCCACGCCGCGACGACGGCTGTCGGCGATCACGTAGTTGGCCATGACGCGCACGTGCGGGTCGAGGTACCAGGTCGCGCCGAGGTTCCAGTCCGACTGGTATCCGCCTCGCGACGCGGCCGAATCGAGATCCAGCGTGCTGTAGCGAACGAACAGTTCCCACGCCATACCATCGCCGATCGTCGGCGAGGACACCGTGCCGGCCTTGTAGTTGCGGCGATGACCGCTGGGGGACCAGCTCGCCAGCGCGTAACCGCCGCTGCCGCGAAGGTCGGGCAGGTCGGCGCGGGTGGAGCGCACCGCGACCGCTTCGCCCTGCAACGACCATGCGCCGTGGATCCACAGCGCTTCCAGTCCGGCGCGAAGGTTGCGGTCCACATCGGCGATGGTGCCGGTGTCGACCAGGCTGGAAGTCGCGAGCGCACTCTCGGGCTTGCTGGAGAAACGCGCGGTCGCGCTGTCGGGCGAATCGACGCCGGCGCCGATGCCGAGATGGATCAGGTCGTCGCCACGGTGGAACACCCGCGAGGCGCGCGCGGATGCCGCGATGCCTTCGTTCTTTCCGTCGAGACGCTTGCCGAACACGGCCGTGTTCAATGCGTAGTCTCCGGATACATAACCGTAGCCCACGCCGATGCGACGCCCGTACGCGAACGCGCCTGCCAGCGAGGCTTCCATCATGGGCGTCTGTCGCGCACTCGTGGCGTCTTCCATCAGGAACGGCTGCTTGAACTGGCCAAGGCGCAAGGTATGGCCTTTGGCCGGATTCAACTGCAGGACGACGTCGGGTGTCGAGCGATCGGTGAACTCGTGTTCGACATTGAACTGCCATGCATCGCCCTTGAGCACGAAGCCCAGGCGTGCGGAACGGACCTTGTCGACGTCCTCGAACTGTTTGATGTCGGGATCGGCTTCGACCGCATCGTAGTAGACGACGCCGGTCGGCTTGAACGAGATGCCTTCGGCATGGACATGGTTGGAGACGGCCAGGGCGAGCAGGGCGAGGGTGCAGCTGGAACGAAGGGACGGCATGCAATACATCCGGTGATCGTGATCGCGCATCGGCGCGTGGCCGATGCGTTCGTAAGGGAAAGTGGAGCGTGCGTGGCGCACGGTGCGTGCGCCACGCGGCAGACGTCAGAATTCCTGCCAGTCAGTGTCGCCGCCGCTCGCGGCGGCCTTGACGCGGAGCTTCGGCGCAGGCGTCACGCGGCGCGCCGGTGGCACGGCGGTGCGCTTGTTCGGGCGGGGAAGGTCGATGACGTCGGCGGGTGCGGCCTGCGCTGCCTGTGCCGTGCGGGTCGCGCGGAACACCGCCACCGTCTGCACCAGCTGCTCGGCCTGCTGCTCCAGACTGCGCGCAGCGGCGGATGCTTCTTCCACCAGCGCGGCGTTCTGCTGCGTACCCTCGTCCATCGAGGTGATGGCGTGGTTGATCTGGTCGATGCCCGAGCTCTGCTCCTGCGATGCCGCCGAGATGTCCGCGATGATATCGGTCACCTTCCGCACGCTGGTCACGATCTCTTCCATCGTGCGACCGGCGTGACCGACCAGAACGCTGCCTTCCTCGACCTTGGTCATCGAGTCGGTGATCAGCTGCTTGATCTCCTTGGCGGCATTGGCCGAACGTTGTGCGAGCGAGCGCACTTCCGCGGCGACCACCGCGAAGCCGCGGCCCTGCTCGCCGGCCCGCGCGGCTTCGACCGCGGCGTTCAGCGCCAGGATGTTGGTCTGGAAGGCGATGCCGTCGATCACGCCGATGATGTCGCCGATCTTCTTCGACGAGGTGGTGATGTCGTTCATCGTCTGCACGACTTCGCCCACCACCGTACCGCCCTGGCCGGCGACTTCGGCCGCGGTCTGCGCGAGCTGGTTGGCCTGACGCGCGTTGTCGGCGTTCTGGCGCACGGTCGAAGTGAGTTCTTCCATCGACGATGCGGTTTCTTCCAGCGACGCGGCCTGCTGCTCGGTGCGCTGCGACAGGTCGTTGTTGCCGGCGGCGATCTCGGCGGCAGCGCTGCTGATCGCGTCAGAACCCTGTCGGATCTGGCCGACGATCTGCGCGAGCTGCTCGACGGTGCGGTTGGCGTCGTGCGAGAGACGCCCGAACTGGCCGGGCAGTTCGACTTCGACGCGACGATCGAGATCGCCAGCGGTTACCGCGGAGAGCAGAGAACCGACTTCATCCAGCCCGTGGTCGGCGGTAGCCATCAGTTCGTTCAATGCCTGCACCACGTCGCGATAGACGAATTCGAAATGCTGCGCATCGCCACGTACGGAGAAATCGCCCGCGACCGCGGCGTCGACCAGCGTCTTTATCTCGGCGTTGATTGCCTGCATGCCCTGCTTGACCGAGTCGACGGCGGCGGTGATGCGCGCCTTCTGGCCCGGCAGGCGGTCCATGTCCACCGACAGGTCGCCGCGCGCATAGGCCGCGACGACCTCGATCGCACGGGCGTTCATCTGGATGTGCGACTGCACCAGTGCGTTGATCTGCTGCGCCATGCGACCGTACGCGCCGGGCAGGGCAGAGCTGTCGACGCGGAAGTCGATCTCGCCTTCGTCGTGGCGGCGCGCGATCTCGCCCTGCGCCTGTTCGAAGCGCTGCAGCGTGGCCTGCATCTGCTGCATGCTGCGCAGCAGGCGGCCGGCCTCGTCCTCGCTTTCCACGACGATGCGGTCGTCGATGCGGCCCGCCGCGATGCCCTCGGCAACCTGCGTCGCGCGCAGCAGCGGACGGGAGATGGCGCGCGCGAGCAGCACGCCGAGCGCCGTCGCGAGCAGCACCAGCACGCCGATGCCGATGGCCATGCTGAGCTGGGTGCGGTGGTAGTCGGCCTCGGACTGCGCGACCAGCGCGTCCAGCCCCTTGGCGTTGTGCTCGGTCAGCACGTCCAGGGCCTCGAACAGCTTCCGGCGCGACGGACGCGATTCCTCGCCGGATACACGCCTGGCCTCGTCGAAATCGTCGGCGGCGATCGCGGCCATCATCCGACCGTGCGCGGCGAAGTAATTGTCCAGCCCGGCGCGTACCGTGCCGAACAGCCTGCGCTCCTCGTCGCCGTTGATGAGCTTCTCGTATGCCGACAGGGTCTCCTTCAGATCGGTCTCCACGCCGTTCATGCGCTTGCTGTAGTCGGCCAGTTCCTCGGCCTTGCCCTGGAACTGC
The DNA here is from genome assembly GCF_009765165.1 of Lysobacter panacisoli. Lineage (NCBI taxonomy): Bacteria > Pseudomonadati > Pseudomonadota > Gammaproteobacteria > Lysobacterales > Lysobacteraceae > Lysobacter > Lysobacter panacisoli. The sequence continues at coordinate 3,227,696 of NZ_VLNU01000001.1, forward strand.
AGCTGCGAGATCTCGTAGGTCCGGTACTCGCCCAGTTGTCCGCGCATGCCGAGCAGATGGCGGACCGACGGCACCCAGTTGCGGTTGATGTCGGTGATCTGCGTGTTGCGCGTGCTCAGCTGGACCATTGCGTAACCGCCAAGCGTGGCGGCCAGTGCGATGACGACGACGAAAGCCACTGCCAGTTTCCGGGCAATGGAGAGATTCCTGAAGGTATTCATGGGGGGTGTTTATCCGTAAGCGGACAAGGCCGCGGATTGTTTCAATCCGGTTAACGGCGGCCCCCATGAGGGCTGAAGACGCAAAGCTGAACGCCCGGTCAGGTAAATCCCGACCGGGTATGTGGGGAGAATCGGACGCGTCGTCGATACGCGTCGGTATGCGTTACGCGGTTTCCTGTTCCGCCGCGATGCGCGCGATCTCCGCTTCGAGCAGTTGCGGATGCACGAGGAACTGGTCGCTGGCGAGCAGTTCGCGTCCGCGCTCGTGCACGGCCACGCGCTCGAGCTGGATGTTGGGGCCGTCGCGGAACAACTCGATGTAGCTGTCAAGCACGCCCGACAGGGTGCCCTGAGCGGTGTCGGGTGCGGCGAGGATCAACTGCAGGCCGAGTGAGCGCAGGTAATTTGTGGTGGCGCGCGCGTTCTGCGCGTCGATCTTGTCGCCGAACTCGTCGAGCATGATCACGCCGATGCCGCCCTGCTGGCCTTCGCCCTTGCCGTAGGCGGCGGCGAGTGCGGCGCCGGCGATCACGTACAGCGGCGCGCGGTGCTCGCCGCCGGAGCCCGAACGCATGCGCTCGCTGAGCGTGCCGATCACCGTGTCCTCCTGCTTGATCACCACCTCGAACGTGAAGAAGCGGCGGTAATCGTCGAGCGGCGAGGGCGTGCCCGCGGCCTTGCCGCCCCGGTCCTCGATGATGTCGCGGAACGCGGCAGGCACTTCGCCGGCAGTGCCAAACAGCGTGTCGCTCTCGCCGACTTCGGCGGCCTTGCCGATGAAGCGGTGCAGCTCGCGGAACTCCGGTGCGACGTCGTAACGGAACTCGTAGCGCTCGTTGTTCGAGAACGCCGGGCTGCGTCGCAGCGTGCGGTTGAGCGTGCCGATCTGATGGCGCAGGCGGGTGAAGTTGTCGTACAGCGCCGAGGCCACATTGGCGCGGAAGGTCTCGACCGCGGTGGTGTAGGCCTCGTCGGCGGCGGACTGGTGCTGCACCAGCTCGGTGCCCTGCAGGTAGGCGATGTCCTTGCCGAGCAGTGCGCTGGCACGGCGCCACTCGTGCGCTTCCATCTCTAGCGTGACGACGTGGTCCTTCGCGTATTGCTGGAAGCGGCTCCACGCCTCGGGATTGAGGCGATCGAGCAGCTTGTCGCTCTCGTCCGCGCGCGCCTGGCAACGCTGCATGCGCTCGGCGAGCTCCGGGTGCTTCGCATCGAGATCGTCGCGATGCTGTTCGACCAGATTCGCATCGACGTCGGCATGCGCGAACGCCTCGCTCGCGGCGCGCGCGATGGCGTCGCTGCCTTCTCGCAACGCAGTCAGGGCGGTTTCGGCTTCGCCACGCTTGCCCTCGGACAGCGCTTCTTCGCGCAGCAGGCGTTCGACCAGTTCTTCCAGTTCGCGGCGATGCTGTTCGGCTTCGCGCGCGTGTTCGCTCAAGCGCAGAAGGTCAGGGCTCTCGAGCGCGTCGCGGCTCTCGACCAGCGAGCGGTAGCGCGACGCGGCCTCGCGGTGCTGCAACAGCAGCGCGTGCGCGGCGCCAGCGAGCTCCTCGGCGTCGCCGATGCGCGACAGGCCAGTGGCGCTGGCCTGAAGCGGGCGCCAGCGTGCTTCGAGCTCGCGAATGCGACGCTCCTCGCTGTCCAGTTCCTCACGCAGCAGGCGTGCGCGTTCGCGGTTGCCGCTGGCGCCGATCTTGAGTTCGCCCGCGGCTGGGAGGCGCTGGCGTTCCACGCCGCCGCCCTTCGCGACCAGTCCGTCCTTGCTGAGCCCGTGGCGCGTGCGCACGACCTCGGCGTCGGTCTCGACGCAGCGCAGGTCGCCGAGCTGGCGGCGAAGGTAGGCGAGGGCGTCGGTGTTGTCGCTGGCGAGCAGCGCAGCGACCTGGTTGGACGAGGGTTCGTTGTCGTTGCGTGCGTTGCGTGCCTGGCTGGTCAATGCGAGCTTCACGCCGTACACCGAACGCGGACCCTGCAGGTCGCGGTACAGGCGCACCGCGCGTTCCTCATGCTCCGGGGGAATCAGCAGCGCTTCGACGTGGCTGCGCAGGTAGGCTTCGATCGCGCGTTGCCAGCTCGCATCGGTGACCTGCACCAGGTCGCACACCGGGCGCGCGACGATGCCCTCGTCGGCGAGGTAGCCCATCAGGCGCACCACGTCCGGGCGCAGCTCGGCCTTGCCCGCGTGCAGGCGCGCGAGGTTCTCGCGTGCGGCGGCGGCGCGCTGCTTCGACTGCTCCAACGCATTGTGCTGCTCGCGTTCGTGCGCGCGCACGGCCGCGATCAGCGGCGCGGCTTCGACGATGGCCGCATGCAGCTGCGCGTGCAGCGCGTCGGGCACCACGTCGATGTCCGCATCGCCGGCGAGCGAGGCGATCTGCTGGTACAGCGCACGCCAAGGCGCGGTCGCGCGCTCGGTGGATGCGGCGTCGACGGCTGGAATGTCGAGCTTCGCCGCCGCCTGCAGCTGGTCGCGCACGTAGCCGGCGCTGACCATCAGTTCCTTTTTCAGTCGCGCCAGTTCAGCCTGGTAGGGGCGCAGCAGTTCGGCGAACGAGCTCTGTTCGCCATAGCCCTGCGTGCCCTGCAGGCGACGGTTCGCTTCCTCGGCGGACTGGCGGGCGCTCTCGCGGTCGCTGCGCGCCTGCGCGAGCGCACGTTGCTTCTGGCGCAGAGTGGTCTCGGCGGCCTCGAGCGCCTGTTCGGCGGTATCGACCTGTTCCCAGTGCAGGTCGCGGCGGTACTCCGCACCGAGCGCACGGTACGAAGCGGCGCGCGTGGCCTGCTGGGCGATCCTGCGGTAGTGCTGTTCGACGTCCTGCGCCTGTTCGATCCGGCGCGCGACCTGTTCGATCTTCTCCTTGATCTGGCGGAAGCCTTCGAGCAGGGCGCGGAAACGGGAGATCTCGGTCGGGCGCTCTTCGGCGACGAGCGTGCGCACGAACAGGTCGACATCGTTGACGCGCTGCAGGTTCAGCGCGTTCTGGAATGCCTTGCGGTAGGCGGTTGCGTCCAGGAACGACGTCGGGCCCGGGCGCAGGCGGTGCAGCAGGTCCTTCACGAACCGGTCGCTGCCCGTGTGCAGTTCGGCCTTGGTGCCGGCGGTCTTGCAGCGCTGTGCGATGCGTTCGCGGAACGTCGCCCACTCCAGCGGAAGCTGCTTGTCCTTCACGACCTCCAGGTGATCGTCCAGCGTCAGCGCCACGCGCGGCAGCAGGTAGAGGCCGTGCAGGCGATGGTCGGGCTCGTTGACCGAGGCGCCCAGCGCGATGCCCGCGCTCAAGGTCTCCCCGCTGGCCTGGTCTTCGAACACCAGGCTGATGTAGGTGGTCGCGGTGCGTCGCGCATGGCCATCCTCGCCACTGCGGTACACGCCGAGGCAATAGTCGCGGATGCTGCGAGCGCGATGACTGCCGCCGGCCTGCGCGTTGAAGCGGATCTGGTTGCGGTCGCCACCCAGCATCACCACCTGCAGCGCATCGAGCAGCGCGCTCTTGCCCGCGCCGTTGGGCGCGATCACGGCGGTGGTGAGGTCGAGTTCGAGGGTCTCGGCCTGGAACAGGAAGAACTGGATCAGGTGGACGCGCTTAAGCTGGAACATCGGAGGTCTCCTCTTCGACGCTCTCGTCTTCGTCGCGGTTGTGCTGGTCCAGGCGCTGCAGCCATTGCGCGCCGACGATCTCGACGATGGCCGGGCGCACCAGCACGCGGAACGGCTGCGCGTCGTCCGCTTCGCAATCCTCGATTCGGCACACCGACCAGCGTCGCAGCGTGCGCAGCAATGCGCGCAGCAGGCCGACTTCCGGCATCTGCCGTCCAGTCAGCGCGGGATAGGCTTCCTGCAGATCGGGCAGCTCGACGACGGCGTCGCCGTGTTCCTCGACCTGTCCCATCCGCATCGCCGCGTCGTAGCGCTGGCGCAGCACCAGCACCAGCAGGGTCTCGTCGAGCGTCACCGCAACGCCTTCGCCGTGCGAGGGCAGGGCGACCACGTAACGGTAGTGCGCGTTGCGTTCGAGGCGGATGCCGAGCGGTTCCAGCGCGGAAACGAAATCGTCGAACCAGCTCTCGACGAGGTGGTAGGCGTTCTTCGAGCGGCGATCGGCGCTGTAGAGCACCTGTTCGGTCACCAGCCGGTACGCGGCGCGCTCGAAATCCTGGGGCGCGTACACGCCGTTGGTGAGCTGGCTCAATGTGGTCCAGGAACGTTTCATGCGGTCTTCCGGGTGCGGCGCAGCACGAAACGTGGCGCCTGCAGGTAATCGTTGCCGGCACGCTGGCCTTCGACGGGTTCGATGCGGAACCCGCGCAGCATCCGGTTGAGGGGGTCGTCGCGGCGCAGGCCACCGCCGCGACGACTACGCAGCGCGAGCGTGAGCAGGGTCTGGTACGCGCGGAAATCGGCGATGGTGTCGATCTGCAGCGATTGCGAGTCGAGCGTGTCGGCGTCGTGCCACTGGCGATCGACGTAGCGCGCGAGATCCTCGGGCATCACCAGCCGCACGCGCTTCATCTGGCGCAGCAGGTTGAGGCGCGCGAGCTGCTCGGGCGTCGGTTCGGCGAGGCTGTTGGCGGTGCGCGGGATCGGGCGCGGCCGTGCCTGCGGCGCGCGCAGGCGTTCCTCGTCCATCAGCGCGCCGGGCGCGACCGGCAGGCGCAGTTCGTCCTCGGGCGCGTTGAGTGCACCACGGCAAGCGCGTTGCAGCAGGGTGTCGAGGCGGTCTGGCGCGCGCAGCCGGTAGTCGAGGAAGGCGAGCGCGCGGCGGTTGGCCTGGCGGATGTCTTCGTCGAGCCGCTGCAGGTATTCGTCGATGCGGTCGAGTTCGTGCAGGCGACGCACGCTGCGTTGCAGGCGCTGCTGCGCGCGTTCGCGGTCGCCCTGCGTGGCGCGGTCGGCGTACCACTGCACCATCGTCTCGCGCAGCTCGGAGTGTTCGATCTGCCGAACCATCCCGAGGATGGACGTGCGCCGCGCGAGCGGATGGTCTTCCCGGTGGAGTTCGGCGTAGTCGCCGACGAACAGCTCGCGCACGTAGCGTTCGAACAGCGTGCGCGCGAACTGCGCGGTGCTCTCGGCGCGACTCAGCTCGGGCATCAGGTCGCGGATCTGCACGCCGATCGCGCTGACGTGCGACAGCAGCTGGCGGGCCTGGTCGGCGGCTTCGTCCAGGGTGTCGGCGCCGGCGTGGCCCTCGACCACCTGGCGCAGCTGCAGTTCGATCGAGCGGACCTTGGCGCCGATGAAGGCCGGGCCACGTTCGGCGAAGTCGATCAGTGCCGTCAGCAGCTGGGCCACGGCCGGGGTCATCGACACCATCTCGCGCGCGCCCACGCGTTCCTGGCGCAGCCAGCCGGCGGCGCGGAAACGTTCGTAGATGCCGGCTGCACGGGCGGCCAGCGGCGCGTCGGGGGCTTCGCCCTCGTCCTCCCACGGGTCGTCTGTCAGCAGGCAGCGTTCGATCGCCGCGGTGATCTCGCGACGCGGGAAGCCGTGACTGGGCGGGACCGGTGCGTCCGGACCGAAGAACTCGCCGAACAGGCGGCACAGCAGTTGCCAGTAACGCAGGCGGTTGGTCGACGCCAGGGGGCCGAAGAGTCCATCCGGTACGACCGAGAACAGCGGCGGCACCGAGGTGAATGCGGTCAAACGATGGCCCCCGTTCCTGCGCTGCGTGTCCCCGGTTATCCCGAGCCCGGGGGACTTTAGCGTGGATCGGCCGGTTCTTCGATGGGCGCGGCTGGCCACGTCGCCGCGCCCCCCGGTCCGTCGTTGGTCACCAGTTCGCCCGGAGTCCCAGATTGGCCTCCCAGGAGCGCCGATCGTCGTCGAAGCCGACCTGATAGCCGACGTTGGCGTAGATGAAGCGGTTTCGGTCGATGTCTCCGGTGAAGCCGGCCTCCACTTCCCACCAGCCGCCGCCCATGTCGCTGTGGAAGGGCGCGAAGCCGTTGCGCGAGGAGAACTCCGTGACCGCGTCGCCCCAGCCGGTGCGGTCGAGCACGCGCGCGGGGTCGTCGTCGTCCGACCAGTCGCGGGAGAGCCGGGCGCTTAGCCGGCCGGCGATCCGGTGGACATGTTCGACCTGCGTCTTTGGCCGAGTCCATGCGGCCGCGCAGCTGGTCCTGTTCGTCGACGCAGTCGTGCAGCTGTCGAGTCATGGCAAAGGCATCGGCTCGACGTTCGACACAGTGCAGAAGACGCGAAGGCGAATGAAGCCGCCGCCGAAGTGAGCGCGTCGTGAAATCCGCGCCGCATGAACATCGAACTCCATCACCTGCGAACCCAGCTCGCGTGTTCGCCGTGGCATGCTTGCCACGCGCGTGCGAAGCGATCACAGTCGCCGCGAGCGGCCGGTGCGCGGCTCGCCACTCGCACCCCCCATATGGAGCAGGGAACGATGAGCGCGATGATGAAGCAGACGGCCACGCGGAGTGCGATCGCGAAGTTCGTCTTCGCATTCGCGATGATGACGGCATCGGCGACGGCCATCTCGGCCGACAAGGTCACCACCGTGCCCGTGAAGTTCGCCAAGGGCGCGAGCAGCGCGACGATCAAAGGCGACTTCGCCGGTTACGACAGCGTGCAGTACACGCTCGCGGCAAAGGCCGGGCAGTCGATGACGGTGAAGGTCGCCGGCAGCACCAACGCGAACTTCAACGTGTTCGCGCCCGGTGCCACGCCCGGACAGGCGCAGGCGCTGGGGCAGGGCGGCGTCGGCAGCGACTGGTCGGGCGCGTTGCCCGCGACCGGCACGTACACCGTGCAGGTCTACCAGATGCGCGCTTCGGCACGGCGCGGCGAGAAGGTCGCGTACACGATCACGGTCGGCATCCGCTGACGCGCGACTCGTCGGATCGGGTCGTCGCGCGGTACGCTAGCGCCGCGATGCGTCGACGCGCGACGCGACCGTCATCCATTCCCGGAGGATCGATGCTGCGCCGGCTCGGACGACTTGCCTGCATGTTCGTGCTGTTCGTCGCGCTGGCGCCCATCGCGCACGCGCAGACGGTGGTCGCGCCCGAAAGCGCACCTGCCACGCCGGCCAAGCCGAACTCGATCCCGGTCGCCGACATCGCCACGCGTGCCGATACCGACGAGCGTTTCGCCGAAAGCGTGATCCTGCGCGCGATGTCGCCCGATCCGGCCGAACAGCTCGCTCCCGCGCTGCAGGCCATCTCGAAATCGGTCGAAGAGAAGCTTCGCGAGTTCAAGCCAGAAGAGCTGCGCAACCTGCCGGTCATGCGCCTGGAAAGCCTGGAGCGGCACTGGAAGTTCGATGCGCGCCGTTTCGCGCGTTGGCAGTCGGACATGCGCCAGGCAGCCACCCCGTACGCACAGGACGCGGCGGAACTCGCGCGCCGTCGAGCCGACTGGGAGGCCACGCAGGAGGCGGCGAAGAGTGGCGACTTCGCACCCGCGCTGGCCGCGCGCGTGGACACGCTGGTAAGCGGACTGCGCAAGGCGGAGCAGTCGCTATCGACGCCGCTCGTGCGCCAGATCGATCTGGGGCGTCGCGCCAACGCGGTCGATGCGCGGATACAGGCCGGTCTGAAGTCCGTCGCCGCTGCGATCGACTACATCGACAGTCGTCTGATTCGACTCGACGCACCGCCACTGTGGCAGGCGCGTCCGACCGGCGCCGGTAAGAGCGCCACCGACAGCATCGTCGCCGGGCTCTCGATCGAAGCGCATTTCGCCCGGGAATACACCGCAGCCGACACCGGAAACCAGCGGGCGCTGCACGTCTTCCAGCTGTTGCTGCTGCCGCTGCTGATATGGCTGTCGATCCGCAGTCGTCGTTCGGCGGAGGAGGGCGACGCCGACGAGTCGTCGACGCGCGTGCTGCGACGTCCGGTCTCGTCGTGGCTGTTGCTGTCGATGATGGCGGTGCTGGCGTTCGAGCCCGACGCACCGCTGATGGTGCATCAGGTCGCCATGCTCATCGCGCTGGTCCCGGTGCTGCGCCTGCTGCCGCGCGAAAGCCGGCGCCTGCTTGGCCCGTGGCCCTACGTCGCGACCGGCCTGTACCTGCTCGAACGCCTGGCTTTCCTGATCCTCGCCAATTCTTTCCTGTACCGCCTGTACTACCTCGGGCTTACCACGCTGGCGTTGCTGCTGATGCTGTGGCTGCTGTGGCGTTCGCGCCATGCGCCGCAGGCGGGCTTCACGGGAAAGATGGGCAAGGCGGTACATGTCGCGGCGTGGGTCAGTGTGATTCTGCTCGCCACATCGCTGGTATCGAACGTGATCGGCAACGTGTCGCTGGCCGAGATGCTCACCGCCGGCGTGATCGACAGCGGCTACCTCGCGCTGGTGCTGTACGCGGGCGTCACCGTCTTCGTTGCGCTGCTGCGCTTGATGCTCGCAGGCCGCGGCGTGGCACGCTTCCGTTTGGCACGCGAGCACGCGCCGCCGGTGGCACTGCTGGTGATCCGCCTGCTCACGCTGGTGGCGATGGCGGGCTGGGTCGTGTTCGCGGCCAACCGCTTCCGCATCTTCCGGCCGCTGTACGCGTTCTTCTCGTCGATCCTCACGCATACGTTCCAGTTCGGCGAGATCACCATCAGCCTTGGCCACGTACTGGTGTTCGCGGTCTCGGTTCTGATCGCATTCTGGGCGGCGAAGACGGTGCGCTTCCTGCTGCAGGAGGAGGTGCTCACGCGGATGTCGCTGCCGCGCGGCGTTGGCAACAGCGTGGCCTCTTTGACGTACTACGCGCTGTTGCTGCTGGGCGTGGTGGTGGCCTTGTCGGCGGCGGGCTTCAAGATCAGCCAGCTCGCCTTCGTGTTCGGCGCGCTCGGCGTGGGCATCGGCTTCGGCCTGCAGACCGTGGTCAACAATTTCGTCTCCGGCCTCATCCTGATGTTCGAGCGACCGATCCAGCCCGGCGACGTGGTCGAGATCACCGGTACCTCCGGGCGCGTGCGCGAGATCGGTATGCGCGCCACGACGATCAAGACCTTCGACGGCGCCGACGTGGTCGTGCCGAATGGCACCCTGCTGTCGGAAAAGCTCATCAACTGGACGCTGCTCGACCGCAATCGCCGCCTCGACATCAACCTGGGAGTGGCCTATGGCAGCGATCCGCTCAAGGTGATCGAACTGCTCAAGGTCGCGATCAAGCAGACGCCGGGCGTTTCGTCCGATCCGGCGCCGGCCGTGCTGTTCATGGGGCTGGGCGCGAGTTCGCTGGACTTCGGTCTGCGCGTGTGGACGTACGACTACGACAACAGCGTCAACGTGCGCAGCGACCTGGTCACGCGCATCTATACCGCACTGGTCGAGGCGGGCGTGGAGATCCCGTATCCGCAGCAGGACCTGCACCTGCGCAGCGTCTCGCAGGACGTCGCCGCGATGTTCGCGCGGTCGCCTTCGATCCGGCCCGGCGACGAGCCGGCCTGACGCATCGTCGATCGCCCTGATCCCGGTCAAGCCGGGCGCGATCGTGCATATGACGCATCGCCATGTCGGCGTGCGGTGCGCATTCCTTCGTTCAGCTGCTAGACTGCGCCCGCCCAAGGTGACCGCCGGCTTGTCCGGTGGTTGAAACGGGAATCCGGTGCGCCGCCGTGACTCACGGCCGGCAATTCCGGAGCTGCCCCCGCAACGGTAGGCGAGACAAGGTTCCGCACACGGCCACTGTGCTTCATGCATGGGAAGGCGCGGACCCGAAGACGGTCGATCGACCGCTTCTCTCGCGAGCCCGGAGACCGGCCTCGGTGCGACGTGACATGCGGTGGGCGATGTCATGCGGCCGGAATTCCGTTGTCCCGCGCCGTCATCACGCCTCCTTCCGCCTGTCCTTTTCCATCGAACCCGCGCGGGCAGGCGCGGCCAAGGAGTGTGTCAGTGCATCCGCAGTTTCCGTATTTCAGCCGCCGTGTGCTGGCGGTCGCTTTGCTGTCTTCGATTTCCGCCCTCGCTCCCGCGTTCGCCGAAGGCGGCGCCACCGATCTCGACGAAGTCGTCGTCACCGCCACGCGCACCGCGCAGACGCAGGACCAGACGCTTGCCGCGATCACGGTCATCGACCGCGCCGAGATCGAACGCCTGCAACCGGCCTCCGTGCCGGATCTCTTGACCGGGCGCGCCGGCATCTCGCTCGCCAACAACGGCGGCGTGGGCAAGTCCACGTCGGTGTTCCTGCGCGGCACCGAGTCCGACCACGTGCTGGTGCTGATCGACGGCGTCAAGATCGGTTCGGCCACCAGCGGCGGTGCGTCGCTGCAGGACATTCCGGTCGAACAGGTCGAACGCATCGAAATCGTGCGCGGTCCGTTCTCCAGCCTGTACGGTTCGGAAGCGCTGGGCGGTGTGATCCAGATCTTCACCCGCCGACCGCAGGGTGCGTTCGCTCCGAGCCTCAGCGCCGCCGTCGGCAGCGAGGCGACGCAGCGTTACTCCGCCGGTGTCGCCGGTCGCACGCAGGATGCGGAACAGCGCGGCTGGTACTCGATCAACGCCGCATACCAGTCGACCGACGGCATCAACGCCTACCGCGGCACGCGCAACTTCGATCCGGACAAGGATGGCTATCGCAACAGCTCGCTGACGCTGCAGGGCGGATGGCGCTTCGACGAGCAGTGGGACGCCGACGCGCGCGTGTTCCGTGCCGAGGGCCACAACGAGTACGACGGCAGCGCCAACAACGAGGCCGACACCGTGCAGCAGGCGATCGGCACGCGCGTGCGCTACACCCCGAGTGAGCGGTTGAAGATCACCGCAGGCCTCGGCACCAGCGCTGACCTGAGCGACAACTTCCTCAACGGCGTCTACTCGTCCACCTTCGACACCCGACGCGAACTGGGATCGCTGCAGGCCGATATCGGCATCGCCGATGCGCTGCTGACGCTGGGCTTCGACTGGCTCGGCGACAAGATCGACAGCAACACGGACTATGCGCGTGATCGCCGCATCAATCGTGGCGCGTTCGCGCAGTGGCAGCAGGCGTTCGGAACGCACTCCCTGCAGGCCAGTGCGCGTCGCGACGACGACAGCCAGTTCGGTGGCGAGACCACCGGCAGCGTGCTGTGGGGCTGGGATTTCACGCAGGCGCTTCGCCTGAGCGCGAGCTATGGCACCGCATTCAAGGCGCCCACGTTCAACGAACTGTACTTCCCGGGCTACGGCAATCCGGACCTGGGGCCGGAAACCTCGCGCAGCGTCGAACTCGGCCTGCGCGGCGAACACGGCTGGGGCACGTGGTCGCTCAATGCCTTCGACACGAAGATCGACGACATGATCGCGTTCGACTCGTCGCTGGGTGCGACCGGCGCGCCGAACAACATCGACCGCGCGCGGATCCAGGGCGTCGAAGGCGTGATCGGCACGCAGCTCGCTGGCTGGGACCTGCGCAGCAGCCTGACCTGGCTCGATCCGCGCAACGACGGCGACAACCCGAACCACGACAACCTGCTGCCGCGTCGTGCGAAGCAGAGCGGGCGTATCGACGCGGATCGCCGCTTCGGTGATTTCAGCGTAGGCGCCAGCGTCACCGGTGCGGGTGAGCGTTACGACAACCTGACCAACACCACGCGTCTGGCCGGTTATGGACTGGCCGACCTGCGCGCGGGCTTTGCCTTCGACGAGGCATGGAGTGTGCAGGCGTCCGTCGCGAACGTGTTCGACAAGCGCTACGAAACCGCCGCGCTCTACAACCAGCCCGGACGCACCTGGTTGCTGACCCTGCGCTACCAGCCCGTCGTCCGCTGAGCGGACGTCCACCGCCACCACGAGGTCGCCGATGAAAGCCTTGCCACGTCAAGCCAACCTGGGTCTGTTTACCGCCTTCGCTGCATTGATGGTCGCCACACGCTTCCATCACTTCGGCGACGCGCTGCACTTGCCCGACGCCTCGATGGCGTTGTTCTTCCTCGGCGGCCTCTACCTGCGGAAGCACTGGCAGTTCGCGGTGTTCATCGCGTTGGCGGTTGCGATCGACTGGATCGCGATCGAGCATGCCGGTGTCAGCGACTTCTGCGTCACGCCGGCGTACTCGTTCCTGCTGCCGGCGTACGCCGTGCTGTGGTACGGCGGGCGCTGGTACGCGGACCGCCTGCAGGATGGCTGGGCGTCGCTGCTCGGCGCCGTCGGTGTCGCGCTGGCGTGCGCATCGCTGTCGTTCGCCATCTCCAATGGCGCGTTCTACTGGCTCGGCGGGCGCTACGAGAACCCGCATTTCGCCGAGTACGTCGCACGCGCCTGGCAATGGGGTCCGCTGTTCGTGCGCACGACGATGGCCTATATCGCCGTCGCGCTCGTCGTCCACGCGGTGGCCATGCGGGCGCTGCGCGCTCGTGCCGTCCGCCAGCACAACGTCGCCTGAGGAGGATCCGAGATGACCGCAATCGAACGCAGCACCGTCCTGCCGATTTCGTCGACCCGCAGCCAGATCCTGGTCGCGGCCGCGCTCGCCGCATTGATGATCTGCACGCGCGGACAGCACTTCGCCAGTGTCGACGCATTGCCCAGCGCCTCGTGGGCCGTGTTCTTCCTCGTCGGCGCACTGCTGCGGCCGATGTGGGCGTTGCCGGCGTTCTTCGTGCTCTCATCGGCACTCGACATCGCCAGTCTCGCCAGCGGCACGATCACCGACTGGTGCCTGTCGCCGGCGTACTGGGCGCTTGCGCTGGCCTACGCCACCCTGTGGCTCGGTGGGCACGCCTATTCGCGCCGGCATCGTGACGAATGGCGCACTGTGCCGCGACTCGTCGTCGTCCTGATCGTCGCCGCCAGCATCGCCTATCTGTTCTCGAAGGGCGGGTTCTGGTTCTTCTCCGGCCGCTACGCGGAGCCGACGCTGGCCGGCTTCGTCGCACGTATCCCGCAATACTACCCGCGAGCGCTCGGCACGATGGCCGGCTATGTCGGTGCGGCCTTCGCCTTGCGCGCGCTCTGGATCGGCGTGGCGACCCGCGTGGCCGCACGCCGGGCTGCGCACGCATGAGCCGCGGCTCGGAGCGCCTTGGCGTCAGCGAGGACGAGCACTATCGCGAACGCGCGCAACGCAAGAAGGAACTGGTGGATCGTCGTATCGCGCGCGCGACCATCGATCGTGGCGTGATCGTGGTCAACACCGGCAATGGCAAGGGCAAGAGTTCCTCCGGCTTCGGCATGCTGGCGCGCTCGCTCGGCCACGGCTTCCGCTGCGGCGTGGTCCAGTTCATCAAGGGCAGCTTCTCGACCGGCGAAGAGGCGTTCTTTCGTCGCTTCGACGACCTCGTCGAGTACCACGTCATGGGCGAGGGCTACACTTGGGAAACGCAGGACCGTGGCCGCGACATCGTCACCGCTGGCGCGGCCTGGGACATCGCCGCGCGCATGATGTCCGACGAGCAGTTCGATTTCGTGTTGCTGGATGAGCTCAACATCGCGCTGGCGAAGGAGTACGTGTCGCTGGACGCGTTGCTGGCTTCGCTGGCCGCCCGACCGCCACGGCAACACGTCGTGATCACGGGTCGCGGCGCGCCGGATGCGCTGGTCGAAGCGGCCGACACGGTTACCGAGATGCGCGTGGTGAAGCACGCGTTCAAGGCTGGAATCAAGGCTCAGCACGGCATCGAGCTCTGACCATGCACGAGGTCCGCCACTGTCCCGCACTGCTTGTCTCGGCGCCCGCGTCGGGGCAGGGCAAGACCAGCGTGACCGCCGCGCTGGCTCGCTGGCATGCGCGCCAAGGCAAGCGCGTTCGCGTGTTCAAGACCGGGCCGGACTTCCTCGATCCGATGGTGCTCGGACGCGCGAGTGGCGCGCCGGTCTACCAGCTCGACCTGTGGATGACCGGCGAGAGCGACGTGCGCGCGCGTCTGTTCGATGCGGCGGGCGAAGCGGACCTGATCCTCATCGAAGGCGTGATGGGGCTGTTCGATGGTTCACCATCGAGCGCGGATCTCGCACAGGCGCTGGGTGTGCCGGTGATGGCGGTGATCGACGGATCGGCGATGGCGCAGACGTTTGGCGCGCTCGCGACCGGTCTTGCACGTTACCGCGATGGACTCGCGATGCATGGCGTGGCGGCGAACCGCATCGGCAGCGCGCACCATGCGACCCTGCTGCGCGAAAGCCTTCCTCCCGATCTCCACTGGATGGGAGCGCTGCCGCGCGATGCGCAGCTGGCGCTGCCGGAGCGTCACCTCGGACTGGTTTCAGCCGCCGAGTTGCCCGATATCGACGCGCGACTGGATGCGTTGGCCGATGCATGGGCGCAACACGCGTCCACGGCGTTGCCACCTGCGGTCGCGTTTGAGCGAAGCAACGTCGTTCAAGTCCCGGCGCACCTCGCCGGGCGACGCATCGCGATTGCCCGTGACGCTGCCTTCTGTTTCATCTACCAGGCCAATCTCGACCTGTTGCACGCAGCCGGCGCGGAGCTGTCGTTCTTCTCGCCGCTCGCGGGCGATGCCTTCCCGGATTGCGACGCCGCCTGGCTTCCAGGCGGATATCCGGAACTCCACCTGGACGCTCTCTCGCAACGGCACGACCTGCATCGTGATCTGCATGCGCACTGCGATGCTGGCAAACCGCTGCTGGCCGAATGCGGCGGCATGCTGTTCGCGCTGGATGCACTGAGCGACCGTGACGGAGCCCGTTCGCCGATGGCGGGCCTGCTGCACGGCGAAGCGCGGATGCAGACTCGGCTCGCCGCGCTGGGCCTGCAGTCGGTGCAACTCCCGGAAGGCGAGCTTCGCGGTCATACCTTCCATTACGCGAACGCGCACGTCGAGATGCCAGCGCTGGCCTCGTCGCACAACCCGAACGGCGGTCCGAGCCGCGAGGCCGTGTATCGGCAGCGACGCCTGACCGCCAGCTTCGTGCACTTCTACTTCCCGTCCAACCCGCAGGCCGCGATGCGGTTGTTCCTGCCGTGATCACCGCACTGGCGATGCTCGCGGGAATGGTGCTCGACGCCTTGCTCGGCGAGCCGCGACGCGTGCATCCGCTGGTGGGCTTCGGACGCATGACAGGCGCGATCGAACAACGGCTTCATCGCGACGCACGCATCGCGGGTGTCGTGGCGTGGTGCCTCGCCGTGTTGCCTTGCGTCCTCGTGGTGGCATTCGTTTCACGGTCTTTGAACGACTGCTCGCCTTGGGCAGACGCATTGTTCTCGGCGGTGATCCTCTATCTCGCGGTCGGTCATCGCAGCCTGCGCGAACACGCGATGGCGGTCGTGCTGCCATTGCGAGCCGGCGACCTGGATGCCGCGCGAGCGGCCGTCGCGCGCATGGTGAGTCGTGACACGGCCGAGCTCGACACCACGCAGGTCGCGTCGGCGACGACGGAATCGGTGTTGGAAAACGGCGCGGACGCCGTGTTCGGCGCACTGTTCTGGTTCGCGTTGCTTGGTGCGCCCGGTGTCGTGCTGAATCGGCTGGCGAACACGCTCGACGCGATGTGGGGTTATCGCACGCCGCGATACGAGCGTTTCGGCTGGGCCGCCGCGCGCATCGACGACGTGCTCAACTTCGTCCCCGCGCAACTGACCGCGCTCACATACGCGGGCCTTGGCAAGACGCGAACGGCGCTGCGCTGCTGGCGTGGACAGGCACCGCAATGGGACAGTCCCAACGCCGGCCCGGTGATGGCTGCCGGCGCGGGCGCGCTGGAGGTAAGGCTCGGTGGGCCGGCGCCGTACCACGGCACCTGGGAAGATCGTCCCGCGCTGGGCGAAGGCCGGACCGCGGATGTCGACACCATCGCCGACGCGCTGCGCCTCGTCCGCCGTGGTGTGTTGCTGTGGTTGCTGGTGGCTGCTCTCGTCGCGCTCGGAGGGGAGCTGCATGCTTGAGCACGGCGGTCGTCTGCTGCAAGCCTCGCGTCGATACGACATTCCCGTGTCCGAGTGGCTGGACCTTTCCACTGGCATCAGCCCATTCGCATGGTCGGTGCCGGAGATTCCTGCGGCCGCGTGGCATCGATTGCCGGAAGACGATGATGGCCTCGTCGACATCGCGCGTGAGTTCTACGCCGCGCCGCATGTCCTGCCGGTGGCGGGCTCGCAAGCAGCTATCCAGGCGTTGCCGTGGCTGCGGTCGCGGTCGCGAGTGGGCGTGATCGATCCCGGTTATGCCGAGCACGCCGAAGCGTGGCGGCGGGCAGGGCACGAGGTGATGTCGTGCAGCGCGCAGGACTTGCTCGCGTCGGTGGAGCGATTCGACGTGATGGTGCTGGTCCATCCGAACAACCCGAGCGCTGAATATTTCGACCGCGGGCTTCTGCTTGCTGTGCACGAATCGCTGGCGTGTCGCGGTGGATGGCTGGTGGTCGATGAAGCATTCATCGATGCCGATCCGACCGAGAGCCTGTCCGGCGATTCCCGGCGGGAGGGCCTGATCGTGTTGCGTTCGGCAGGCAAGTTCTTCGGCCTGGCCGGTGCGCGTGCGGGCTTCGTCTGCGCAGCGCCTTCGGTGCTTCAGGATCTGCAGGAGCGGTTGGGGCCGTGGACGGTAAACGGCCCGGCGCGCCATGTCCTCAGGCTCGCGTTGGCGGACCGCGAATGGCACGCGCAGGCGCGTTCGCGACTGTTCGCAGTATCGCGACGCCTGCGTGACCTGTTATGCGCGCGCGACTTGATACCGACGGCCGGGTGCGCCTACTTCCAGTGGCGTCGCGATTCTCGCGCGTTGGAGGTGCACGAAGCGCTCGCATCTCGCGGCATCCTGGTCCGCTTGTTCGAGCAACCGGCCAGCCTTCGCTTCGGACTGCCGCCCGACGACACAGGTTTCGCCCGACTCGACCTCGCGCTTGCGCAGGCGCTGGCATGAGCGCGCGCGTGCTGATGGTGCAGGGATGTACCTCCGACGCAGGCAAGAGCGCGCTGGTGACGGCGCTGTGCCGCTGGCTCCGCCGCCGCGGCGTTCGTGTCGCGCCATTCAAGCCGCAGAACATGGCGCTCAACTCGGCGGTGACCGTGGACGGTGGAGAGATCGGTCGCGCACAGGCGGTGCAGGCACAGGCCTGCGGCCTACCGGCACATACCGACTTCAATCCCGTACTGCTCAAGCCGAGCAGCGACACGGGCGCGCAGGTCATCGTCCACGGTCGCGCGGTCGCGCAGCTCGATGCGCGTGCATACCACGACTACA
Source organism: Lysobacter panacisoli (assembly GCF_009765165.1). NCBI lineage: Bacteria > Pseudomonadati > Pseudomonadota > Gammaproteobacteria > Lysobacterales > Lysobacteraceae > Lysobacter > Lysobacter panacisoli. The sequence goes on from NZ_VLNU01000001.1 coordinate 3,244,999, forward strand.
AGCGCATCGCGCGTGAGGCCGTGCTCGCGTCGCATGCGCGCCTGTGTGAATCGTTTGATGCGGTGATCGTGGAAGGCGCGGGCAGCCCTGCCGAAATCAACCTGCGCGCGAACGACATCGCCAACATGGGCTATGCCGAGGCGGTGGACTGTCCGGTGATCCTGGTGGCCGACATCGACCGCGGCGGTGTGTTCGCGCATCTGATCGGCACGCTGGCGTTGCTGTCGGACAGCGAGCGAGCGCGCGTGCGTGGCTTCGTGATCAACCGCTTCCGTGGCGACCTGGCGCTGTTGCAGCCGGGACTGGACTGGCTGGAGCGCGAAACCGGCAAGTCGGTTATCGGTGTCCTTCCGTATCTGCATGGCCTGCATCTGGAGGCCGAGGACGCATTGCCAAGTCAGCGCGAAGCGAAGAGCGGCGCCATGCTGCGCGTGGTCGTCCCGGTGCTGCCGCGCATCAGCAACCACACCGACCTCGACGCGCTGCGTGCGCATCCGCAGGTGGAGTGCAGCTTCATTGGGCCGGGCGAGACGCCGTCGGCGTGCGACCTGATAGTGCTCCCGGGCAGCAAGGCGACGCGCGCGGACCTCGCATGGCTGCGTTCGAACGGATGGGATCGCGCGATTGAGCGCCACCTGCGCTACGGCGGCAAGGTCATCGGCATCTGCGGCGGCCTTCAGATGCTGGGTCGCGCGGTGCACGATCCGCACGGCATCGAGGGAGAGGCGGGATCGAGCGAGGGGCTCGGCTGGCTCGACATCGAGACCACGCTCGAACCCGATAAGAAGCTGCGCAACGTCCACGGAACGCTGCTGCTCGACGGACAACCCGACGTTAGCGGTTACGAGATCCATTGCGGAGTGAGTGACGGTGCGGCGCTTGCCTCGCCAATAGTGCGACTAGACGACGGACGTTGCGACGGTGCGCGCTCGCCGGACGGGCAGGTGATGGGAACGTACCTGCATGGGGTATTCGACCATCCACAGGCGCAGGCCGCGCTGCTACGGTGGGCGGGTCTTCGCGACGCAGCGCCCATCGATGTGCGCGCACTGCGGGAAGCGTCGATCGAGCGCCTCGCCGATGCGGTCGAGTCGCATCTGGATGGCGCCGCGCTGCTGCGCATCCTCGGGTTGGAGGCGCCATGCGCAGCCTGATCCTCGGCGGTGCACGTTCGGGCAAGAGCGCTCTGGCGGAACGCCTGGCCCTGCAATCCGGCCGCGAGGTGGTGTACATCGCCACCGCACGGGCAGGTGACGCCGAGATGGCGGAGCGCATCGCACACCATCGTGCGCGCCGGCCATCGCACTGGACGAGTGTCGAGGAACCATCGGCGCTCGCGCGGGCGATGGCGGCGCACGCGCGCGACGAGCGCCTGTTGCTGGTCGATTGCCTGACGCTGTGGCTATCGAACCTGCTGATCGATGACGACGCGCGATCCGACGCAGAACGCGATGCCCTGCTATCCGCATTGCCGCAGCTGCCGGGCGAGATCGTGCTGGTCAGCAACGAAGTGGGGCTCGGCGTCGTACCGATGGGCGAATTGAGCCGTCGCTTCGTCGATGAAGCGGGACGGCTGCACCAGGCGCTCGCCGCGCAATGCGAACGTGTGATCTTCGTCGCGGCAGGACTGCCGCTTGCTCTCAAGGGAACTCTTGCATGACACCAGCCTGGTGGTCGCGCCCGTGCGCGTCCTTCGATACCGCAGCGGCGGGAGCCGCACGCATCCGCCAGCAATCGCTGACCAAGCCGCCGGGTTCTCTCGGTGCGCTGGAGGACATCGCGATCCGGCTGGCTGCGATGCAAGCCGTGGAACGACCGGCGATGAAGCGCGTATGGATCAGCGTGTTCGCCGCCGATCATGGCGTGGCGGCCGAAGGTGTGTCGGCGTTTCCGCAGGTGGTGACGGGTGAGATGGTGCGAAATTTCTCCAGCGGCGGCGCGGCCATCAGCGTGCTGGCGCGTTCGCTCGGCGCGCGGCTGGATGTGGTGAACCTCGGTACGGTGAACGATCCGGGTGAGATCCGCGGCGTGACGCGTGCGGTGATCGCGCCACAGACGGCGAACTTCTGCGAGGCGCCGGCGATGACCGTGGAGCAACTGGATACGGCCTTGCGCGTCGGCGCCGAACGCGTGGCGCAGGCGCTCGAGGATGGCGCCGACCTGTTCATCGGTGGTGAGATGGGCATAGCGAACACGACATCCGCCGCCGCACTGGCCTGCGCATTGCTCGGTGAATCCCCGGCGATGCTCGCTGGCGCCGGAACGGGGCTGGATGGCGATGGCATCGCGCGCAAGATCGCGGCGATCGAACGTGCGCTGCAGCGTCACGAGGCAGCACGCGATCCGCTGGAACAGCTGCGCTGCGTTGGCGGTTTCGAGATCGCCGCACTGACCGGCGCATTCGTCGCGGCGGCGCAGGCGCGCATGCCGGTGCTGGTCGATGGCTTCATCACCACGGCTGCTGCATTGACCGCAGTGCGCCTGAATCCCGAGGTTCGCGACTGGCTGCTGTTCGCGCATCGCTCGCACGAACGCGGGCATGCGCGCCTGCTCGACGCACTGCAGGCGCAGCCACTGCTCGACCTCGGCCTTCGCCTGGGCGAGGCAAGCGGGGCGGCGATCGCGGTTCCCCTGCTGCGGCTGGCGTGCGAGCTGCATTCAGGCATGGCGACCTTCGCGCAGGCCGGCGTGTCGCAGGGATGAGTCACGGTTCGACCACGCGCATCGATCTGCTACGCCACGGCGATACCGGCGAGTACGGCTATCGCGGCCAGCTCGACGATCCGCTTTCGATGCTGGGCTGGTCGCAGTTGCGCGGGTCTGTCATCGATGGAGCGTGGGACGTCGTGGTGTCGTCTCCCTTGCAGCGTTGCGCGGCGTTCGGTGAGGAACTTGCCAGATTGCGCGGACTTCCGATGCAACTGGACCGGCGCCTGGCCGAGTACCACTTCGGTCAATGGCAAGGCGTTTCGATGGAAACCCTGGCGAACGGGCAGGGCGATGCGCTTGCTCGGTTCTGGGCCGATCCGGTCGCGTACCCACCGCCCGGTGCGGAGAGCTTCGCGTCGTTCCGCGCACGCCTGGTTGCGGCGCTCGACGATGTCGTCGCCCGTCATGCCGGTCTGCGCGTGCTCGTTGTCGCCCACGGCGGCGCGATCCGTCTGCTACGTTGCATCGCCGAAGGTCGTTCGTTCGGCGAGATGGCGAATCTTGAAGTGGTGCATGCATCGCTGCATCCACTTGCGTGGCGCGTGGCTCAGGACTTGCGAGCATGATTGGCGGCCTGCTGCATGCGATCGGATTCCTGACCCGCATTCCCGTGCCCGCGCGTGTGTTCGATGATGGCCGCGCGCGGCGACAGTCGCTGGCGTGGTATCCCGTGGTCGGACTCGTCGTCGGCGTGATCCTCTGCGCATTGGCATGGGCATGGCCGCCTTCGCTGCTGTCGGCAGCTGTGATGCTGGTCGTGTGGGTGGCGTCGACCGGCGCGTTGCATCTCGACGGACTGGCCGACAGTGCCGATGCGTGGATCGGCGGAATGGGCGACCGGGCCCGCACGCTGGAGATCATGAAGGACCCGCGCAGTGGCCCGGCCGGTGTCACAGCGGTCGTGCTGGTGTTGCTACTCAAGTTCGCGGCGCTGGCGAGTCTGCCCGCCCACGCGTGGCAGCTGTTGTGGCTCGCGCCCATGCTCGCGCGAGCGGCGCTGACCGCCGCGTTCCTCACGACGCCTTACGTGCGCAGCGGCGGCCTTGGCTCGGGCCTCACCGATGCGCCGCGCACCGCCTGCATGACTGCGGTATCGATGGCCGTGGCGTTGTGTGCGGTGGCCGGCGGGCGGGGGATTGCCGCATTCGCGGTGGCCACGCTCGTGTTCCTGGTCTGGCGACGGGCATGCCTACGCCGACTCGGCGGCATCACCGGCGACACGGCCGGGGCACTCACCGAGGTCCTCGAGGCCGTCGTCCTCGTGACACTCGCCGCGCCCTGATCCCGCCCGGAGCCGACGCACCTCCCGCGGTCAACCGCAGCTTGACCTGAATCAAGATGCGGGGGCGAACCTGTCCCTACTGTTCGCGCAGCGGTGATCGACCCGGAAACGACGGCCAGCCAGGCCACCCGACGCGTCGCGCCGCGTCCCGTGTCCATGAAGCATCCAGGAGCCGTCGTGAAGAAGTATCCCGTCCCGTTCGTGTTCATCGCCCTGTTCGGCGCTGCCGGCCTCGCGCATGCGAACGGGTGCACCGTCCCGCTCAAGAGCAACGACGCCATGAACTACGATCGCACCGAAGCGACCGTGTCGGCTTCGTGCGCGACGATCACGCTCGAACTGGTGCACGCCGGCAAGATGCCGGCCGCTGCGATGGGGCATAACGTGGTGATCACCGCTGCCGCGGATCGAGAGGGCGTCGCTCGCGATGCGATCAAGGCAGGCGCCGCGAACCATTACGCGCCAAAGAACGACGCACGCGTGATTGCCGCCACCACGGTCATCGGCGGTGGTGGGAAAACCAGCGTCACATTCCCCGGAAACAAGCTCACCCCGGGCGCCGATTACACGTTCTTCTGCAGCTTTCCTGGCCACGCGATGCTGATGAAGGGCAAGCTCGTCGTTACGAAATAGATCGTTCACGAACCGCCGATGCCGGGCGCAGCGGGGCCGCGCCCGGATCGAACAGAGCGCAGGGACGTTCGCAGGTGCCGCAACGGCGCCTTCAGGGGCAGGGCGAATCGCCGGTAGAAGAACGAAATCATGCGTCGCGACGCCGGTACGCGTCGCGCCAGTCCTTCCTCGATCGTGTAGACGCATGGCGCGCAGACGCCGCACGGCTGGCCGCGCACCGGCGTATGGCAGAACCAGGTCATCTCCATGATCTCGCTCCAGCCTGCGCGGTCGGACTCTTCGCCGATGCCGACCTTGTCGATGTGGAAGAGCGGGAAGCTGAAGTAGCGGAACAGGCGGTACTCGGCCGTTTCCGCATGGCGAGGGTCCGCGCGCACGCTGCGGAATCCAGCGGGATGCTCGAAATCCCTCGCGAACGGTCGCATCAACGCCTGCACCTTGTCGTCGATATGCACGCCAAGTTCCATGCCGGTGATTCCGTGCTGCTCGCAGAACGCGGGCAGCCATTCGTACTGGCTGCCGATGTAGCTGCGTCGGCGGATCTCGCGCAGGGCGTCGGTAAGTGAGGCATCAGGAACGACATCGGTCACCGCGGAGACACGCAACGGCAACAACAGCTCGCACGTGTGCGGGTAGTTCTCACGAAGGTGCGCGGCGATCCGGGCCATCGTGGCCAGCTCGGTCGTCGTCGAAGCGCGCGTCGGATCTTCCAGGTAGTACGGGATCACCGGCACGCGATGCCGCAGCAGCAGCTGCAACAGGCGGAACGTCGAATCCCAGCCGCCGGTCCAGAGCAGTTTGACGGCGGTCGCGTACATCGTGTGGCGCGGTGCGTTCATCGATCAGAGCGTCTCGTGAAGCCTTCTGCACGGTGCCATCGCCAGATGAAGCGGCATCCGCGTGAATATCGATAACGGCAGATGAACCGGAAACGCCGCTATCGCGCAATGAATGCGTCCAGATTCGTTGAAGAACCGTTCGAAACGAGACGGCGATCAGAATTGGATGCAGTGGGCATCGACATTAGGACATGTTGGTCAACGCGAAGTGAACTGATGCATCGAATCCGTTGGGTATGCTCGCGACGACGTTGGACGCTTCGTCCCTCCACGCTGCATCGCGACGTCGTCGGTCGCGGTGCAGCCTCCTCCTCGGACTGGACGCATGTCATTGCAGAAGAACCTGAACGCCCCGGCTGCATTCACCACCGTTCCAAACTTTCCGAAACCGTCGGACGCATGGGATCGCGAGAGCTTCTGGCAATTCGCGGAACAGGCGAAAGAGGCGACTGAAGCGCTCGCCGACCAGAAGATGAAAGCGCTCGCACATCTGCCCGTCGATGCGCTGCGTCAGTTCTGCACGCAGTATCGATTCTTCACCATCGACTACATCAGCGATCTCGCCCTGTTGTTGGCGAAACTGCCGTTTGGCGGCCTGCGCAGCCTGCTGAGCCAGATCCTCTCCGAGGAGCTGGGCGAGGGCGATGCAAACCGCGCGCATCCGGCGCTGTACGACCGTTTCCTTGCCAGCATCGACGTCGCGCCCGAGCGACTTGAACAACGATTGCCCGCCAACCACGCGATCCTCAGTGGGCTATCGGATGAGCTTGCGCAGCGCGATCCTGCGTTCGGCGTCGGACTGCGCGGCATGGGTGGCGAGTGTTTGTGCCAGACCTATCTGTCCGTGATGTTCGAACACCTGCGCGTGCATCCGTTCATCCGCGACCACGAGGGCAGCATCGACTGGGAGTTCTGGACGATCCATACCGGCGAGGAAGACATCGTCCACGGCGAGCTCACCCGCGCCGCCATCGACCAGTACATCCGCGAGGAGCCTGCGGTGCTGCCGGAGCTCGCACGGGGTTACGAACGCAGCATCACCGCTTGGAACCAGTTCTGGGAGAACATCTTCGACGCCTGCGTGCAGCGTCCGAGAACGGTGTCATGACGCAGATCACCCAGTTCCACCTCGCGTTCCCGGTGCGCGACCTCGACGAGGCGCGCCGGTTCTACGGCGGCGTGATGGGCTGTCCGATGGGGCGCAGCGACGTGTCGTACCAGGACTTCGATTTCTTCGGCCATCACCTCGTCGCGCACATTTCCGGCGAAGGCAAGCCGCTGCAGGGCGGCCGCTTCGACGGAGAGGATGTGCCGATCCCGCATTTCGGCATGAACCTCGATCGCGAGGCCTGGGAGGCGTTGGCACGGCGATTGCGCGATGCCGGGATCGCCTTCCACGAAGAGCCGCACTTGCGCCTGAAGGGCAAGCCGGGCCAGCATGTGACGATGTTCCTGTTCGATCCGTCGGGCAACGCGCTGGAATTCAAGTCGTTCGACGATCCGGAGCAGACCTTCATTCCCTGAGCGGAGCGGTCCATGCGCGAGGTCGTCGACAGCGTGCGCGAATCCACAGTGGACGTGGAGCGCGCGGTGCCCTCACAGGCGCGGCGCGACGATCGCCGCCATATCCTGCATTCGTGGTCGTCGCACGCGAAGCTCGAACCGACGGTCGTCGTCGGCGCGCAGGGTGTGCATTTCGTGGACGAGGAAGGACGTCGCTGGCTCGACTTTTCCAGCCAGCTCGTCAACGTCAACGTGGGCCACCAGCATCCCCGGCTGGTTGAAGCGATCCGGGCACAGGCGGACAAGCTCTGCACGATCGCGCCGTATCACGCCAACGAAGCGACAAGCGAGGCCGCGCGATTGATCGCCGAGGTCGCGCCGGACGGGCTCGACCGCGTGTTCTTCACCAACGGCGGGGCGGAGGCGGTCGAGAACGCGATCCGCATGGCGCGCCTGCACACGGGGCGCCATAAGATTCTCACCGCGTATCGCAGCTACCACGGCGCGACCGCCGGCGCGATCGCGGCGAGCGGCGATCCACGACGCTGGCCGTCGGAGCCGGGCGCGCCGGGCATCGCGCGTTTCTGGGGTCCCTATCCATACCGATCGTCGTTCCATGCGGCGAACGAGCGCGAGGAATGCGAACGCGCGCTCGCTCACTTGGCCGACACGATCATGGTCGAAGGACCGAAGACCATCGCGGCGATCCTCATCGAGTCCGTCGTCGGTGCGAACGGCGTGCTCGTTCCGCCGGATGGCTACCTGCGCGGCGTGCGCGAACTGTGCGATGCGCACGGGATCGTGATGATCGCCGACGAGGTGATGGTCGGGTTCGGTCGTTGCGGCGAGTGGTTCGCGGTCGACCACTGGAACGTGGTGCCGGACCTGATCACCTTCGCCAAAGGCGTCAACTCGGGCTATGTGCCGTTGGGCGGCGTGATCATGAACGAGGCGATCTCAGCGACATTCGCCGAGCGCGCCTATCCGGGCGGACTCACCTATGCCGGCCATCCGTTGGCCTGTGCCGCGGCGGTCGCCTGCATCGGGATCTATCGCGACGAAGACCTCGTGACGCATGCGCGCAGGCTGGGCAAGGAAGTGATCGCGCCGGCGTTGCTGGCGATGCTTGAGCGGCATCCCAGTGTCGGCGATGTGCGTGGGCTGGGCGCGTTCTGGGCGATTGAGCTGGTACGCGACACGACGACGCGCGAGCCGATGGTTCCGTTCAACGCGGCCGGTGCCGACAACGCGCCGATGATCGAGTTCGCGAACGCCTGCAAGCAGTATGGACTATGGCCGTTCGTCGCATCCAACCGCCTGCACCTCGCGCCGCCTCTGGTCATTGACGAAGCGACGTTGCGCGACGGACTGGCGATCATCGACGAAGCGTTGTCGGTGGCGGATCGACACTGCTCGTCGTAGCGATGCCAGGACATCGCCATCCGATGATCGGATGGCGATGGTTCGGCGAAGGGCGCTACTTCTTTGCAGCCAGTCTCCGGCGGAGTTCGGGAACGGGCAGGCCGCCCCAGCCCCAGTTCTCCAGTGGCACTTCCTCGATCACGACGAAGGTCGAGTCGAGCGGCTTGTTCAGCACGTTCAGCAGTACCTCGCTGACGCCCTTGATCAGCGCCGCCTTCTCTTCGTCCGTGGGTGCGTCGCGTCCCGGGGCGGTGCCTTCGCGGGTGATCTGGATGTTGACGATGGGCATGGCGTTCTCCTGATGGGAGGTGGACGGGCGCGTCAGTGTCCGGCGCTCTGGCCACCATCGACGTGAAGGATCTCGCCTGTCACGAACCCCGCGGACTCGAGGTACAGCACGGCCTGCACGACTTCGTCGATCTCGCCGAGGCGACCGGTCGGATGCAGGGCGGCGAGCCACTCGTGCGTCTCCGGCGCATGCATCGGCGTGCGGATCACGCCCGGCGAGACGGCGTTCACGCGGATGCCGCGCTTGGCGTACTCGATGGCGAGTGAACGCGTGGCCGCGTTGAGGCCGCCCTTGGTGAGCGAGGCGAGGACCGACGGCACACCATCGATGGCGTGGTCGACGAGGCTGGTCGTGATGCTGACTACGTGGCCACTGCCTTGTTTCTCCATCTGCGAAAGGGCCGCCTGAGTGACGTGGAAGAAGCCGTCGACGTTCACCGCCAGCGTGCTCGCATAATCCTGCGGTGTGTACTGGGTGAACGGCTTGGCGAGGAACACGCCGGCATTGTTGACCAGTGTGTCGATCCGGCCGAAGCGCGTCAGGCCTTCGCTCACGATGCGCTCGGCGACGGCGCGATCGCCGATGTCGCCGGCGACGGTGAGGATGTCGGGATCGTTCGACGGCTTGATGTTGCGCGAGTTGGCGACGACGAAGTAGTCGCGATCGCGGAATGCCTGTACGAGGCCGGCGCCGATGCCTTGCGATGCGCCGGTGACGATGGCGACCTTGCGGGAAGTGCTCATGGTTGACTCCAGTGTGAGGGGAGCCGGAATGCCGTCGGCACAGGCCGGCGGCTCCGACGCGACTCAATCTGGGATCACGGCACCCACGACGGAATCCACGTCGCGCGGCAGACATTCTTCCGCGCGGCGGTGCAATCGGGTCGGTCAGCGCGGCGTATCGAGGCCCGCGTAAGCCGCGCGCAGGCGGGGCAGGGCGAAGTCGACGAACGCACGGACCTTCGGCACCGCAAGGCGTCCGTGCGGCGACACCAGGCTCACCGGGATCGGTGGCGGTTCGGCATCGGCAAGGATGATGCGCAGTGCGTCGTCGGCGACTTCCGGGGCGACGTGGTACGAGAACAGGCGCGCGACGCCGTGGCCGGCAACGGCCGAGGCGATCGCGGCACGCACGTTGTTCACCACCAGTCGCGGCGTGAACGATACCGAACGCGCCACGGCCGATCCTTCGAGCGGCGGGAAACTCCACGAATCCTGGCCCATGTGCGCCATCGCGATGATCGGGTGCTTCGCCAGGTCAGACGGGTCGTCGATGCGCGGGTGCGAGTCGAGATAGCGCGGCGCGGCGACCACGACGCGCCGTACTTCGCCTATCCGCTGCGCCACCAGCGTGGAATCGGCGAGGTGAGTGATGCGCAGCGCGAGGTCCATCCCTTCGTCGATCAGGTTGACCGGGCGCTCCAACAGATGCATCCGCACGTTGACGGTCGGATGTTCGTCCATGAACGCGTCGACGATGGGACGCAGGATCTCCACACCGGAGAACACGGTCGAGGTGATGGTCAGCGTGCCGCGCGGGACCGAGCGTTCACCGGCGGCCTGCCGGTCGGCTTCGTCGAGGTCGGCCAGCACCTTGCGGCAGGCGGCGGCGTAGCGTTCACCGGCCTCGCTGAGCTTGATCGAGCGCGTGGTCCGGTGCAGCAGCGGAACGCCGACGTGCGCTTCGAGGAACGCGACGGCGCGACTCACCGCGGCTGCCGAGCGTCCGGTGCGACGACTCGCACCGGCGAGGCTGCCTTCGTCCAGCGCGGCGATGAACACCTTCATCGCATCGATGCGGTCCACGTTCGCTCCCGGTCCTTGCCATCGTGCCTGCGTGGATTTGACCACCTTGTACGTGTTGCCGTCATCCGGACGCGGGCGCGTTCATGCGACCGGTCGGGCGAATTGCGCGGCGTTGCGGCGGACGAATTCGCTCACGCTCATCGGTCCCTGGCCGGTCAGGCGCAGCAGGTCGTCGGTCATGCGGTCGTAACGCCCCTGCTGGTGCAGGTCGGCCATCGCGGTGAGGTGGTCGAGCAGGTGCGCAGGGACGCCGATCTGGCGCAGCGTGTCGCCCCACGCGGCGACCGGCACGTCGCGGTAGCGGATCGTGCGTCCAAGCGCTTCGGAGAACGCCTTGGCGTGGTGTTCGACATTCGCCGACTCGAAGCCGGTGAGGTTGTAGACGTGGCCGATGTGCGGCGCCGGATCGTCGAGGATCGCGGCGACCGCGCGAGCGACGTCGATGGCGGAAATCGGCGAGGTGCGCGCATCGCCGAGCGGCAGCACCAGCTCGTCGCGTTCGCGCACGCCGGCGGCGACCAGGCGCAGGAAGAAGCCTTCCAGGAACACGGTCGGACGAACGGTGATCACCGGCAGACCCGACCACGCCAGCGCCTGTTCGGCGAGCCAGTGCAGCTTGTGCTGCGGGCTCGGCGTCGTCTCGCTGATGCTCATCTGGGTGACGGTCATCTGCGACATGTTCACGAACGCTTCGACGCCGTGGTGGCGTGCGACGGCGGCGACGTTGATCGTCGCTTCGAGGTAGGCCGGCGAGACCGACATGCCGAAGTACAGGCGCGACACGCCTTCGATCGCGCGGTGCATCGAGGCGAGGTCGGTCAGGTCGCCCTGCACGACTTCGGCGCCGAGGTCGCGCAGTTGCTGGGCGCGTTCGTCTTCGCGGCGGACCAGTGCGCGGACGCGATGGCCCTTCTCGATCAGCATCGTCGTGATGTTGCGGCCGACCGCGCCGATGTCGCCGGCGGCGCCGGTCACGAGGATGGGACGTTGCTCATGGATGTTCATGGGAGTTCACTTACGTATCGGTGAGGAAGGGAGATGTCGGGCTTTCAGGCTGCCGCGGGAAGCGGCTCGCGGCCGGGACGCAGTGCGATGCGCGCCAACAGCGCGCTGGCTGCGATGATCGTCGCCAGCGTCGCGGCCGGCGGCAGCGCGATGGACGGGAGCACAAGCAGTGCGACGGTCGCGGACGCCATCTGCAGGAAGCCCAGCAGCGCCGATGCCTGGCCGGCCTGCGCGGCGAACGGGCCCAGCGTCAGCGCGGTCGAGGCGGGGATGATCAGGCCGACGCCGAACAGGAACACCGCGGCTGCGACGACGTAGACGATGAGGCCATGCGCATCCGACAGCGTGCTCGCCACGGCGATGCCGGCAGCCACGGCGGCGATCGACAGCCCGAGCGCGATCACGCGTGCCGGACCGACGCGCGCGGCCAGGCGCGGTGCGCGGAAGGATGCGGCGAATACCGCGAACACCGCCACACCGAAGAACAAGCCGATGCCGACCGTGCCGATGCCGAAGCCACGCAACACGACGGGCGTCGCCGCGAAGTAGGCGAACAGCGCGCCCATCGTCAGCGCGTTCGCCAGCGCGGGGCGCGTGAATCGCGGATTCGCCAGCAGCGCGGCGTAGCCGCGCGCGAGCGCGCGAGCGCCGAGGCGGCTGCGCTGCGTCGCGGGCAGGGTTTCGCCAGCGATGCGCTGGTGCGCGATGGCGATGACGACGGCGACCGCGATCAGCGCGACGAGGGTGGCACGCCAGCCCCAGGCTTCGCCGATCAGGGCGCCGAGCAGCGGCGCGAAGCCGGGCGCGGCGGCCATGATCGACATGACCCAGCCCAGCGCACGCGCCAGCGCCGCGCCTTCGAACAGGTCGCGCAGCACCGCGCGCGACAGCACCGATGCCGCCGCCGCGCCCAGGCCCTGCAGGGCGCGTCCGGCCAGCAGCGCGGTGAGTCCGTCCGCGCTCGCGGCGATCGCGCTGCCGGCCACGAAGATCGCCAGTCCGCTGAACAGGATCGGACGACGGCCGAAGCGATCCGACAGCGGGCCGGCGAAGAGCTGGCCGACCGCGAACACGGCGAGGAACGACCACAGCACCGGCGCGGCGGCGGATGCGGACGCGCCGAGGTCGGCGATCATGGCAGGCATCACCGGCAGGACGATATTGGTCGCGAGCATCGCCAGCGCGGTGAGCGCGGCGAGCAGGAGGATCACGGCGGGGCTGGATTCGGTACGCATCTTCGTTGGCTCTGGAACAGCGGGCTGGCTGCAGGAGCGAACGTAGACCCTTCCGATCCGGGCCAGTAGCCGGTAATTTTGGAAACAGGTCTTCCGCAAGGTGGAAGGATGATGGACCGACTCGAAGCAATGACCGTGCTCGCGGCCGTGGTGGAGGCGGGCAGCCTGTCGGCCGCGGCGCGCGCGCTCGGCATTCCCCTGACGAACGTCAGCCGCAGAGTGTCCGAACTGGAGAAGCACCTCGGCACGCAACTGCTGGTGCGCGGCGCGCGGCGGTTGAACCTGACCGAAGCGGGAGCGCGCTACGTCGCCGCATGCAGACGCATCCTCGAACAGGTCGCCGAGGCCGAGCGCATGGCGTCGGGGGAGCACGTGGCGCTCACCGGCGAACTGGTGGTCAGCGCGACGCACGTGTTCGGTCGCACGCACGTGCTGCCGATCGTGTGCGATTTCCTGCGCGAGTACCCCGACATCCGGGTTCGCCTGCAACAGACCGACTTCAGCGTGAACCTCGTCGAGGACCATGTGGATGTCGCGGTGAGGATGGGCACGCCACGCGACGGCAACCTCGTCGCGGTGCCGGTCGGCCAGGCTCGACGGATGATGTGCGCGAGCCGCGAGTACCTGGCGCGTCGAGGCACGCCGCGCAGCGTGGCCGATCTCGCCGGCCACGACTGCATCGTGCTGGAGACGCTGGGTTCGTCCGGTCGCTGGGACTTCGCGCACGGCTGGCTCGACTACGACGGCCCGGTGCGCAGCCGCATCGCGGTGAGCACGGCGGAAGCCTCGCTGGAAGCCGTGATACAGGGACTGGGCATCGGCCACCTGCTGTCGTACCAGGCCGTGGACGCGATCGCGTCGGAACGGATCGCATACGTGCTGGAAGACCAGCAACCCGCGCCGGATCCGGTGAACCTGTTGTACGCACCGCGCCGACCCTTGCCGATGAAGATCCGCGCGTTCATCGATTTCGCGTCGCCACGTTTGCGCACGCTGCTGGGCGCGGCCGCCTGAGCAGGGTGGTGCGGACTCAGCGCGACGCCGGATCGTGCGCGTTCGGGCGGCCTTCCCAGTACTCGCGGGGAACGATCTTGGCTCCCTCGGGATCGGCCTCGTAGTTGGGCGACATGATCTGCACGCCGGCCTCGTTGAAGGCGTCCTGGATGTTCGCGTGCAGGTCGCTGCGGATCAGCCAGCGTCGCGGCAGGTCGACGATGTGCGAGCGCAGGACGTACTTGACGTAGAAGTCCTCCAGCTCGGCCTGTGCGACGAAAGGCGCGGGCGTCGTCTGCACGCCGTCGGTGCGCCGGGCCGCGTCGAGCAGGAGTCGATGTATCTGCCGCCAGGGCGAGTCGTAACCGATGGTCACGGTCGATTCGATCCACATGCCCGGGCTGTCGGGGTTGCGCGAATAGTTGTGGAGCTGTCCGCCGAGCACGACGTTGTTGGGGAAACTTACCTCCACGCCGAGCGGCGTGCGCAGGCGCGTCGTGAACAGGCCGATCTGCTGGACCACGCCTTCGGTCTCGCCGATCCGCACCACGTCGCCGGGGATCATGGTGCGCGAATACAGCAGCGTGAAGCCGCCCGCGGCTTGGCCGACGATGCTCGATGCGCCCAGCGACACCATCAGGCCGACGAACACGCTCAATCCCTTGAACGCGTCCGTTTCGGCGCCGGGCAGGTACGGATAGGCCATCGCGATCGCGAACAGCCACACGATCCCGGTGACGATCTTGCGCGTCGGCTCGGCCAGCTGCTGGTCGATGCCGACGAACTGGAATCGCCCGCTCTGCACGCCGGCGAAAGTGACCCGGATCGCCTGCGCGACCACTCGCGCCAGAAGCAGGATGACGAAGACCGTGAACAGCCCCGGCAGCGCGCCGACGATCGAGCGGCCGAAGTCGCTCAGGCGACCGCCGATCCAGCCCGTCATCGCCTCCGCCCACGGTTGCGTGTACGGGAATCGGCCAAACGCGAAACGCAGCCATTCCTCGAACACCAGCGCGACGAGCAGCCACATCGACACGCGCGCGAAGCTGCGTGCGCTGATGATCAGGCCGTTGAGCAAGTGGCGGGCCGATTCGCTGCGCAGCTGCGAGAGTCGTACCTGGAGCCAGGCATCGACGCGATGGCGCACGCGGCGTACGAACCAGCGCAGCAGATAGAGCAGGGTGAAGGCGATGGCGGTGCCCACCAGCACCCAGCCGATCCCTTGCAGGATGCGCTGTGGGCGACGCGCCTGTTCGGCGGCACCGACCGCAGCCTGCAGTCGCGTCATGGTGCGCGCACGCATCTGATCGAGCGTCTCGTTGCGAAGCAGGTCGCGATCGGCCGGTGTGAGCACGGTGACCAGTTGCTTCTCCAGCAGGATCACCACGCCCTGCGGCACGTTCTCGTAGCTGACCTGCGCCTCACCGGGCACATCGACGATGCGCGCGATGTTGGCCTCGGCGGCGCGCGCGCGCATTTGTGGCGTATTGCCGAGGAACGTCGAGCGGAATGTCGCGATGTCGCGGTTGAAGTAGCGCGCGGTCGCCGTGTGTGCAGGCGGCGCTGCCGTCGCCGTGGTGGGCGGCGACGTGGCGGGCTGCGCGACCGCGAGGGTGCAGGCGAATGCCAGCAGCACGGACAGCCCGCGCCGCAGCACGCGACGCAGGACGTGGGCGGAGCGGGGCGACGCGCCGTTCATCAGAAGCGATAGGTGACGCCCAGGCGGATGCCGCTGTCGACGAAGTCGAGGTTGCCGAGGAAGCTGGAGCGTTCGGCGTCGGCTTCGATCTTGCGCACCGTGTAGTCCAGCGAAATGCCGGTGCTTTCCCACGGGAACCACTCCACACCGGCGCGGCCGAAGGTGATGTCGGCATCGATGTTGTCCACGTCGGCGGAGAAGTAGCCCACGTCGGCGGAGAAGCGCCAGTCGTCCACCGGCGCCCAGCGCCAGCTGCCGCCGATCGTCGGTGCGGGCAGGTCGGCATCGATCTTCTCGCTGACCTGGCCACCGATCTGGTTACCGTTGGCATCCACTTCCAGAGACAGCTCCAGGCTCATGCTGTACCACAGCAGGCCGAAGCGCGGGCCCAGCGCCCAGTTCTCCTTGGACGCGGCCCACCAGACGTAATAGGCCTCGTAGGCGTCGAGATCGAGCGCGGCACGAACGGTGCTGGAGGTTTCGTACAGCGTGTCGTTGAACTCGATGTCGCGGTTGATCCGCCGCGTCGCGTCGGCGTCGTCCTGGTAGTACGAGAAGCCGAACTCATGGTGGTCGAACGGCCGCCAGGTCAGGCCGACGAACGCGATGTTGTTGCTGCTGTCCAGGCCGAGGTCGCGTTCCAGGTCCACGCGCGTGCCGGCACTGGTTTCGCCGTCGGCGCGCACCTCGGTATCGAAGTCGGTGACGTACAGGCCGACGCGTGCGCTGAACGTATCCAGCGGCTCCACCGCGAAGCAGGGCAGGGAGAACGCGGCCAGCAGGGGCATGGCGACGAATGCGGTGCGGTGCGTTTTCATGTGTCCTCCCATCGTGATTGCAAGCGGAGTGATTCGAGGCGGGGCGATTTCAAGCGAGGTGTTGCAGGCAGTTCATCGGGTGTGTTCGGCGGTGTGCAGGCCGACCAGCCTCGCGACGAGGATGGCCAGGTAGAGCTGACCGAAGATGGCTTCGAACACCGCCAACCCGCGCAGAGGTGCGGTGCCGGGCGTAATGTCGCCGTAGCCGAGCGTTGCCAGCGTGACGAAGCTGAAGTAGATCGCCTCGGCCATGCTGATGGCGTGCTCGGCCGGTGCGCCGAAGACGTAGAAGGCACCCGGTACCGCCCGCGCCAGCGCTGCGTACAGAACGCCCCAGCACACGCCGACCAGCAGGTAGGCGCTCAGCGCGGCGTACATCCGCTCCGAGCTGACTTTCACCGAGCTCATCGAATGCCGGACCGCGCGGAATGCCGCCCATGCCGCGACCAGGCACCAGATCAGCGCGCCGGCGACGATGAAGGCGGGTGCATCGATCTGCGAAGACCAGGCGCGCATCAGCACGGCGACCACGACCAGCGCGTAGAGCATGCGACGCTGCATCGTCGCCACTATGGGGAATACCGCGGCCAACAGGCTGACCACCACCAGCGCTTCCATCGTCGCGCGGCCGAGCGGCATCGCCTGCAGCAACGGGCCGATCGCGATGGTCGCCAGCAGCGCGAAGAACAGGATCATGTAGCGGCGCTGCTGGAACACGCTGGCGGGTGTCGTGGTGGCCGTCATGGATCACCCCGACGCGTTCGGCACGTAGAAGAACACCGCGCCCAGGATCAGGTACACCGCGAGCAGCTGCACGCCACGCAGCCAGTCGGTGCGACCATCGCTGGCGACCTGTCCGGTGATCATCACCGAAAGCAGGATGGTGACGACCAGCCCGGGCCCGAACACCAATCCCATCGGATGCGGTCCGATGACGTAGCTCAGCAGCACCAGCAACGGCGCCACCAGCAGCGCCAGCTGCACGCTCGCACCGAGCGCGATCGACATCGCCAGGTCCATCCGGTTCTGGCGCGCGGCCACGATCGCGGTGGCCTGTTCCGCCGCACCGCCGATCACGGCAAGCACGAACACGCCGGTGAACGCGTCCGACAACCCAAGGGACTTGCTCGCCGGTTCCACCGCGCCGACCAGGATCTCGCTGAGCCAGATGATGCCCAGACTCACGGCACCCAGCACCAGCGAGGCGCGGGCTGGGCTCCACAGCGGACCGTGGTGCAGGGTGTCGGCGTGCGCGTCGTTGCCATTGTTCTTCGGCACCTTGCTGTGCATCAGCGTGAAGGCGACGTTGGCCACGTACACGAGCAGCAGCACGATCGCGAGGAACGTGCTCATCGAATTCAGCGCAGCTTCCTCCGTCGGCACGATGGCGCGGTAAACCGCCGGCAGGACCAGGGCGATCACCGCGAGCGTGAGCATCGTCGCCTGCGTGCGGGCGGCGCGCGATTCGTAGCGCTGCTCGCCATGCCGAGACCCGCCCAGAACCATCGCAACACCGAGGACGAACAGGATGTTGCCGATGATGGTGCCGGCGATCGAGGCCTTGACCATGTCGTGCAGGCCGTTGCGCAGTGCGGCAAGGGCGATGATGAGTTCGGCCGCGTTTCCGAACGTCGCGTTGAGCAGGCCACCGATGCCGGGGCCCAGGCGCGCCGCCAGCGATCCGGTTGCCTGCGCCATCAACGACGCGAGCGGCACGATCGCAAGACCGGCGACGACGAATACCAGCAACGGCCGATCCGGTGCGAAGTGCTCCAGGGCGATGGCCAGCGGCATCAGGACGAGGAGCCATTTCATCGTCCGCTCCGTCTCAGTTGGTTCCGGCGCGATCGCGCGCGGGTTCGATCGGCGTGGCGCTTGCCACTTCCTCGGCGGTGCCGAAATTCCCGCCGAGTGCGAGGTGGAGATCGATGCGCCGGCTGAGCCGTTCGCGCTGCACGCTCAGCAGTGCGATCTCGGCCGCCCATGTCGCGAGCTGGCGCTGGTTGACCGCGCGCAGGTCCGACTTGCCGATCCGGTACGAGGTTTCCTCCAGCGTCGTCGCGCGTCGGCTCGCGCTGGCGGCGTCGCGAAGGATGCGTTCGCGCTCGGTGAGGACGCGCTCGGCATCCAGCGCATCCTCGACTTCGCCCAGCGCGATGAGCGCGCGGCGCGCGTAGTCGGCCACTGCTTCCTTCTGTTCGGCGGTGCGCAGGCGCACCTGGCCGGTGAGCAGACCGCCGGTGTAGATCGGCATGACGCCCGTTGCGGCAACGGACGATGTGGTCTGCTCGAGATCCTCGCGCGTTTCCACCACCTCGTTGCTGATGCGGCCGTAGCCGGCCGACAGCGTCAACGTGGGCAGCATCGCCGCCTTCGCCTCGCCGACCTTGTCGAACGCCGCAGCAACACGCCGCTCGGCCGCGACCATGTCCGGCCGTCGGTTCAACGCATCCATCGGAATGCCTGCGGGGACGGGGCCCGGGAACGGCGTGAGCGTGTCGCGTGCACCCAGCGTCGCGCCGGGATAACGTCCCAGCAGGGTCTCCAGTGCGCGCAGTGCCTGCCGGTTTGCGAGCTGCATCTGCTGGCGCGCGTCGTCGTAAGTGGACAGGTTGCTGCGCGCGATCAGTGTTTCGCTTTCGCTTCCGGCGCCGACGCGTTCACGATGTTCGGTCAGGTCCACCAGTCGTCCGGCCGAGGTCGCCATCTCGTCGGCGAGTTGCATCTGCAGTCGCGTCTCGCTGGCGACGAACCAAGCGCGCGCGACGCTGGCCGCCAGCGACTGCTGCGCGTAGCGGTAGTCGGCACTGCTCGCGTCGCGAGCGGCGCGAGCGGCATTGCGCGCGTAGCGCATGCGCCCCCACAGATCGATTTCCCAGCTCAGGCGCAGCATCACGCCGCTGAGCAGCGGCACCAGGTCGGCGACAGGCTTGGAGCCGGCGCGCCCGAGCAGTCCGATCGCCGGTTTCAATTGCGCTTCGGCCATGTCGACCTGCGCATTCGCCTGTTCGACGCGCGCGGCGGCCATCAGCAGGTCGGGGTTGTTCGCCAGCGCTTCGTGCACCAGCTGCACCAGCGTCGGGTCGTCGAACGTGGACAGCCAGCCGTCGTCGACCTGAGCGGCACTGGCTTCGGCGGACCAGTTCGGCGGAATCGCGGTGCGACCCAGCGCCTGCGACTGGACTTCGGCGCCGGTGGGTTCGCGCAGCACCGCACAACCCGTGAACGCCACGAGCGCGCACGCGATCGCGGCGTGGAGGGCGTGGATGCGGCGGGCGTGCGTGGCTGCGCGCATGGCCGCCTCAGTGCAGCTTCAGCACGAGCAGGTCGAGCTTGGTGCTGACCCGGATGATCACCTTGCGCACGATGTGGATCAGCTTGCCGTGCTCGGTGTAGATCGCCCCCTGGCCCTGCGCGCCCATCGCGATGAACGCGTGCTCGTCCTTGCCGGTTGGACGCAGACGCACTGCGATCCGTCCCGGCGGCAGCGGTGTGGTTCCGCTCTGCGGGATCATGCCGCTGATCGGCAACTGGCCGGTGCTCGATGCCCAGACCACCGAATCTACCACGCACTTGATGATCTGGTTGGGCGCGGTCTTCAGCGCGATCTCGGCCTCGTTGCCGGGCTTCACGTTGCGCAGTTCGTTCTGCGAGTACATCGCCAGGATCCACTGTTCCTTCTCGACGAAGCTCATCACCGGCGTCAGCGGCAGGCTGGCGGCGTAGGAGCCTTCACGCAGTTGCAGGTTGATCACGCTGCCGTCGGCGGGCGCGTAGACCGTGGTCTGGTCGAGCTGCCAGCGCGCTTCGATGACCTGCGCCTTCAGCTGTTCGAGCGCCGCGCGTGCCTGCGCGACTTCGGAGAGCTGGCCTTCGCGCGTCTGTGCGGAGAGTTTCTGCTGCACCTGCGCCATCTGCGCGGTCGTCGACAGCAGTTCCGCGCGCAGGCTCGCCGCTTCGGTCTGCGCCTGTTCGTGGTCGAACTTGGAACCCGCACCGGTCTGCGCAAGCTCGTTGGTCTGGCGTTCGCGCCGTTCCGCCAGCTGCAGGCGCGATGACAACGCATCGCGTGTGGAGCGCGCCGACTTGAGTTCCTCGCCCAACTCGCGCTGGTACGCCTGCGCACTGTCGAGTTTGGCCGACATTTCCGGCACCTTGGCTTCGAGCGCGGCGAGCTGCTGCTGGAAAGGCACCGGATCGATGCGGAACAGCACGTCGCCCTTTTTCACTGGCCGGTTGGCTTCCACCGGCACTTCGATCACGCGCCCGGTGACGCGCGGCACTATCTGCACCACGTAGTTGATCGCGCGCACGTCGGACGACGACGGGGCGACCACGTTGAGGATCAGGATCAGCGCGGTCAGCGCGAAGATCGGCAGTGAGATCACGATGACCTGCGAGACGAAGTTCCACGGCAGCCACTTGAACTTGAAGAAGATCAGCCAGACGAAGAACGAATAGATCAGGAGAAGGATGATCTCCACGGCTCACTCCTCGTCGTCGCCGGTGCGCGCGCGTCCGCCGCGCGACGGGTCGTTGGCCATCGCCAGCGCCATCTCGAGCGAGCGGATGCGGCGCTTGAGCTCGTCCACTTCCGGCTGGCGGTCGCGCGCGTTCGCTTCGCTCGCCTCCAACGCCGGTCCGCTCTCCACTTCGGCATCGTGCAGTGGCGAAATCGCCTCGCCGTGGCTCTGGTGGCTTGCGACATCGGTGCCGTAGGCCATCTTGTGCAGTACCGGCCGCGTATAGGCCCACAGCCAGGCGAGCGGCCACAGCATGCCGCCGAACACCAGCGAGAGCAGGCACAGAATCTTGATCGCATCGAGCTGCGGATGCCTGCGCTTCTCCGCGATCTTCTCCGGCAGGATGTGCACGATCCAGAACGCGGAGATCAGTGCGACCGGCACGATGATCAGTGCAAGCCAGGCGACAACGTTGGCCGCGGTGTCGAGTGCTTCGCCGCTGAGCAGGGACGCGTGCGAGGTCGCCGGCAGACTGGCGGCTGCGAACAGCATCACGATCGACACGTCGTGGCGTCGTCGACGGGAACCGGATTGGAAACACGCTGCGTTCATGACCGGGCACCAGGGCGGGGGAAGGGAGCGCCGCCGGTTCATGCGGGTGGTCCGCGTTGCCGGATCGCGTCGAGGATCGCCCCGATCAGCAGCTCATCGTCCACCGGCTTGCACAGATACGCGTCGGCGCCGTTGGCCATCGCGCGCATGCGTCCGTCCGGAGTGTCGTTGCCGGTGAGGACCACGACGCCGATCGGCAGGCCGCGTTCGCTCAGCGAGCGCTGCACATCGAAGCCGCTCTGGCCGGGCATGTGAAGATCGAGCACGACGCAATCGGGCGCGCTATCCTGCACATGGCGCAGGAATTCCGTGCCCGATCCGTAGACCAGGACGTCGAAACCTGCGGATCGAAGAAGACGGAGCAGGGCGTGTCGCACGTCCTCTTCGTCATCCACCACCGCGACGAGGGGCGATTTTCCGGTCATCGGGGCTACCGTGGCGTTTGCCGCCACAACGGGCAATTGGCCCTTGGGCCCATGACCGGTGCCAGGCTCGGATCGCGTTGTCGCTAGTCGGCGCCGGCGAGGCGCCCGTAGTTCAATCGTCGAGGACGCGATGATGAACTGGGTCGACCTGACATGGCCGATGTTGGCCTCAACCAGCCTGGTGCTTGCGCTCGTCCACGGACTGGTGTGGCTGGGTCAACGCCGCGCGCATCTTCACATGGCCTTCGCAGTCGCGGCACTCGCAGTCGCAGCACTCACACTGCTGGAACTTGCCGCGCTGCACACGGCGTCGCCCGAGCGCATGGCCGTATTGTTCCGCTGGATGCACGTGCCCGTGGCGGTGATGGTGACGGCGCTGGTGTTCGTCGTGCACCGCTCGTTCCCGGGCTACGGATCGACCACGCTCGCGCTCGCGGCGGTGGGTCTGCGCTGGTTGAGCGTGGTGCTGGACTTCACCACCGGCGTCAATCTCAACTTCCGTTCGATCGAGGGGGTCGCCATCACCCACTGGTGGGGCGTGCCGATCCATTATCCCGTCGGCGCGCTCAATCCGTGGCTGGCGGTCTCGCAGGCCAGCAATCTGCTGTTGTTGGCCTACCTGGCGCAGAACCTGTTCCGCGGCATGAAGGGCGCGGAGGACAAGCGCCACGCGGTGCTGGTGGTGTGCGGCGGCTGGTTCCTGCTGGTCGTGCTGATGATGGCCTCGGCGCTGCTGATGGCGATGGGCATGCCGAAGGTGCCGCTGACCGCGACGCCGAGCTTCATCGTGCTGATGATCGTCGTCAGCTGGCAGCTCGGTGGCGATCTGTTCCGCTCCCGCCAGTTGAGCACGATGTTGCACGACAGCGAACTGCGCCGTCTGCGTATCCAGGGCGATCTGGACATGGCAGCGGCCACGTCGGGCCTGGGGCTGTGGTACTGGGACGTGGCGCGTGACGAGTTCGTGGAGAACGGCAACAACCGTGAGCTCCTCGGCACGGACGGGGCGGATGGCCGTGTCGAGGGCGCATTGTTCGCACATGTCGACACGGACGAGTCGGACTTCGTGCGCAAGGCGTTCCACAAGGCGATCCGCGAGCCGAACTACGAGCTGGACTACCGCATCGCCGGTCCGGACGGCGAACGGCGCTGGATCAGCCTGCACGGCAGTGTCGAGTTCGACGATCGCGGCGGTCCGCTGATGGTGCGCGGCGTCACCCAGGACGTGACGCGCCGCCGCAGCGAGGAAGAGCAGCTTCGTTCGCTGCTGGAGGCGGCACCGAGCGCGCTGTTGCTGGTCGATGCGAAGGGCCGGATCCGCTTCGCCAACGAACAGGCCGCGCGCATGTTCGAGTACGACTCGATGGCGGGCGTGCACATCGATGCGTTGCTTCCGGACCGCCTGCGAACGCGCCACGCGGAGCACAGGCAGAGTTTCGCCGCCCATCCGAGCGCACGTACGATGGGGCAGGCGATGGAGTTGTTCGGCGTGACCCGCGAAGGCCGCGAATTCCCGCTCGAGGTCGGCCTCGGGCCCATGCACCTGGACAACCAGTTGCACGTGGTAGCCGCGGTGGTGGATCTTACCGAGCGCAAGCGCATGGAGCAGGAGGTGGCGATGGAACGCGAAGGACTGGCGCACTTGTCGCGCGTGACGATGCTGGGCGAACTGTCGGGCTCGCTCGCGCACGAACTCAACCAGCCGTTGGCGGCAATCCTCAGCAACGCACAGGCGGCGCAACGCATGCTGCGGCGCGATCCGTCGGACATCGGCGAGGTGCAGGAGATCCTTGCCGACATCGTCGACAACGACCGCCGTGCAGGGCAGGTGATCAGCCGCATGCGCGGCCTGCTCAAGAAGGAACACCGCGAACATCGCCCGCTCAGCCTGAACGAAGTGGTTCAGGATTCGCTGCGCTTGATGCGCAATGACCTGCTCAATCGTGGCGTCGGTTGCAGGTTCGACCTCAATCCGGCCGTGCCGCGTGTGTTTGGAGACCGCGTGCAGTTGCAGCAGGTGATCCTGAACCTGATCGTGAATGCGTGCGACGCGATGGCCGAGCAGGGCGAACGCGTGGTGACCGTGCGCACCTTCCACTCCGACACGGGCGTGTGTACGGAAGTGGTCGATACCGGGCACGGCATCGCCGAACACATGCTGGAGAACATCTTCACGCCGTTCGAGACGACCAAGCCCAGCGGCATGGGAATGGGGCTGGCCGTGTGTCGTACAATCGTGCGCGCCCACGGCGGTCGGATCTGGGCGGAGAACGCGCAATCCGGTGGCGCTCGAGTGTGTTTTGACCTTCCAGGCCTGGAGTGATGCCCGTGGCAGCGGTCGTGCACATCGTGGATGACGATCCCAGCGTGCTCACGGCACTGGGACGCGTGCTGGCGAGCGACGGCATGGACGTCGCACTGAGCGCGTCCACGCAGGAATTCCTGGGCAGTTTCGATGCCGCGACCACGGGTTGCATCGTCCTAGATCTTTCGATGCCGGGAATGGACGGTCTGGAGTTGCAGACGCGCCTGGCCGAACTCGGCGCCACCCAACCGGTCATCTTCCTCACCGGTTGCGGCGATATCGCCAGCAGCGTGCGTGCGATGAAGGCCGGCGCGATCGATTTCCTGACCAAGCCGGTGGATGTCGATGCATTGCTGGAAGCCGTGCGGCGTGGTCTCGACATGGACGCGAAGGCGCGCGAACAACTGCTCGAGGAACGTCGTGCGCAGGCGCTGCTGACGACGCTATCGCCGCGCGAGTACGAGGTCCTGCCGCACGTCCTTGCCGGGCGGCTCAACAAGCAGATCGCCTCCGACCTGGGCATCGCCGAGAAGACGGTGAAGGCGCATCGCGCGCGCATCATGCAGAAGCTGGGGATGCACTCCGTCGCCGAGCTCGTGCGCTTCTCCGAACACGCGCACGTGCCCGTGGCGGCCTGCGGACGCGGTCGCGAGCCGGTGCGCTGAGCCCGATCAGTCGTCGATTCGTTCGGGGCCGTGCAGCCGGCGTTCCCACGACTCCACTGCCGCGTGTGCGAGGCGATGCTCGATCAGCTTCCTCCACGATGGCGGCAATGGAAGCTGTGCCGCGTCCTGCAGCCAGTCACGATCGAGCGTGCGGTTGAACAGCAGGTCGGAGAGCCGCCTGATCGACCAGTCCGGATGGCGACGTTCGACCAGCTCCATCGTGTCGCCCGCCACGATGTCGCCTTCCTCGAGCACGCGGTAATACCAGCCGGTTCGGCCGCTGTGCTGCATGCGTCGCGCCACGCGCGGATCGCCGAAGCGGTCGTTGAGCTTCCAGCACGGTTGCCGGCCTTGCGAGACTTCCAGCAACGCGGTGCCGATGCGTACGACGTCGGCAAGACAGATGTCGTCCTCGGTCCAGCCGATAGTGGAGAGGTTCTCGCCGAACGCGCCGGGTGAGTTCAGCAGGACCGCGTCGTCGAGTTCACCGCGCCACCAGGTGTAGTGGTCGAAGGGATAGTGATGCACGGCCTTGTCCGGGCCACCGTGCACGCGCCGGTCGCCCTGCTCGTCGCCGACAAGACCTTCGACCGTCACACGCACCGGTCCCGAAAACGGTCGCTTGGCGATGGCGCTCGACGTGCCGGGCCGTGTGTACGGAACGGCTCGGCCGGACAGCACGGCGAGCAGGGGAACGGACCTGGCCGGTTTCATGTGCGCGGTGGTATCACGCGATGGCGCAGCCGTCGGCGCTGCAGCCGGCTTGTTCCGTGATTTCGTCCTTCGCATCGACGACGGGTTCACCGAGCAGCGAGGCGATCTGTGCGCCGAGCACCAGATCACCAACCTGCCCGAAGTGCTGGTGGCGAATGCGGCCGTTGCGGTCGATCAGCGTCAGCGTGGGCGTGCCGCGCATCGCATAGGCCTGCATGGTCTGCGGAATCGGACCGTCGATGCCGGCGCGGTCGACGCCGACGGGGAAGGGAATGCGGTATTCGTGCAGGAAGGCCTGCAGCGCGACTGGTGTCATCGCTTCGTGGTGTTCGAAGACGGTGTGCAGCCCGATCACCGCGACCTGTTCGCGGGCGAAGGTCGAATGCACGCGCTGGGCCTGGGGAAGTCCGTGCGAGACGCAGCCGGGGCAGAGCATCTGGAAGGCTTCGAGCATGACGACCTTGCCGCGCAGCGAATCCAGTGTGATCGGTGAGGAGGTGTTGAACCAGCGTTCCACCTGCAAGGCGGGCGCGAGGGAAGGGGAAGAAGTGTCCATGATCGTGTCCGGAGAAACGCCCGCATCACGACGATGCGGGCGATGCGATGTTCTCAGCGCAGGTCGGCGATGTCGGCACCGAAGTTGATGTGCAGCGGCAGTCCGCCCAGCACCAGCGCGGGAACGGACTTCACGCCGTCGGCTTCGGCTTCGGCGACGCGCGACTTCTGATCGCCGAGATGGACGATCTCGACGTCGAAACGGGCCGGGTCGAGCGACGCGGCGAGCTGGCGCTCGGCATCGACGCAGACCGGGCAACCGGCATGATAGAAAACGGCCTTCTGGCGCATAATGATGACTCCTCTTGCTTGCTCTACAGGGTGGGTGGAGGAAACCGGGCGGCGATCGATGACAGTCGGTCGTCGCCCACTTTTTTCCGCCTAGGGCGGAAGTCGGAGCCGGAACCGTTCGCGGTTCGCGGCGAGAAGTTCGTCGTCGGCCGGCGACTGGTCGGCACAATCGGTGCGCAGTTCGGCGTCGCCGAATGCGGCTCGGATGAAGCCGCAGTAGTGCGGCCGTGCGGCATCGCCCGAGCCGAAGGGTTTGAAGAACTCGCAGCCCATGCAGGTGCGCAGGCCGGTGGCCAGGCCTTGCTGTTGCGCCTGTCCGACGAGCAGCTGCGTGACCCGCAGCAGCGCGCCGACATCGTCGGTATCGAGCCCCTGCAGCAACGACACCATGCCGCGCGCGGGGTGGTTCAGCCTTGTGGCGAGTGCGCGTCCGCTACGTTTCAGCCGGATCACCGAAGCGCGCTTGTCGTCCGGATCGGGCGAGCGGGCGATCCACTCCTTGGCCTCCATCGCCTTGAGCGAATCGCTCAGGCTGGCCGCCGACACGCCGAGGCGATCGGCGATCTGACGAGCACGGAGGCCTTCGTCCGAGCCAGCCAGCATCCGCAGCACCGCGGCCTGGGTCGGGGGCAGCGAGGGGGTGCCCTCGTTGCGCCAGGACTGCGCCCGGACCAGCGATGACAGCTGCTCCAGCCCTGCGGCGGCCTGTTCGCGTTGGCGGGCGTCTTCACTCATGGCGTGTAAGATAGGAGTCCTAACTAATAGGATCAACTACCGTTCGTCGGGTCAGCCCCCTTATGATCGGGCGGGAAGGGGCTGGTTCTGGGAGTGGAAAATGACGCTGACCACGAGGCTCTGGTGCCTGGCGGCCTCCGTAGTTGTGTTCTGGAAGAGCTATCGGCTCTTCACCAATCCGTTCGTCGCATGCGCGGAGAAGAACGGTTACAGCGTTGCGAGTGACATCTGCGCGTCGAATGGCAGCACCACGGCGGCGGTCTACTTCGGCCTGCTCGGCGCGGCACTTGTGGGGGCGGCGCTATGGCCCGGTAAGCGTCAGGATCCGATGGGCAGCCCGACCGTCCGAAAGAAGTCGAAGGCCCGCAAGCGTCACAAGCGCCAGCGAGCCGCCGCGCGGGAGAGGCGAGAGGCTCGCAAGGGACGACCAGAAGGGATGTGAGCCCGCCCGCGAGGTTGTTCCCTCACCGATACGAACGCAGTCGTATCCTGAAAGCCATCGAGTGGCCATATCCGCGAACTGGCGGAAGTCATTTACTCAGGCATCCAGTTGCTCGAGGATCGTGCGCACTCGATCCAGTGCGGGATTGATGTCTTCCGCTTCGATGGCACCGAAGCCGAGCAGCAGACCCGGGTTAGGCGAAGGCAGGCGATAGCACTCGTCGAGCGGATACAGGCCAACCTCGACGCGCCGCGCGAGCTGGCACAGCTGTGTGGTCGGAATGGGGCGGCGGAACCGTACGGCCAGGTGGAAGCCGGCCACGGTCGGCAGCGCTTCCAGCCACGGTGAAAGATCGCCAGAGAGCCGCGCGAGCAGGCATTCGCGACGTTCGCCGTAGACGTCGTGGCAACGTCGGATGTGCTTGAGCAGATGCCCTTGCGTCATGAAACGCGCCAGCGTCCATTGCAGCATCGTCGTGCTGTGCCAGTCGGACAGGTGCTTGGCATTGACGAGGGCGGCGCGCAGCGCCGGCGGCGCGATGGCGTAGCCCAGTCGAAGCTCGGGCGACAGCGATTTCGAGAACGTCCCGATGTAAGCGACCAGTCCCCATCGGTCCAGCGTCTGCAGCGGTTCGAAGGCCTGTGCCGTGTAGCGGAATTCGCTGTCGTAGTCGTCCTCGACCACGATCGCGCCAAGCTCGCGCGCACGGTCCAGAAGAGCATGGCGTCGTGCCATGCTCATCGGCATGCCGAGCGGGAACTGGTGCGTCGGCGTCGTGTAGATGAGGCGCGTGCCGCCGGGAATCAGGTCGACGCGAATGCCTTCGTCGTCCACCGGAACCGGCACTACCTGCGCCCGCTGCGCCTCCAGCAACATCCGCGCCAACGGATACCCGGGTTCTTCCATCGCCACGATGGAACCGGGCTCTATCAGCACGCGCGCGATCAGATCGAGCGCCTGCTGCGCGCCGTTGGTGATGACCAGGTCGTCGGCGCGGCAATCGACGCCGCGACTGAACCCGACGTGGCGGCTCACTGCATCGCGTAGTTCGAGCAGGCCCTCGGGCTCGGCATAGAAGCCGCGCAGCGTCGAGGTGCGACGCAAGGCATGCAGCGCGCACTGGCGCCACTCCTCTTCGGGGAAGAGGCGCCGCGACGACGCACCGGCGATGAACTCATAACGGAGGCGTGCGTCGGGCAGGGGATGGCGCAGCGGCGTCTCCACGCCTTGCCACTGGCGCGCGACCGCACGGCCGGCAAGATCCTCCTGCGCCAGCGGTCGCGACGACTGCGGCAGGCGCGATGCGACGAACGTGCCGGCACCGACCTGGGTG
This sequence comes from Lysobacter panacisoli, assembly GCF_009765165.1. Classification (NCBI taxonomy): domain Bacteria; kingdom Pseudomonadati; phylum Pseudomonadota; class Gammaproteobacteria; order Lysobacterales; family Lysobacteraceae; genus Lysobacter; species Lysobacter panacisoli. The sequence continues at coordinate 3,273,771 of NZ_VLNU01000001.1, forward strand.
ACGATCAGTCGATCGAGCGTGAGTTTCGAATACGCCTGCGCCACGGTCTTGCGCGACACGCCGAGCTGTTCCGCAAGCAGGCGCGACGGTGGCAGCCGCTGGCCTGCCGCGAGCCGGCCCGCGCGGATCGCATCACGGAGTTGCCGATAGACCTGGTCGGCGAGCCCGCGCGTGCCTTCGATGACGACGTGCAGTTCCATGTGAGGCGATTATCGGGGATCGTGGACGTGACGGAATCGGTGACGGGAGGACGGCGGCCCGGCAAATTCCGGGCCGCCGCCGCGCATCATTCCGGAAGGTTCGCGAACAGGCCGCGCGGCATGGGCTTGCCGTTGGCGTCGTACGCCTTCTTCACGTTCTGGTAGGCCTCCTTTTCGGAGATGAAGCCGTCGCCGTTCGGATCCTTCGAGGCGAAGATGGCTTCGCCACCCGGCACGACGGCGACGAATTCGGCGCGCGAAACGAGGTGGTCCTTGTCGGTGTCGGCGGACGCGAAGCGGGCATCGCCGCACTGGCCCTCGCCGCACTTGCCTTCGACGGTCTTCATGGCGGCGTTCGCCTTGGCAGCCTTCGGCGCACCGCCGCATTTGCCTTCGCCGCACTTTCCTTCACCGCACTTGCCCTCGGCGGCGGCATGGGCGGCGCCGAGCAGGTAGCCCTGTGCGAGTGGTTCGACGGCGAAGGCGGAGCCGCTCAGGACGAGGCCAGCGAGGGCGATGCCGAACATGCCGGCGGGTTTGCGTGTGTTGATCGTGGACATCTGGTTGCTCCAATGAGGGGGATGCGACGCGCCCGCAACGTTGACGGTGCGGCGCGCAGCGGTTGCCAGTTCGCGGCCGCGGCGTGTCGTGCATGTGTCGCTAGTCGCGTTCCCATGTATCAGGACGTGGCCGACGGCGGGCCTGTGACATTGCGATACAAACCGGAAATGGCTGCGTTCACCCATCATTCGGCAGCACATTTCGTGGCCTCCGGAAATTCCCGGAATTGGCGCCTTCCGGCGGTGCAGAGCGGTCCTACGATGACGTCACTCCCCAACGGAATCCCCACCATGCAACCCCGTCTCGACTTCTACAAAGCTTCTCCCGACGCCGCCAAGGCGATGCTTGCGCTTGAAGGCGCCGTCGGAAAACTCGGCCTGGAGCCATCGCTGGTCGAGCTCGTGAAAGTGCGCGCTTCGCAGATCAATGGCTGTGCGTACTGCGTCGACCTCCACACCAGCGATGCGCGCAAGAAGGGCGAGAGCGAGCGTCGCCTGTACGCGGTCGCGGTGTGGCGCGAGGCGCCGTTCTTCACCGAAGGCGAGCGCGCTGCGCTGGCATGGACCGAATCGCTGACCCGCATCGCGGACACCCGCGCGCCGGACGCGGACTACGAATGGTTGAGCCGCGAGTTCGACGAGAAGGAGCGCGTGAACCTGACGCTCGCGATCAACGCCATCAACAGCTGGAACCGCCTTGCCGTCGGTTTTCGCTCGGTTTCCGCGACGTGAGGGGCGCCATGAACATCCGCATTGCACCCGTCGTGCTGCTGGCCACGGCTTTCGGTATCGCTGCGCCGGTGTTCGCCCACGGTCCGGGCGAAGGCGATGGAGAAGAGAAGATCACCATGCTGCAGGAGCGTGTGCTAGCGGACGCGCCGGGAAAGAAGGCGCTCGCCTTCACGGTCGAGTACGCACCGGGCCAGCGATCGATCCCGCACGTGCACGCCGGTTCCGCGATCGCCTATGTGCTGGAAGGCTCGGTGATCTCGCAGCTCGAAGGCGAAGCGCCGGTCACCTATCGCGCCGGTGAATCGTGGTACGAGACGCCGCGAACGAACCACCTCGTGTCGCAGAATGCCAGCACCACGAAGCCGGCAAAACTGCTGGTGTGGATCCTCAATGATGGCGACAGCCCGCTGTTGACGCCGCTCGCGCCGAAGGACAAGCCGGCGTCCCGCTGACACCTTGCCGCCGTGGCCCGCGATGCGGGCCGCGGAGCAGGGGACCTTTGGAGCCGGCCCCACCGCCCCCATCTGCAGGGGAGCCCTCTCCCCCAGGAGTTCCGCCATGAACGACTATCGCAAGACCCCGGAAGCCGTCGCCCAGCTCACGACCGAGCAGTACCGCGTCACCCAGGAAGGCGCGACCGAACGTCCCGGTACCGGCGAATACCTGCACAACGAGAAGCCGGGCATTTACGTCGACATCGTTTCCGGCGAGCCGCTGTTCGCGTCGTCGTCGAAGTACGAATCCGGCTGCGGCTGGCCGAGTTTCACCAAGCCGATCGAGTCCGCCCACGTCAAGGAGCTGCGCGATACGTCGCACGGCATGATTCGCACGGAAGTACGTTCCGCGCACGGCGACAGCCATCTTGGGCATGTATTCGAGGACGGTCCGCGCGATCGCGGCGGCCTGCGCTACTGCATCAACTCGGCAGCTCTGCGATTCATCCCGCGCGAGGAGATGGAAGCGGCCGGTTACGGCGCGTGGGTCGACCAGGTCGAAGACGTGCGCTGATGCGGGTCGTCTGTCTGGAAGCGGGGAAGCGATGTTACGGAGCTGCGCGTGCGGCTTCGAGTGCAGTCTCCACGATGCGCGTCACATCCTTGATCCGGAACGATTTCAGCACCCAATGAAAGGTAGCCGCGCGGCCGTTCGGGCCGCCGGTTTTCCGCATTTTTGTACTTTCCGAGCGTGCGATGGCCCGCATAGGCTGACTGCAGTCGGCAATGCAGGGGACCATTCCATGAAGGCAGCTCCCGACGCCCGCGAGATCGACGCCGCCCGGCGCGACATGTTGCTCACGACGGGCTCGGCGGTGCTGGCTGGCCTGGCCGCCTCGACGTTGCCGGGCGTCTCCCCGGCGCAGGCGAGTCGTGCAGCCGCACGGCTCGCACCCGGCTCGCTGGGCGCGCGACTGCAGGGGGTGCAGCATTTCGGCCTGACCGTGCAGAACATGGACCGTGCATTCGAGTTCTATACCGAGGTGCTCGGCGGAACGGAGGTGATGCGCGACGGCGACTTCCACGGCGATCGCATCCATAACACCCTGCTGGCGGATGAGGACATCGTCGCGCGCGAGCGCAAGGTCAATCCGCGCACGCTCGGAATCCCCGATCTGCGCGGCGGCGCGCAACGGCTCGACGTGCGCTTCATCCAGTTCGACAACGTCGTGATCGAGCTGCTGCAGTACCGCGATGCCGGGGAGCCGATGGGGCGCGGCAACAGCTTCGCCGAGCCGCGGGACCACATGAGTCCGGCCTTCCCGCGCTCGATGCATATCTGCTTCTACCTGCGCGACGACGTCGACTTCAATACTTTCATCCGCGACCTGGAGGCCGAATCCGCGCGCCGTGGCATGACGCAGGTGAAGGCGAATCGCGTGATCAACGTCGCCACCGAACAGCAGCGCCTCGCCGCGCCGATCGAAGCGAACTCCAACCGGATCACGGAAGGCCAGTCCGACGGCTGGTCGCTGATCTACTGCAAAGGGCCGGAAGGCGAACAGCTCGAGTTCGTGCAGGCGCTCGGTCCCGTCAAGCGGAAATTCCAGGACGCGTTCCAGGCACGCCAGCGGATGCTTCCGGCCACATCGGGCTGATCGCTCGCACTGGCGTTTCCAACCCCATCCACGGAAGGTCACCAGGCTGTTGCCGTGACTCTTCGCGGCAGCGGCGTTGCCAGCGGAGATTCACATGCCAGCGACGATCACGGTCAACGGAGTCCGGCACACGGTGGAAGTCGACGACGACACGCCGTTGCTGTGGGTTCTGCGCGATGTGCTGCATCTCACCGGAACCAAGTTCGGTTGCGGCGTCGCCCTGTGCGGTGCATGCACCGTGCACATCGACGGCGTGCCGAGGCGGTCGTGCATCACGCCGATCGCGGCGGTCGGCGATGCGCAGATACGCACCATCGAAGCGCTGCATGAGCTCGCGGTGGGCCGCACACTGCAGCAGGCCTGGCTCGATCACGAAGTCGTGCAGTGCGGCTACTGCCAGTCCGGACAGCTCATGTCCGCGGCGGCGCTGCTTGCCGGCAATCCCGCGCCGGGCGATGGCGACATCGACAGCATCATGAGCGGCAACATCTGCCGTTGCGGCACCTACGAACGCATTCGCGGCGCGATCAAGCTCGCCTCGCAGCGGATCGGCGGGAAGGAGAACGCGTCATGAGCGCCGAACTTCACGAAGGCGGTCTGGCGAGCGTGATCGGCGGAATGCGCCAGTCGCGTCGCGCATTCCTGCAGACCGTCGCTGCTGTCGGCGGAAGCCTGGTCGTCGGGTTCAGCCTCGATCCGCCCGCGCATGCCGCGCGTCAGGCGAAAGGCGCACCGTGGTCAGCGAACGCCTTCATCCGTATCGCGCCGAGCGGCGCGGTGACGTTGATCGTGCCGTACGTGGAGATGGGGCAGGGCGCCTACACCTCGCAGGCGCAGTTGCTCGCCGAGGAACTCGATGTCGGCCTGGATCAGGTGAAGGTCGAACACGCACCGCCGGACACGACGCGCTACAGCCATCCGGTGTTCCGCGACCAGGTGACCGGCGGATCGGCGTCGCTGCCGGGCAGCTGGGCGACGATGCGCCAGGCCGGCGCCGATACGCGCGCATTGCTGGTCGCGGCCGCGTGCAAGCGCTGGAACGCACAGCCAAGCGAATGCCGCACCGAGCATGGCGAAGTGATCCATGCCGGCACCGGCAAGCGGTTGGGCTATGGCGAACTGGTGGCGCTGGCCGCCACGCTGCCGGCGCCGGCAGCAAAGGCACCGCTGAAAGCACCCGCCGACTACAAACTCGTCGGGCATTCGGTGAAGCGCGTGGACACGCCGGCCAAGGTCAATGGCACGGCGAAGTTCGGCATCGATGCATTGCCCGAAGGCGTGCGCTTCGCTGCCGTCCGCGCCACGCCGGTCTTCGGCGGTCGCGTCGCCGGCGTCGATCAGGCGCCCGCGCTGGCCGTGCGCGGCGTGCGCCAGTTAGTGGTGCTGGACGATCTCGTCGCGGTGATCGCCGACCACAGCTGGGCCGCGCGCAAGGGTCTGGCCGCGCTCGACATCCGCTGGAACGAAGGCGCGAACGCGAAGGTCGACACCGCGATGCTGGTGGCGCAATGCGACGCCGCATTGGAGCGCGACGGTGCGGTCGCGGTGAAAGTCGGCGACGCCGTCGGCGCGCGCGCCGCGAAGACCTACGAGGCCACGTTCCGGCAGCCGATGCTCGCGCACGCGACGATGGAACCGATGAACTGCACCGCGCACGTGACGCGCGAGCGCTGCGAAGTCTGGGTCGGCTGCCAGGTGCTCGCGCGCGCGCAGAAGCTGGCGGCGGAAGCATCGGGACTGCCGCTGGAGAAAGTGATCGTTCACAACCATCTGCTCGGTGGCGGTTTCGGCCGTCGGCTCGAAGCGGACTACGTGCACCAGGCCGTGCGCATCGCCAAGAACGTGGATGCGCCCGTCAAGGTGATCTGGAGCCGCGAGGAAGACATCCAGCAGGACTACTTCCGTTATCACAACCACAGCCGTGTATGGGTCGGCACCGATCGGACCGGCATGCCGGTCAGCTTCCGGCACCGTGTGGTGGGTCCAGCGATCATGGCGACGTTCCTGCCGATCTTCTTCAAGGACGGCGTCGATTTCGATGCGGTCAACGGCGCAGCGGGTCCTTACGATTTCCCCAACGCGCTGGTCGATTTCGTGCGCCAGGAACCGCCGGAAGGTCTGCACGTGGGCAACTGGCGTGGCGTGGGCCATACGCGCAACGTATTCGTGGTGGAATCGGTGATCGACGATCTCGCGCAACGGGCGAAGATCGATCCGGTCGAGTACCGACGACGCCTGCTGGGCAAGAGTCCGCGCTCGCTCGCGGTGCTGGAACTGGCCGCCGAGAAGGCCGGCTGGGGTCGCAGGCTCGAACGTGGGCAGGGGCTGGGCATGTCGCTGCAGGACGGTTTCGGCAGCTTCCTCGCCACCGTCGCGCAGGTACGCGTGGCGCCCGACGGCGCGGTGAAGGTGGAGCGTGTGGTGTGCGCGGTCGATTGCGGCGTCGCGGTGAATCCCGACATCGTCAAGGCGCAGCTGATGAGCGGTGTCGTGTACGGTCTTTCCGCGGTGCTGTACGGCAAGGTCACCGTCGCCAACGGACGCGTCGTCGAAAGCAACTTCGACACCTATCCCGTGCTGCGCATGCGCGAGACGCCACCGGTCGAGGTGTTCATCGTGCCGAGCACTGCCGATCCGGGCGGTATCGGCGAGCCGGGCACGTCAGGGATCTTCCCGGCCGTCACCAACGCGATCTTCCACGCCACGGGCAAGCGCATCTTCGACCTGCCGATCGACACCGCGCTGCTGAAGGGAGGCCGTCATGAAAGCTGATGCGATAGTCGTTGCGGTCGTCGCGACGCTGGCGGTGTACGCGACCGTTACCTGGGCGCAGAACGCCGATCAACGTGCTGGAAACACGGCCCCGCCCGCAGCAACGCTGAAGGCAGCGTCGGACTTCGACACCATCACCGACCAGCGCAACCGTTCCGTCGCGTTGTTCGAGGAAGCGGGCAAGGTGCTGCAACATCCGCGGTGCCTCAACTGCCATCCGGTCGAGCGCGCGCCTACGCAGGGCGACGACATGCATCCGCACGTGCCCGAAGTCGCCGGCGGACCGGACAACCACGGCATGCCCGGCATGCCGTGCAACAGCTGCCACGGCAAGGCCAATTCGATGACTCTGGGCGACACCGTGCGTTCGATCCCGGGCGATGGACATTGGGCGCTGGCGCCGGCGTCGATGGCCTGGCAGGGCAAATCGCTGGGTCAGATCTGCGAGCAGCTCAAGGACCTCCAGCGCAACGGCAACCGCGACCTCGCCAAGATCAGTCGCCACATGGCCGATGACACACTGGTCGGGTGGGCCTGGCATCCAGGTGCGGGAAGGCAGCCCGCGCCAGGCACACAGGAGCAGTTCGGCGCGCTGATCAATGCGTGGATCGCGACAGGCGCGGCCTGCCCGAAGGGATAGGCCGCGAAACCGTCAGCTGCGGAACCCGATGCGCCGATGCGTTTCGTCGCAGAACGGCTTGTTCGACGATCCGCCGCATCGGCACAGGCGCGCCGAGGTCATCCGGTTGATCGTCCTGCCGGTGCCGCAGCAGATCTCGACGTTGCCGCTGACCACCAGCGGCCCGTTGATCTCGGGATCGATGTTCAGCGGACCGTCGCGGGCGGTCAGGGGAGACGACTTGACGCTGTCGGGTTCGCCCGAGGCGTTGAAGTGGATCTCGTTGTGGGTGCCGTCGCAGAAGGGTTTGTGCTTGGACGCACCGCAACGGCACAGCACCGCGCGCATGCCGATGGGCACACCGTCGAGCACGATGTTGGCGCGCACGCCGAGCGGACCGTTCTCGCGCAGCTGGATCAGGTTGATCGGTGGCGCGGCTTCCTCGTCGCCGCCGTCGTGTCGACGATAGCCGATGGCGCCGGACGGACACATGTGCGCCACGGTCACCAGCGCCTCGGTCGTGGCGGCGTCGGGGAAGATCCACGCGCCCGGCGTATTGGCCCGGAACACGTTGGGCAGTCCAAGCACGCAATGCCGCGAATGGATGCATCGCTGTCCGTTGTAGACGATGTCGATGGCGCCACCCGGGATCAACTCCGCGCCGTTCTCCAGTCGCTGCGGTTCGGGCGCCGCGCTCGCGCTGGCGACACTGCGCTGGGGTAGGGCCGCGCTTTCGTCCGACGACGATGGCACCGCTTCGAGCTGCCTGCAGTGTTCGGCCTGCGCGGCCAGACGGTTGGCGAGGCGCTCGACGCCGGCGCGGGTGGTTTCGAGCAACGAAGCGAGATCGGGATAGGTGTGCGCAAGCAACGCGCAACGCGTCTCCATCTCGCGCAGCCGCTCGACCAGGATCTCGACACTGCCGGCTTCGCCCATCAACGCGGCGGAGGAACGGATGGTGGCGAAACTCAGGCCGGCGGTGGCGTCCGGCATGTCGGGATTGGCGGGCAGGGTGCCCAATCGCGTCGCGATGGGCGTGAGGAGGTGCATCAGGTTGATGCCTGCGGAAACCAGCACCGCCTGCGCCGGGCGACCGACGTCACCGTACGCCAGCGACACACAGCGCAGGCAGTGGTTGTAGAGCGCATTGCCGAGGTCGAGCAGTGCTGCGGCCGGTTCTTCGCTGATCCACAGCCGCCCCTGCGGCGTCGGCGGCGGGCGCATCACCGGGTTGTGCGCGCTCATGCGGGCGGGGCGGAACGCGGGGCGTGCTTGCAGCAGCGCGTCGTACTCGCGGCCGATGCGCAGGAAGCGCTGGTAGTGCGAATCGCCACAACACGAATCCGCGCCTTCACCCTGGCGGACGATCGCATCGACGGCTTCAAGCGAGGTGCGAAGGCAGCGCACGATCTTGAGGCCCGGCAGCCGCGACACCTCCGTATCGAGCTGGTGTTCCGGATTGCCGACGAACAGCGCCCGCTCGCCCATCGATGCGCTCAGGCGACGCAGGCCTTCGGCCACTGAGTGGTACAGCTCGCCGACCGTCTCGTAGTCCGTGCACACGGTCATCAGGCGGTTCATGTCGAGCGCGCGCCGGTAGGCCTGCGTCGGCTCGAACCCTTCACCGTCCGCGATATCGACGTCCCCGGGGCGCTCCAGGTACACGAAATGCGTGAGCGTCTGGCGATTGAACGGTGCCAGCTTCACCACCAGGCCCGCCGGATGGTAGCCCGCGGGAATCGGGAAGTTCTGGTGCACCAGATGTGCGGGCGCGCCAAGGGCGGACAGGATGTTGCAGACGATCGCCAGGTGGCCCATCTCCTCGACCGACACGGCGAGGATCTCGCGGCGCCAGCGCTCGACTGCCTGCAGCTCGGCTTCGGACAGGTCCTCGTCCGTGCTCTCCTTCAGGCTGAAGGCCGCGTACAGGTAGCAGCACATCAGGTGGTGCTCGATCTCGGCCGCTTCGGCGAGCAGCGCCCACAGCTGTTCACGGGATGTCGGTACGGCGATCTCGGCTTCCAAGATCCCACCTCCGGTACGCAACCAGTCCGGTCGATTCGATGCCGGGCACGGGCAGAAAAACCGCGTGCTCGTCGGTCTTCGCGCGCAAATGCGACAGGGGCAGTTTGCACCTATCCGCAGTGGTTCTCCAGAGTCCCGGAGCCCGTCAACCGTGCATCCGGGCGGTGCTACGATCCCGGTCGACTTCGCGGCAAATCATGGTCGTCGGGGCCACACCTTCAGGGGCGGGCATGAGCATCGAACTACTGCTGGCGTTCCTGTGCGCGGTGACCTACTACCGCGCCGGCCGCATGGAATCGCGCGACCAGGCCGTAGACCTGAGCTTCCCGTGGGCGCTGATGTCGGCACTGCTGTCCGCGCTCGTCCTCGTCGGATTCGATGCGTCCTGGTTCATGCTCCTGCTGTCCCAGATCGGCCTGTTCTTCGGCATCGGGTTCTACCGGGCCCTTCGCGATCCGGCCACGTAGGCTAGCCTCAGCGCGGCCCCACGCCGTGCAGGAAGATGTCCACCACCTGCTCCACGCGCGTGCGCTGAGCGCGTTCGCCCAGCGGCTTCCTCACGCCCAGCACGACCTCCAGATGCGAGTCGTCGCGCAACATGCCGATGAAATGTTCCGCGGCATCGCGCGGATGCGGCACCGCCAGCGCGCCTGAACGGGCGTGGGTTTCCAGCAGTCGGGCGAGGGCCAGCGTCGCGCGGCCGGGCCCGTTCTGCAGGAAGGCTTCGGCCAGGCCCGGGATGCGACCGCATTCGGACACCACCAGCCGGTAGAGCGCGATCGTCCGCGCATCCATCAGGATGCGCATGATGGCGCGGCCGAAATGGACGAGGCTGGATCGCACGTCTTCGCCCGCGCGCTCGTCCGCCCGCTGGATGGCCTGCAGGGCCTGCTCGGAAAGGCCGGTCACCATCGCCGCGAAAAGGTCGTCCTTGCCGCCGAAGTGGCTGTAAATGGCGCGTTTTGAACCGCCCACCTTCTCGATCACCGCGTCGATGCTCGTGTTGGCGTAGCCGTCGCGCAGGAACAGTTCGCTGGCGGCGTCGAGGATCTCGCTGCGCAACGCGTCGGGACTGCGTCGGCTCCGCCGCGCGGGGGTGGTGTCGCTGGGGACGTTCATGGCGCGCTCCTTGGCACTTGACACTTAAGGTACCGGCAATTACCGTTCACCTCAACGGTACCGGCTGGTACCCATTAATCCGCGACCGCCGCACGGGCACCACGATGCAAACGACCCTCCCCAAGAACGAGCGCCGCCGACGCCGCTCGCGTTTCGTCGTCGCCGGCTGTGCGGCGGTCGCGGCCCTCGCATGGGCCGCCCACGGCTGGCTGTGGTCGGGATCGTCCGTGTCCACGGACAACGCCTACACGCGCGGCGAGATCACGGTCATCGCCCCGCGCGTCCCGGGCTACGTGTCCGAGGTACTGGTGAACGACAACGAGCCGGTGAAGCGCGGCCAGGTGCTGTTCCGCATCGAGGACGCCGACTATCAGGCGCAACTGGACCAGGCGCTCGCCAATGTCCTGCGCCAGCAGGCAACGCTGGGCAGCCTCGAAAAGCAGATCGGACTGCAGGGCGCGATGATCGAGCAGACATCCGCCGACGTGCGCGCGATCGAGGTCGAAGCGCATCGTGCGTCGCTGGATTCGCGTCGCTACCGCACGCTCGTGGAGCAGAGCGCGGTCAGCCGGCAGATGCACGAAGCGGCCGACGCGACGCATCGTCGCGCGCTCGCGGCGACCGACTCGGCGCGCGCGCGCAGGAAGGCTGAAGCGGAGAAGCTCGAGGTGCTGCGCGCCCAGCAGCGCGAAGCCGAGGCGGTGCTGCAGCAGGCGCAGGCCGCACGCAGGCTCGCCGCCATTTCGCTCAAGCACACCGTGGTGCGTGCGCCAGTCGATGGCGTCGTCGCGAATCGCCAGGTGCGGCTGGGACGCTACGTCGCGCCCGGAACGCCGGCGATGTCGCTGGTTCCGCTGCAGGGCGTGTGGGTGGTGGCGAACTACAAGGAAACGCAGCTGACCGACGTGAAGGTCGGCGACCGAGCCAACATCAAGCTGGACATGTACCCGGATGTCGAGCTGAGCGGCCGGGTGGAGAGCATCGCGCCCGGAAGCGGCGCGCAGTTCGCGCTGCTGCCGCCCGACAACGCAACGGGCAACTTCACCAGGATCGTCCAGCGCGTGCCGGTGAAGATCGTGCTGGATCCCGAGCACGCGCTTTCCGGCAGGCTCTATGCCGGCCTGTCGGCGGAGGTGGACATCCGTGTCGGCCGCGGCGCACACGCCGCCGAACGCGCGGTCACGCAGCGGTAATTCCGGCCGACATGGCCAAGATCCTGCGCGCGACGTCGTGCCTGCTCTGCATCGTCGTGCTGATGGCGGTGGATGGCGTCAACGGCACGTTGCTCTCGGTCAACCGCGGGCAGGTGATGGGCGGATATGCCGCGACGCCCGACGAAGCCGCGTGGCTGAACATCGCGTACGTGGCTGCGAAGCTCGTCGCCTTCCTGTCGATGTCGTGGCTCGTGGACCGGCATGGTGCGGCGAAGATCACGCTGCGCGGCGGCATCCTGCTCGCGCTGTTCACCGGTGCGCTGGCACTCGCGCCCGACCTGGGGACGGCGATCGCGGTCCGCATCGCGCAAGGTGCGTGCGGTGCGCTGGTGCTGGTGGCAGGGCAGACGCTCGTGTTCCGTGCCTATCCAGCCGGACGGCAGCCTTTGCTGCAAAGCATGCTCGCGCTCGCGATCGTCGTGGTTCCGGTGATGGTCGGTCCTGCATTGCATGGCTGGGCAACGGATGCGTTCGACTGGCGGACGCTCTTCGTCGTCTCGTCGGCACTGGCCGGCGCTGCCTGCCTCACGTTCCACTTCGTGCGGCCCGTGGATCCGCCGGGCACCCGAGTGCTGGCGCCCAGCAGCGCGGGATTGTTGCTGCTGATTCCCGCAGTCGTCGGCTGCGTCTACGCGTTGCAACAGGGCGCGCGCTTCGACTGGTTCGATGACGGGCACATCCGCATGGTGGTGGTCGCATCGGTCATCGCGCTCATCGCCGCGCTGTTCGCCTGGAGCCGTGGAGCGGCCAAACGCGCCTTCCTGCGTGACGCCAGCGTAAGCCCAGATTTCCTCTTCGGCCTGTGCGCGAGCTTCTTCGCCGGCTTCGCCCTGTTCGGAAGCGGCGCGGCGATTCCGCTCTTCGGCAACGTGGTGCTGGCATTGGCGCCGGAGCACATCGGTGAACTGGCCCTGTCGAGTGCATTCGCCGCCGCTGCGGGGCTGGTTTTGGCGGGCATCGCCCTGCAATCCAGGCGGGTTCCGGTTGCGGCGCCGATCCCCGTCGGCATCGCGCTGTTCATGGCTGGCATGTGGCTGCTCTCGCTGTCCAGCGCGCAGACCGGCGCACCGCAGATGACGCTGGCCACGTGGCTTCGCGGCTTCGGGATGGGCCTGCTGTTCGTGTCCTTGACGATGATGACGCTGGGCGGGCTCGCGCGCGGACTCATGGCGGAAGGCGTCGCGCTGTTCAACGTTGGGCGGCAGGCGGGTGGTTTGGCGGGGATGGCGTTCGTGTCGACCCTGCTCGAATGGCGGCTGCCTGCGCACGCCACTGTGCTCGCTCCGTATCTGCAAGCCGGAAACGCCGAAGTGGATGCGGCGCAGACGGGTCTATCGAACCTGCTGGTCGACAACGGCTACGCCACGAGCGATGCGGCGACGGCCAGTGCCGCGCTGATGGCACGAATGCTCCAGCAGCAGTCGGGGGCGCGCGCCTTCGATGAGATCTTCCTCTCCATCTCGATGTTCTTCCTCGTCGCGATTCCGCTACTGGTCGGGACGAAGCTGTTCCTCGCGCGGCGGAATGCGCGAGCGCTGTCGCATTAGGCGATCAAGCAACGACGCGGACGCGCTCGATCACGAAGTCCACGAACGCGCGTACGCGCTTGGGCTGATGCTTGCGTCCGAGGTAGCACAGGTAATGGCTGGAGTCCTCGGCCGCTGCGTCGGACAGGCACGCGACGAGACGGCCGGCGCGCAGCTCATCGTCTGCCTCGCAGGCCACAAGTTGCGCCAGGCCCTGTCCGGCGAGCACGGATTGCAGCACCAGGCTGGCGTCGTTGAATACGAGGCGCGGCATCGGTGTGAAGCTGCGCGCGCGTCCGTCGACCCTGAAGCGCCACGGCTGCAGTCGCCCCGATGGCAATCGCAGGTTGATGCAGGAATGCCCGGCCAGGTGATCCACCGACGTCGGCAAGCCGTGGCGTCGTGCATAGTCGGGCGACGCGAAAACCTGTGTCCGCAGGTTCGCCAGGCGCCTTGCGATGACGTCGCTGTCTTCGAGTGGGCCTTCTCGGAACGCGATGTCGATGCGGTTCGCAGCGAGATCGGTGGGTGCCTCGTCGAGCAGCAGTTCAAGCGAGATTCCCGGGAACCGCGCCTGGAACTCCAGCAGCAGCGGCGCGACAACCTGCCTTCCGAAACCCTGGCCCGCGCTGATCCTCAAGTGTCCCTGCGGCGGACCGTCGCGCAGGTCGCGAACTTCGTCCATCGCCCGCGTGATGCCGTCGACACCCGGAAGGCATGCGTCGTAGAACATCTCGCCTTCGCTGGTGAGCGTGATGTTGCGCGTATTGCGCTGCAGGAGCCGGGTGCCGAGCTGGCCCTCCAGCTTCTGCACACTGCGGCTGACCGCGGAGCGGCCAATGCCCAGGCGATCGGCGGCGCGGGCGAAGCTGCCCGCATTGACCACCGAGACGAATGCCAGGACCCCGGCATAACTGGTGGCGAAGGAGGCGGCCAGCGTGTCTGGCCTGATGGGCGAACGTGCAGCGTGGCGATTCGGCATGGCCCGACGAAGGACCGTGGCGATCCCGGTAACGAACGAGGGGGCAGGGCGTCACTGCGATCCGCGATGCGTGCCCGTTCGCACGAGCTGCCTGACACGCGGAACATGATTGGCCCAGGAGCCATTAGGGTACTAATTAGTACCTTACTCGTCAAGGCGTGGACGCGGACCGCTCGCTGCCGGGAGCCGGGCCCGGCACGGCCGGCGTGATGCGTGTGGCCTCGAACCGGTTGAGGATCGCCTCCACGGCGAACATGCACAGCAGCATCGCGAAGATCGCGATCGCGACCGAGGTGAAGCGATAGAGCGACGCGCGATACAAGTCCGCGGCCGGAGCCAGTTGCCCGATCAGCACAGCGATCGCGGTCGCAGCGCTCAGCCCGACGGCCGGCCCGGCGTTCTCGCGCACGTGCATGGTCGCGAATAGCAGTGCGCCGACACCGTAGAGCGCGACCAGGAATCCTCCCTGCGACACGTGCGCGAACAGCACCAGTTGCAGGACGAGCGCGTAGACCGTTCCGAGCAGTGTTCCCGAGACGCGCGTCCATGCCGCCTGCTTTCCGCCGGACAGGGTCATCGGGAACAGCACCAGCACGGTCGCGGCCTGCGCGGATGGCGAATCGCTCAGGTCGAGGAACTGGAATGCCGCGAAGGACACGGTCGCGCATGCCGCACCGAGAAGCATCTGATGACGGACGAGCGTCATGGGCTTGACCACCGTGGGCGGACGTATCGCCCGGCGTTCGGGAATCAACGCATGCACGACGCCGGCGAGGAACGCAGCCAGCAGGGTCGCGACGAACTGGGACGTGAACAGGTCGCCTTTGGGCACCTGCGGATAGCTCGCCAGATGCACGAGTACCGACGACGCCACCATCGTCAACGCGCCGAACAGGAACCACGGCCCGTTGGCCATCAGTCGGAAGCAGAACAGCGAGAACGTGAAGTAGGCTGCGATCGCGAGCACGGGAGAGACGTTGCCCAGTATCGCCAGCACGTTGGCGGCGGCGATGCTGACCACGCTGCTGGCAATGAACTGAGCCGCGATCCGCAGGTTGTAGATGGGTACCAGTCCAAGCAGCAACACAGGTAACAGTGCGAAGAACGCGCCGAACGGCCAATCCATCAGTTTGACGACGGCGAGTGCGACCGTGGTGCCGAGTGCGATCCGGCACGCCTGTCGCCACGCGTCCTCGCTGAAGGTGCCCTGTGCGGCGGAGCGCGATGGTGCGTCAGTAGACATAGTGGAGCAGCGTGATCAGGCGGATCTGCACGTTGCCCAGCCAACGCCGGAAGCCCTGGGCCTGCGGATGCAGCTGCACCGTGGCGCGCGCACCCGTCATCAGTGGACGCGGTGGCGGGTCGAGCAGATGCAGGTTCACGCGGACGCGCTCCGCGTCGCGAACCCACCGATCGTTCTGGTCCGGCGCGGCCAAGCGGCCATCCGGATCGATCTGTCCATGCACCACGCCTGCGTCGAGCGACGTCACTTCTGCTTCGAACAGGCGGCCGGGCAGGGCGTCGAAGGCCACCTGCGCGCGCGTGCCGCGCACCACGTGGAGCAAGGCCTTCTCGCGGAAATCCGCCTGAAGGTTCGGCGCGGTGCTGATCAGCGCCAGCTTCGGCGCTCCGGCCTGCGCGTAGGCGCCCACCACCAGGCGCATGTTGCTGACGATGCCAGGGGCCGCCGCAACCACGTCGGAACGGTGCAGGTTGAGCTGTGCGTTGGCGAGTGTATTGCGCGCGCGACGAAGCCGCAGGCTGCTGTCCCCGTCGCTGCCGCGCTGCACACGTACCGCGTTGAGCGCGGCCCGCGCGGATTGCAGGGCCGCCTGCGCGACGTCATGGCGCGCCTGCGCCTGATCGAGCGCCGAACGCGACACGTACTTCTCGCCGACCAGGCCCTGCAGTCGGCGCAGTTCGCGCTCGGCATCCGCCACTTGCGCCCGCATGCGGGCGACCTCGGCCGTGGCCGCAGCGATGGACGCGTCGAGCTGTGCGTTGTCCTGGATGGCCTGTTCGACCAGCAGCTCTGCATCGCGCACGGCGGTCTGATACGTGTCCGGGTCGATCCGGAACAGCAGCTGTCCCTTCTCGACCTGCTGGTTGTTGCGCACGAAGACGTCGACGACGCGACCGCTCACGTCCGGGGCGACCTGCGTGACGTGGTAGGTCAATCGCGCTTCGGGCGACACCGGCATGTGGATGTCGGCGACGAGGTAATACACGAAGCACAGGCCGATCAAGCCCAGCGACCCGAACATCCAGGCGCGGAAACGGGCGTCGGTGCTCATCGAACACTCCTCGGATGCCGGCGGCATCCCGATCGTTCAACCCTGTCTCGACGCTATTCCGATCCGCCGCGGCCCGGAAGCC
Organism: Lysobacter panacisoli; assembly: GCF_009765165.1. NCBI lineage: Bacteria > Pseudomonadati > Pseudomonadota > Gammaproteobacteria > Lysobacterales > Lysobacteraceae > Lysobacter > Lysobacter panacisoli. The sequence continues at coordinate 3,289,988 of NZ_VLNU01000001.1, forward strand.
GATCCGGCGTGGACACGATGTTGCCCGGACGGCACCAATGCACGCGCGCCGGGCGTCGCCGCCCGGGGTCGTCCGCATGGCGTCGGGTCCTGGCGATCAACACTGCGCTTACTACCGCGTGGCTACAGCGGCGGGCGCCTGGCTCCTACCATCCCGGCCTCCAGGCAGAGACTGAACAGAGCAATGGACTTCGAACAGACCCGGATCGCCGCGGGGCCCGACGCATGCGCACGCAGCGTCATCGTGGCGCAGGTGACGCAGGCGCTTCATGCCTACGAAGACGCGGCGGACATCGCCGCGATCCTCTCAAACAGCGAGGTCTCGCCTGCGGATGTCGTGCGCGAGTTCGGGACGACGCAGGCGCTCGCGGGTTCGGTCGTGGGCATGATCGCGGACTGGATGCTGGCTCCGCTTGGATGGCCGTGCGAGGAATCATTCAGAGGGCAGCTTATCGAGTTCGCCCATCGCGCCACGAGTGAATACGTCGGTCTGCGGCTGCGGAACCTCTACCGCATCGCGGTGGACGAGGGCGCACGCGATTCGGGTATCCGCAACGAGCTCTATCGCAACGGTCCCCAGCGGATGCTGCAAGAGTTGACGCGCTTCTTCGACTCGGCGCGTACTGCAGGCGTAGGCCTGCACGCCGACAGTCAGCGTCTTGCGGTCTGCTTCATCGCGCTGTTGAGGACGCGCTGGGATCCGCTAAGCGTGTCGGATGCCACGGACACGACTCCCACGGAACGCGAGATTGCCGACCTTGTCGACACCTTCCTCACGGGTATCGGCGCGGAGGACGCCGATGCATAGGTCGCTCGCCAGCATGTTTGTTCGCCGGTCAGAGCCCGCGACCGTGGTCGATCGTGCAGTCGACGACGCAGTCATCGGGATCGATGCCAATGGGTCTCCGGTGACGATCGACGCTGCGGCGTGGCTGATCTGTTTCGTGCCCGGATTGCGCCGACAGTGGTGGCACCGCTACGCCCATGCCAGGCACAAGCATGTGTTCGCGCTGCGGCCACTCGGCGACGGCACCTGGCTGCTGGTCGAGCCGTGGTGGACGCGCATGATGGTGAACGTGCTGACGCTGGACGAGGCCATCCGCTTCCTGCGCTGGGGGGCGATGGGCGACATCCTCAAGGTGCGCGAGTCGATCCCGGGGCGCGGCTCGCAGATGCGCGGCTGGGCCAACTGCAGCGTGCTCGTATCGTTCCTGCTGGGTCGTTCGTACTGGACCTGGACGCCGAACGGCCTCTACCGGAAGCTGCGCGCCGAGACGGACGTCGAAGCGGTGGACCTGACGCGCTTCCTGCGCCTGCACGTCATGGCGGAAGCGGACAGGCAGTCGGCGAAGATGCTGAAGTGCGTTCCCTCGCGCCACGACGAACGCCTCGAAGACGCACTGTTCGAGCTGGGAACCGCCATCGTGACGGCGATGACGTCGGCCCCGGTCATCGACCTGCACAAGGTAGCGGTGTCGGAGTCGCGCCGATATCACGATGCCGCGATCGCCTACTGGACCTCCGGGCCTGAGCGCGCAATCAGGCGGATTCGCAAGGTGCTGATCGACGCGAAGAGGCGAGGGGAGATCGGATTCGACGACTGCGAAGCGGCTGCGCGCCGGTTCCTCGCGATGCTGCGCGGCAACCTGCAACTGGAGGTCGTGCTCGGCCACCATCCGTCGCCCAGCCACAAGGAAGTCCGCGAGCATGTCGAGTTCGTCGTCGCGATCTTCCTGCGCGGTGCCTGGCGCGTGGCGGAATCGCGCAGGGGCGGTTCCGGTGACCGCAAGTCCCGAGGCCATTCACCCGTCGCGACGGCCGCGCAGTTGCTGATCAGGGAGGTGGGCGAATCCATCCGCGACATCGTGCGCGGCGACGACTGGGCGTCGGTCGCCGGCTGCGCCGAAGCGCTGTGGAGCGAGTACGCGAGCTGCACGGGGCTGGCGTGGGAGGACGCGTCGCATCGCGTTCGCCACGCGTGGGAATCCTACGGCAAACGTAGTGCGGTGAGCCCCCCGTGACGAAGCGGAGGCCACGATCGCGTTGTGCCGCCTTTACGGGAACGCCTGCTGTCCGGCGATGGCGTGGTTCACATCGCGATGGCCGGCTTCGTCGTCACGCACGGCGATGACGACATCGCGCAGGCGTGCATCGTCCGCGAGCTTCCAGTACCCGATCGCGATCGGCGGCGCCGGAACGTTGTCGATGCGGCCGGCGTCGATCTCCTCGAGATAGCGTGTGTAGCTCACCACCGCCTCTTCCTCGAAGTAGCCGACCAGCCGGTGCGCCGTGCGTCGCGAGGCCAGGTAGAGCGTCAGGAAGAAGGTGAAGAACAGCGCCTGCGCGACCAGCACCATCATGCGTTCGAACCAGCTCGGCCGCGCGATCTCCATGAAGGTCATCAGGTGCATGCGCTCGTTGTCGGCTTCCTCCAGCAAGGCGCGGATCCAGCCCTCGTCGTCGCGCATCCAGCGCAGGCAATGCAGATGCAGCAGCGCGCCGCCGACCATGCCCGGCACCGCCGCGACCGTCTCCAGCACGATCGCGCGATTGCCGTAGCGCTTGGCGAACAGCGTGTCGGCGAAGAAGCGCAGGGCCCGCGTGGTGCCATAGGCCACCCGATCAGAAAGGTTGCGCACCGGGTGGTGGACGTCGACCGGAATCGGGTCGCCAGCGTTCATTCGTGTCTCCAGTCGGAAAGGCCGCCAACGGCGGATGCGCAATCTTTGGGGGCGCCGGCGCGTGCCGGAAGACGGTGCGCAGGACATGCATTGTTGACCGCCGCGCACCGTACGGCGCCGACAAGGCCGCCCGGAGCCGCGCAGAGAGCGTATTCAGTTCCCAATGGGAAACACGTTGTTGATCCGGGCACGACTTCTTGCCGCGAGCCCGTCTTCCTACCATCGGGGTCATGCAATGCGGTCCGCAGTCGAAATCCGGATGCCGACCGCCATTCCCACGACGGCGAGCCCGCTGACGCGGCCGCTGCGGGCACCCACGAGCCGATCCCGGTCGGCGGATAGAGGAATGCAGTCATGAGTCCAGCCGACACGCCCGCCCACAAGGTTCCCGCCCAGCTTCCGGAAGTCGACGGCGACTTCTACCTCTTCGCCAGAACGCTGTCCGAGGAGGAGAACGAGATCCGCCTGAAGGTCCGCGCCTTCATGGAGCAGGACGTCCAGCCGATCATTTCCGATTACTGGGAGCGCGACGAGTTCCCGTTCGAGATCCTGCCCGGGTTCAAGCAGCTGGGTATCAGCGGACTTTCCTACGAGGGATACGGCTGCACGCCGTGCAGCTCGGCCCTCCTGGGCTTCGTGATGATGGAAATGGCGCGGGTGGATTCGTCGATCTCCACCTTCTTCGGCGTGCACACCGGGCTGGCGATGGGCTCGATCTACCTGTGCGGATCCGAGGAGCAGAAGCAGAAGTGGCTGCCTCAGATGGCGAGGCTGGAGAAGGTCGGATCGTTCGGCTTGACCGAGCCGGAAGTCGGCTCCGGTACCGCCGGAGGCCTCACCACCACGGCCAAGCGCGATGGCGACAGCTGGATCCTCAATGGCCAGAAGAAGTGGATCGGCAACGCCACGTGGGGTGATCTCACCATCATCTGGGCGCGCGACCTCGACGACGGCCAGGTCAAGGGGTTCATCGTCGAGAACGCCACTCCGGGCTTCCACGTCGAGAAGATCCTGCACAAGATGGCGCTGCGGGTCGTGCAGAACGGCCTGATCACGCTCGAGAACTGCCGCGTCAGCGAGTCCGATCGCCTGCAGAACGCGAACTCGTTCAAGGACACGGCGCGTGTGCTGGCGACGACGCGCGCGGGCGTCGCATGGGAATCCGTCGGTTGTGCACGCGGCGCGTACGAGCACGCGCTCAGGTACGCACAACGCCGGGTGCAGTTCGGAAGGCCGATCGGCAGCTTCCAGCTGGTGCAGGACCTGCTGTTCCGCATGCTGTGCAACATCACGTCCACGCAGGCGCTGTGCCTGCGCCTGTCGCAGTTGCAGGACCAGGGCCTGATGCGCGACGAGCACGCCTCGCTCGCCAAGGGCGTGTGCACGGTGCGCATGCGCGAAACGGTGGGCTGGGCGCGTGAACTGCTCGGTGGCAACGGCATCCTGCTGGACCACCAGGTGGGACGTTTCGTCGCGGATGCCGAAGCGCTCTACTCGTACGAAGGAACCCGCGAGATGAACGCGCTGATCGTGGGCAGGGCCATCACGGGATTCAGCGCGTTCGTCTGACCTACTTTGAGGGCATCGCCTCGAGGAGAGGCCGGACAGGGATGGAACGGTGCGACGCGTGTTGAGCTGGTTCGCCATTGCCTCGCTGGTAATCCTGGCGGTGCTCGTCGGCGGCGTGCTGGTCGCGAACCGTCTCGCGCCACCGGCCACGGGCGAGCCGAGCCATGCGTTGCCGTTGCAGTCGGCGCAGACGGAACTCGATCGCGAGCTGTCGCCGCTGCTCGCGGCCCATCCCGGCAGGACCGGCGTGATCTTCCTCGTCGATGGCGTGGACGCGTTCGCCGCGCGGGCGATCGCGGCGCGCAAGGCCGGTCGCACGCTCGACCTCCAATACTTCATCTGGCACAACGACCTCACCGGTCGCCTGTTGGCGAGCGAAGCCCACGATGCCGCCGAGCGCGGCGTGCGCGTGCGGATCCTGCTCGACGACATGAACGCCCGCGGCCTCGATCCACACCTGCTCGCGCTGGACGCGCATCCGAACATCGAACTGCGCCTGTACAACCCGTTCCGCAATCGCGAGAACATCGGGCGCGCGTTCGAGCTGGCCCGGCGCATGGTCAGCATGAATCATCGCATGCACAACAAGGCGTGGATCGCCGACGGTCGGGTCGCGGTCATCGGTGGACGCAACATCGGCGAGCAGTATTTCAGCGCCGACGCCGAAGTGAACTTCCGCGACCTCGACCTGCTCTTGCTCGGGCCGGCGGTGGAGCAGGCGAGTGCCATCTTCGACCGCTACTGGAACAGCACCGCCGCGGTGCCGATGGCGACGCTGGGGGCGCGGGAACCGAAAGCGCTGCGCGACCTTCTTGCGGCCGTGGTTCGCGATGCCCGCGGCGAGCGCGCCCGACAATACCTGGATCGCGTGGAAGAGTCGCAACTGGTTCGCGAGCACTACCGCAGCGCCCTGCATCCGCATTGGAGCGCGGGCATCGAAGTCGTCGCCGATCCGCCCGTGAAATCGACGGACGACGATCGCGCGCAATGGATGGTCGCGCGGCTGACCTCGATGATCTCCGCCACACAACGCGAAGCGCTGGTGATCTCGCCCTATTTCGTGCCGGGCGAAGACGGGACGGCGAGGCTCGCGGCGCTGACCGGTCGCGGTATCCAGGTTGGCGTCGTCACCAACTCCCTTGCAGCAAACGACGTCTACGCCGTGCACAGCGGATACGCGGGATACCGGGAACGCCTGCTGCGGCAAGGCGTGGAGTTGTACGAGCTGCGCACGAACGAGCACGTTCATGCCGCGACGACGTTCGTCGGAACGCGCGCGGCGCTGCACACCAAGGCGTTCGTGCTGGACCGCTCGCGCGGGTTCGTCGGTTCCTTCAACGTCGATCCGCGTTCGAAGAACCTCAATACCGAGATGGGCGTTCTGTTCGACGATCCGGTGATGGCAGGGCACCTTCGCGAGGAGTATTTGCGGCTTGCAGGACCCGCGCTGAGCTACCGCGTGCAGATGGAGAAGGACGGTGCCTTGCGATGGATCGACGGTTCGCAATCTCCTCCGGTCGTCCTTGATTCCGAGCCGGACGCTGGCTTCGTGCGTCGCGTTCTCGCGCGCGCATCGGGCTGGCTGCCCATCGAGTCGCAACTGTAGCGCCGCGCCAGTCGTCCCTCCCATCGACGCAACCATCCGCGACACTTCATGACTTCATCACCGTCGAATACCGGATCATCGGGCGATCTCACCACGGCGTCCGCGCCGACGTCCATGTCCGCCGCCGAATCCCTGGAATCCGCGCGCTCGTGGGCCCTGCGAGCCGAGCAGGGCGACGGAAGTGCATCGAAGGCGTGGTTGAACTGTGCGATCGATGCCTGGCGCGCGATGGACACGGCCGACGACGCGCTGGCCGATGCGGCCACGGCCATTGCGACGCATGCGATCGACGAAGTGCTCTCACGAGCGATTCCTCGCATGGACGGTTGGGCGCCGGGACCGGTCGAGGTTGGGGAGGTGCGTCTTCAGGTCGAGTTCCGCGGCATTCCATCGCACCTGCGCGCGCCGTTTCGGATCCGACGCGCACGCGACGTGCCGATGGACGCGTTCGGTGGCCAGCGTTTCGGATGTGGTGGCTTCGGCGTGCCGCTGGCGGCGCTTTCCTCGGGCTGGCAGGAGGAGCCGATGAAGCGGCTCACGCCGCATTCGGGTGTGTTCCGCAATCTCACCGCCTGGATCGAGCCCGATCCCGAGCAAGTGCATGCGCCACCGCGTCTCGTATTGGCCGATCCGCAGGGTATCGACGGCGTCATGGTCGGTTCACGTCGGGTCGAACTCGCCCGCGATACGTCCGCAGCGTACGCGTGGGCGATGGATATCTCCAAGTTCGAGCGTTTGGGCCTGTGGGGATTGATCGGCGGCAAGCAGATCGGGCGCCGCGCCGGCGCGTACCTGCTCGAGGACTTCGATCCAAACAAGCGCCCGCTGGTGATGATCCACGGCCTGGGCAGCAATCCACTGATCTGGTCGCACCTGTCCAATGCGGTGTGGGGTGCGGAGGATCTTCGTGCCCGGTTCCAGATTTGGCAGATCGTCTACCAGACGGATGCACCGTTGCTGGCGGCGCGGTTGCGCGTGCAGGAGTACCTCGACGAGGCGTGGCGCACGCTCGATCCGCACGGCGAGGGCAGGGCGCGCGCGAACGCGGTGCTGGTCGGACACAGCATGGGCGGTGTGGTCGCGCGGCTGCTGTGCGCGCAGAGTGGCGATGCGTTGTGGAACGCGGCTTTCGTGGTACCGCCCGAGTCGCTCGACGCCAGCGCGGAAGACGTTGCGATGGTCACGCGGATCTTCCGCTTCCATCCCTATCCGGGAGTCGCGCGCGCGATATTCCTAGCCGCGCCACATCGCGGAAGTCCCAGTGCCGGCACGGTGCTGGGGCGCCTCACGGGCGATATCGTCGGTCGTCGCGCGGCCGAGGTGCATGCGCTGCGCCGCATCGCCACCGCGAACCCGTCCGCCATCCGCCCGGAAGTGCGCGAACTGTTCCAGGAAGGCTGGATCAACAGCATCACCACCCTGCGTTCGGAGCAGCCCGTGCGCCGCGCGGCCGAAGCGTTGTTGCCGTCGCCCGGATTCCCTTATCACACCATTGCCGGAGTACGGCCGGGCGATGGGGAAAGGACGGACGGCGTCGTGCCGCTCGACAGCGCGCTGATTCCCGGCGCTGCGTCGTCGCTCGTGGTCGAGTCTGGCCATCGAGTCCACGAGAACGCGCAGGCCATCGCGGAAGTGCTGCGGATCCTGCGCGAGTGAATGAGTGCGACACGGAATCCATCGCGCGATGATGGTCCGCGCAGCGCGTGCTCAGGTACCCGGGGTAACCTGGTGACCCCGATTCACCGCGATGTGTGCCCTGGCGGTACCGCACCGCGGCGCGAGCCGCGCACAAGCGTCTCACGAGCGAGCAACCCGTCCATCGCGCGACCGATGTTCACCTAGACGTCCGAGCTGCGTTGGCCGCGAGCGGTTCGACGTGACGTGGCTATCAATGGATTCGAACAGACCGCTCGCGCGTTTGACGGCGCGACACATGCCACGGACGAGCTACGGCGAATAGACGCCCAACCATCGAATACCTCTGACTGGTGCCCGCGCAGCCGCACGTCGGCTCGCCTGCGTGCGGACGCCGCGCATCGCGATCCCCCGCATGACGCATGAGGAGACATCGCCATGACCCACGCGCTAGGACGCGTCGTCGCCGACGGCCGCACGTTCACACACGCCGCACCGCTCAGTCTCAATCCCGGCCCCGGTCCGCTCGGCGGTCCGCGCTTCGTGTTCCTGCACTTCGATTCGGTGGTGCTCAATGGCGGCGCCCGGCTCGAAGTGGACCTCGGCTACGACACGGATGTGTTCACTGCCGCATCCGGCAGCGACTTCTGGTCGCGACCGATCAGCGGCGCGACCAGTCCGATCACGATGCGCATCGTCGGCGGTACGGGCAGCGCGAGGTTGCTGGAGTTCGGCAGCGGCGAGCCGACCCAGACCGCCAATCCACCGGGAACATCGATCGGCAGCCGGTCGAATCCAGATCCGTTCCTGATCACCAATCCGTACCAGGAGCCGATCTACGAAACCCGTCTGGAATGCCATCCTGGCTTCACATGGCGCAATGCACGCTGTTCGTTGCCGACCATTCCCGACGCCGTACGCGACCGCGTGCGCGCGGCGACGGGCATCATCGTCGAAGGGCACGATTTCACGCCGGGTGGCGGCGGCCACGTCAGCAGTTGCAGCGGAACGCTGATCGCGGGCGACCTGTTCCTCACCGCGCGCCATTGCATCACCGATCCATCGGGACGCGACGTGCGCAGCGCGTCGGTGACGTTCGACTACGAGACCGCATGCGATGGTAGTCGTCCCGCAGGACACAACCCGCGTTTCTTCAAGGTGGTGGAGGAGGTCGCATCGGGCACGTCCGCGACCGGCGGCACCAACACCAGCAACGACTGGGTGGTCGTGCGACTGGATGGCGCGCCAGGCGAACTGCCGGCGCCGCTGGAAATGCGCGATGCGGCGCTGATGGCGGGCGAAACCGTGTTCACCATGCACCATCCCAACGGTTCGGTGAAGAAGACCCAGGAGGGCGTGCACGGCGGCGGTACCAACATCATCGGCTTCGATTACTGCGGCGGCAGTTCGGGTTCGGCATTGTTCGACAGCAGCGGACGACTGGTGCGTGGACCGCTCAGCGTCGGGCCCCTCGGCAGCGCGTGCACGGTTGCTTACACCCAGCTCGCCGGCATCAAGTCGGCGCTGACCAGTCCGCCGCCACCGCCGGCGCCGCTGGACGTGATGATCGTGTTCGACCGTTCCGGCAGCATGGCCGGGCCCGCGCCGCCGATCGGACGCAGCAAGCTGGAGGAAGCGCAGGATGCATCCTCGCTGTTCGTCCAGCTCGTGCGGGAAGGGGTGGGCGATCGCCTCGGACTGGTGACTTTCAGTTCCGGCGCCGGCCTCGATCGTCCGCCCGGCGCCGCGGCCACGGTAAAACCGCTGCTGGTCGGACCGCCGCCGTTCACGAGTGGACAGATCGGTGCGATCAGCGCGGGCGGAGCGACGAGCATCGGTGCGGGCCTGGGCATGGCGCAGCTCGGCTTCGGCGCGAGTGTGGGCAATGGCCGCGCCATGTTGCTGCTCACCGACGGACTGCAGAACACCGCGCCGATGATCGAGGAGGTCGAATCGTTCCTCGGCACCACCAAGCTCAACGTGATCGGTTTCGGCTCGGATGCCGACATCGACGGTCCGCTGTTGACGCGCGTGGCGCATCAGCACGGCGGGCATTTCACGCGTGCGCTCGACGGCCTGGGGCTGCGCAAGTTCTTCGGCCTGAGTTTCGGCAACATCTTCGAAAGCGGTGCGCTGGCCGATCCGGAATTCGTGCTGCGCAAGGACCAGGCCGAGGCGACCCATCTGTTCCGCGTCTGCGGTGAGGAACACATCACCGTGATCCTTGGCTGGGACGATCCCGACACACGTCTGCGCGCACGGATCTACACGCCGAGCGGCAAGCTGGTGGCAGCGGACCGGCGCGTGCGCACCGTCTCCGGCCGCAGCTGGCTGTTCTGGAAGATCCCGCTTCCGTATGCGACCGAACGCGACGGCCAGTGGAAACTGATCGTCGATCGCGAACCGCAGATCCCGGTCATCCTGCGCAAGGTCCGCAAGTCCGCGAAGAGCGCCAAGGCCACGAAGAGCGTCAAGGCGAGCGTCGCCACGCACGCCGATACGACGCAGTTCCCGAGCGAGGTGCGCTACTTCTACCTCGTCACCGCGATCGGTGGACCGAAGCTCACCTATCTGGGGGCGCCTCGCCACGTCTACACCGGCGACGTGCTGCATCCGCGCGTGGCACTGCAGTACGGCAATGGCACGGTGCCGCACGATGCCGACGTGGAGCTGATCACCGAAACGCCGACCGTCGCGCTTGGAAGGCTGGCGATGGACGCCGGCCTGCGTGCACCGACGACATCGGGCGACGCGGTCGATGCGTTCCACGCCACGCTTCAGGCTGTCGCGCGTGGTCACGGCGGCAACTTGCCGGTCGGCACGACGCGAACCACGCTGTCGCTGTTCGATGATGGCGCGCACGAGGACGGCGCGATGGAGCCGGACGGCATCTACAACCATCCGTTGCATGACTTCACCCGCGCGGAAGGCACTTACACATTCCGTGCGGTCGCGACCTACGGCGAGAACTGTCGAGCGACGCGGGAAGTGCACTGGTCGGTGCATGTCGAACCGGGCATCGATCCGACGCGCACGCAGGTCACGCTGGTCGACGTACACGACGTCGGCGGCGGACGGCGCGGCACGCTGGTGCTGGTTCCGCACGATCGCTACGGCAATCCACTGGGTCCGGGACGAGGCGGCGTCTTCACCGTCGACCCGATCCCTGGCGTGGAGGTCATCGGCCCGGTGAAGGATCGCGGCGACGGCAGCTACGGCGTGGACGTGAGCTGGGATCCGGACGACACCAGCACGCCGGGCGTGATCGTGCAGCAGCCCGATCGTCCGCCGGTACCGGTCAGGCCGGGCAAGGACGGCAAGCCCGATTGCCCGCCTGATTGCAGCGACGCCGCGGGCAAACTGCTCGATTGCCTCGGCCTGCACGATCCGTCGGTCGAACGGGTGCGCGTCACGCGCGTCAACGTCGAGATCGACCTCAAGGACGATCCGTGCGACCCGTGCCGCGATCGCGACGACGACGGGCCGCACGATCCGAAGAAGCCGTCGAAGCCACGAAAGCCCGAGGGCGATTGCGGATGCTGAGCGCTCGTCGGAGAGGGCGGGGTAGCCATCGCAACCCGCCACGGCACTATGCTTGGAGCGGAGCAGGGCGGTCTATCGACCGCCTGCTTCCCATCCCGCCTCCAAGGAGCAGACCGTGTCCATGATGAGCCTCGTGCTGGCCGCTGCATCGGTAACGGCCGCCGTTCCTGCCGACACGATCGACCCGGCCACCCGCGCCGCGGTCGAAGCGACGTGCTTCGACTATGTCGACGGACAACTGGAGGGCGACCCCGCGCGTGTCGCCCGCTCGCTGCATCCGGACCTCGCCAAGCGTCGCGTGCTCGGCGACACCCCCGACGAACGCCTGGGCCTGCGCCGCATGAGCAAGGAGGAACTGGTCGAGCTGACGAAGGAAGGCGCGTTGAAGACACCGAAGGCGCAGTGGGACCGCTCGTGCCGGGTGCTCGACGTCGCCGGAAATACCGCGTCAGTCCGCGCGGAAACGCCCTGGTTCGTCGATTTCTTCCACATGGGCAAGTTCGGCGATCGCTGGATCATCGTCAACGCGCTGTGGTACTCGAAACCCAGGTAGCGCGTCGGCCGTCACGCGCGACGCAGCGCGATGGTCTCCCATGCGGCCACGATCACCAGGATCAGCGTCGTCGCCGTCCCCAGCGCGAGCGGGGACAGCAGGTGCGCCAGCGCGGCCGGCGCCAGCGCAGCGAGCAGGACGATGCCCGCGCAGTGCGACAGCGGCGGCCCGCGGCGTTCGTTGCAGACCCACTTGAACAGTGCGACGCCGAGCAGATAGAGCATCGGTCCGCCGATCATCGCCGCCATCGCGGCACGCCCATCGCCCTCGAAATGACCCGGATGCGCGAGCACCAGCTCGTCTGCCACGGCGCAGACGATGACGCCTGCGATGATCAGCAAGTGCAGGTAGGTGTAGGCCAGTCGCGCCTGGCGTCCGGGATCGCTCGAGTGCGCGATGCGATGGCTGGCCCGCTCGGCGCCGGTGTCGAAGTAGATCCACCACATCGCGACGCTGCCGAGGAAGGCCACGACGAACGCGGCGACGGTCGGCGTGGTCCATATCTGACCGGCGAACGTCGCGCCCGTCACCAGGATCGACTCGCCCAGCGCGATGATGACGAACAGTGCGCATCGCTCCGCCAGATGGTGGCCGTCGACGTCCCAGTCGACGGTGCTCGAACGCCCCATGCCGGGAACGTAGAAGTACAGCGCGGGCCCGAAGTACTCGATGGCGACCGCCGCGACCCACAAGGTCACGCGTGTCGTCTCTTCGGCCAGACCACCCGCCACCCAGAACGCACCCGAGATCATCAGCCACAGGGCGATGCGCACGAAGTTCTCGTGCAGCACGCGATGGTGGCCCCGCATCGCCACGGCGAAGAAGACGGTTCGGCCCACCTGCATCGCGGCGAACACTGCGCCGAACATCAGCCCACGTTCCTCGAAGGCCTGCGGAATCGAGGAAGACAACAACAGGCCGCCGAGCATCAATGCAAAGAGCATCACCCGCACCGGCGTGCGATCGGGGTCCAGCCAGTTGGTCACCCACGAGGTGAAGATCCACAGCCACCACACCGCCAGGAACAGCAGCAGCGTCCGCAGTGCGCCCTGCAGGGTCAGGTGTTCGAGGAGCGTGTGCGAGAGCTGGGTGACAGCGAACACGAACACCAGGTCGAAGAACAGCTCGACCATCGCGACACGATTGCCGTCCGCGGTACCGCGTTGGCGCAGGAGGGGAGAGGAGGGCGGTGTCATGTGGGCTTCGGTCCCCGGCACGGTTTGGAAGTCTGGACTGCCGGTGTCTACGCTCGTCGATAAAGGATTCGACCTGACTCCAGTGTTCACTTCAATGCAAATGAATCGATCCGCGAGCGATCCCAGAAGCTCTTGAAGACCGCGTGGTCCGGAATTCCGGTGACCAGCTCGCCCGGTTGCAGGAAACGGTAGAGCGCGCCGAGCGAACGGACTTCCACCTGCGACACACGGCGCAGCACGTGTTCGGGCCCGATCTGCTCCGGATGCTCCAGACCCGCCGCGCACAGAAGGTCGCGCAGGCCGCGCAGGGTGTTCTGGTGGAACTGGAACACGCGCGTGGCCTTGTCGGGAATGTCGAGCGAACGCCAGCGCGTCGGATCCTGCGTGGCGATGCCGGTTGGGCATCGGTCGGTGTGACAGCTCTGCGACTGGATGCATCCCAGCGCGAACATGAAGCCGCGCGCGGCGTTGCACCAGTCCGCGCCCATCGCCATCGTGCGTGCGATGTCGAACGCACTGACGACCTTGCCGGCCGCACCGATGCGGATGCTGCCGCGCAGGTCCAGCCCGACCAGTGTGTTGTGTACCAGCATCAGCGATTCGTGCATCGGCACGCCGACGTGGTCCATGAATTCCGCCGGGGCCGCGCCGGTACCGCCTTCGGCGCCATCCACGACGATGAAGTCCGGCAGCAGGCCGGTGTGGCGCATTGCCTTGGCGATGCCGAACCATTCCCACGGATGCCCGATCGCCAGCTTGAATCCCACCGGCTTGCCGCCCGACATGGACCGCAACCGTTCGACGAACTCCAGCAGTTCGATCGGCGTTGAGAACTCCGTGTGTCGCGACGGCGACACGCAGTCCACACCCTCGGGAACGCCGCGCGTGGCGGCGATCTCCGCCGTGACCTTCGCACCCGGCAGCACGCCACCGTGCCCGGGCTTGGCGCCCTGCGACAGCTTGATCTCGATCATTCGCACTTGTGGCAGGCACGCGTTTTCGGCGAAACGCGACGGATCGAACCGGCCTTCCGCGTCGCGGCAACCGAAGTAGCCCGAGCCGATCTCCCACACCAGATCGCCGCCCGGTCCGCGATGGTAGGGCGAGATCGAGCCTTCGCCGGTGTCGTGGTAGAAGTTGCCCCGTTTCGCACCTTCATTGAGCGCGTGGATCGCCGCAGCGGAGAGCGAACCGAAACTCATCGCCGAGATGTTCAGCACGCTGGCCGAGTAGGGCTGCTGCGCCTGGTTGCCGATGGTGAGGCGGAAGTCGTGCGACTCGATCTCGGCGGGCACCAACGAATGGTTGATCCATTCGTAATCCAGGCCGTACACGTCCTGCTGCGTGCCGAACGGACGCGTGTCGTTGACCGACTTCGAGCGCTGGTAGACCAGGGCGCGCTGCTGTCGCGAGAAAGGAACTTCGGCCGTGTCGGACTCGATGAAGTACTGCCGCATCTCCGGCCCGATCGACTCCAGCCCATAGCGGAAGTAGGCCAGGATCGGGTAATTGCGCCGCAGCGTGCTCCTGCGTTGCAGGACGTCCCACGTGCCCAGCACCGCCAGCACACCGAACACCACCGCGACCCACCACCAGTCCGGATCGATGAAGGCGACGACGGCGAAGAACACCGTGAGAACGATGCTCGCGATATAGGCGGAATACCGGGACATCCGGCCTCTCCTGGAAATGCGGGGCTGCACGACAGGGTAGCCCAGCGCTTCGGGATCCGCCTGGCCGGCGACTTAAGGGTAGTGCGCTCGCGCGGCTTGCGGATTGGCACGCGAAGCGATTGATTCGGGGAGGGAGCTCAAGGGCTCTGTTGATCGACGGCGGTCCTTCCTTGATGAAGTGCGTGGCGCCCGTCACCGCCTCGACGAATCGACGCAACGGCTGCGGCTGATGGAGCAGGAAGCGAGGGGAGGGGGTGTAGGCGCGAGCCCCCTTCCTTTAGTGAATGCATCGAGGAAGTGAGGTGGGCAAAACTGGCGCTTGTACCTGCGCCAGTTGGCCCTGCCCGCGCGGAATAGCGCATGGCATTAGCTCGCAGGTTGTAGATCACCCTCGGAACGGAAAAGTTGGACAACAGACTATGGCTTCCAGCAGGCCATGTTTGTAACGTATCCATTCGGTGAGGGGCCGTTGCCCGTAACGGTGATAGCGCATTGCGCAGCGCCGCACTGACAGCCGAGGATCGTCAGGTGAGAGATGCTTGTGTTGCCTCTTGCACAAGTGCAGGCAGGGGGCGCCGTCGCAGATTGGGCTGACGCACTGGGTGAAATCCAGGTGCTACCAAAGTAACCGATGATTGCTACACCCAAGGCCGCAGCAATGAGCGTCAACTTCGCTCTGTATGTCATGTCCATTCTCCTGTGCTCTTGGCGATCCGCGGAAGCGACTGGGACAGCGGGTGAGAGGCGCACGGCCTCGTCGATGGCAACGGCACTTGGACGCAAGACCGGCCGTTGGTCGCGCTTGACGAGTCATCTCTGGCGTGCACAATCGGGTTGTTGCCCGTAAGGCAAGCCCGTTCTCTATAGAGGCGCGGCCCAGTCGATTCTCATCGCTGGCTCCCGAACCCAAGCCGCTTTTAAGCGCTTGAGGTTCATCACTTGGAGCTGATGATGAATCGATCTGCCAAGCAGCGTTCTGCTGCTTTCCATTCCCAGAATGGTCTTTGCTACTACTGTGACCAGCCGATGTGGCTCCGTGATTGCGCTGCATTTGCCAGGGTGCACGGACTATCCAGGAAGCAAGCGCGGCAGTTTGAATGTACTGCCGAGCACTTGCTGCCTCGCTCTGCGGGCGGAACGCTGCGCTTGGACAACGTTGCGGCAGCATGTCGGTGCTGCAACTGGCGACGGGGACGCTTGCCCGTACTGATAGCGCCGGAGGCGTTTCGACGACACGTCCAAGAACGCTGCAAGGTCGGCAAGTGGCACAGCACGCTTCCTGCACGGCCGCATAAGGACCACCGTTAAGACGCAGCGATTCCTCGGTACCGATAGTCGGCCAGGCCTGCGAGCCGGAGTTCCATCTGATCCCGCCACATCAGTCCGCGTAGACGCTCGATGGTCATCCGCTGGCCGTCAGCCGAAACGAGATGGCGGCCTCGCAGCCGCCATCCGTACCATTCGTTCTCGAAGTCGAAGTTCATGCGGGCGCTCCTGGGGTAATGAGGGGGCGTGATGTCGACCGGAAGCAGGACAGTTCTGCACAGAACAGCCGCGCCAACGCCTCAGAAATGTCGGTGTGCCGTAGTTAATGTCTTCTTGGTTTGCCTTGCGGATCAATCGCTTGCGACGCTGATGGGGCGCGTCGCGTCCAAATCAGCGCCGCCGAGACGCGATCTAAGGTCAAGAATAGGGCGGAGGACGCGAATTAGCGTCTACCAACTTACCAGCTGTTGGACGGCGACGGAGAGTGCCCCGCGCGCTCATCGGGGCGCGCTGAGCGCCGCCCCGGGAATCAAGCCGGCGGAGCTGCAAGGCCGTCTATCGCTTGGCGATTACCTCCGCTGTCGCTGACGTCGTCCAGTAGAGCTCGGCTGACCCAAGCAACAAGAAGGCAGTCAGTTGCCCAAGGGCGCTCCGGGGTGTGAGGTCGAAGGGCGGGAGCGCACACGTACTCCATTGCCCTTGAGAGAGTTGGGTCGCCCTTCGACGTAGCTCGGCATATATCGACTCCCGAATCAGTTCGTCATCGCGAACGGCCTGCCGCATAGCTAATGCGGCGCCTTGCCTAACGGCGGCCCAGCAACAGTATCGCCATTGAGCGATCGACAGCGCAGGGTGAGTGTCACGATGTGCGAAAGCTACGTCCTTACACCAGGCTCGATCAAGCCGATGGCGTAGCAGTTGTCGCTCTAGGAAATGTTCTGCTTCGGCGAGAGCAAGTTCGTCCCATACCTGCAAGCGTACAAGCGCGCCGCCATCATCGAATGGGAGGCGCCTAAGCCTATGGCCGAGCGCGACCATGAGGGTTACGTGCGGCGGCTCGTGCCAGTTGCAGGACCCTCGAATACCTTCAAGCGGGGTCTCCTGAGAGGGATGCGAGGGCGTTTCCGCACCTGGTGACTCAATGACGCCCTGAGCTGAGAGCTGTGAGATCAACTGCTCCGTCAACCGACGCATCGGAGTAACGGCGAGGCGGCATTCCTGCGCACCAAGGAGCGCAGCAAAGTAGATGCACTGCCGGGGGCTTAGATCGTCAAGCATGGGCATGGAGCCGGTGGCGAGGCGCGCTCGCTACGCGCTTGTGTCGAATCTAAGAATAACTTAGTATCCGACTGAGGCGAACTTCCACACCCTATGGGCGATGCTCATTGGGGTAGTGGATGTGGTCGCGCCTGACAAAGAACGCTCGGTTTTTGCGCTGCGCCTTCGTGAGGCGCGCGAGCGGCTGGGCATCTCCCAAGTAGAACTCGGACGCCGAGCTGGGCTGGATCCTTCAGTGGCAAGTCCCAGGATCAACCAATACGAACAGGGACAGCACGTCCCGCACCATGCCACCGCTCGGCGGTTAGCCGAGGTGCTCGGTGTTCCGACGGCGTTCCTGTTCGCGGAGGACGACCAACTGGCGAGGCTCCTGGTTCTGTGGAGTGAAATGAACCCGTCAGAACGCAAGAAGCTTCTCAAACTTGTGGAGATTGAGCGCGGCGCCAACGCTTAATCCGGCGTGTCCGGGGAGTGACCGGCTACTAGCCACGCTGCGTAGAGGGCGCGCGCATCGACTAGTGCATGGTGCCGGCGAGCGCGTTCCGACGCTCGCTCCGTGAAGTAGTCCTCGATGGCTTGCGACACGCGTTCGTCCTGCAGGAGGGTGGACCGCAGATTAGCTGGCGGCGCCGTGCACTCACTGAGCTCGGACGGAAGCAGATCGAAGCCCGATATGGCCGCCAGCAGCAGCTGGCCATCGGTTGGATAGTCGTAGAGCACCACCGGCTCAGCTACATCGGCCAGGAATGTGCGTAGCGCATGGGTGAACTGGAGGTCGTTGAGCGCGACCTCACCGCCGTCGAGCAACGGGTACACGACTTCGCGGACAAAATCGGTGGGGTTGCCCGGCAGGGGATTGCGCTCAGCGTAGAAGGACGCGCCCGTCCGGCTATTCACCAAGGCGAGGCTTACCAGCTCACGTCCCTCCCAGTCCGCCCATTCGGTGTCCAAAAATAGGTAGGTATGTGGCATCAATGCTCCGAATCATGTGGGCCACCACTCGTTCGGCGCCATGAGCCCCTCACTCGTCTTCGATAACGTATCAGCAGAAGGCGTGCGAGCTCACGTTTGGAGGCCAGCATGACCAGTAAGAGACCGCCAACCGAATACGATCCGGCCACGTTGCACCTGCTCGACGGCTTATCGCCTGTTCGCGAGCGTGGTCCGACGATCTTGAATGGCGCGGACCTTTCCGCTGACGAACTACATCGGCTTTGCGAGATCCTGGCGGCAAACAAACACGTGTGGCAGGTCGAAGTGCTGGACGTGCAGTTGCGGAAGACCACGATATTTCGTGGGCAGATGCCGCCTGACAAGTGGCTTCGCGATCACAGTTAGAGGTGGACGCAAGGCAACTGGCTGACAGAGCTAATAGATACGGCGACAAGCCTGCTTGGCGCGCAACGCCCTTAGTGTGATCGCTTGGATCACGGCGGGGGGATAGAACCCATTCGCGAACCTGCCCGGCAGCACTCGCAAAAGCCGGGTGCATAGTCGCGAGCACTTCTGGCGTTAGCGGAGCCATATGTGTGGAGGCGCACGCGTTATCGCACTGGCGCGATTGCATGCTGCGAGGATGCTTGGAGAAGCGTGACAACGGATCGACCGCAAGTCCGATATAAATATATCAAACTGCATAAAAATCATGGACTTGCTAGCTATTTTGTATATCTAGCTCTAAGGCCAAAAAAGGCGTATGAGTAGGCTCTAACTTTCTCGCAGAGCCTTGATGACGCCTATCCGCTAGCCCGCCGTTGCCCTCCACACTGGGAAAAGACGAAAGCCCGGGCGCTGGCACGCCCGGGCTTTCATTGGTAACCGGTTTCGCTCCGATTGCCCCCAGCCTGCTCCCCTGAATCCTCGTCGTCAAGAGGAGGGCACCGTGCGGCCTGCATTTTCAGGAGGCCCGATGAAGCAGGTCAAACGAGTAGCGCGCCCTCTCGCCCCGCTCAATTTGCACGTGGGTGCTCAGGCCGTGTGGGAGAAGCGTCTGGTGCGCATAGAGGCGCTAAGCAGTGCCTCGCAGATCTATGTGCGCTGTATCGGCACTGGTGACACCGCGTGCGTGTCGTTGCAGGACTTGTCCGTACCGCGTCCGCTCAACTCGCGCGGGCCCATCCGGGCCGCCACGGAACCTGAGGCCGATGCCAAGGCTGTGGAGTGGTGCACGCAGCTCAAGCAGCTGGAGGCTAAGCAGTGCGCAGCGGAGGACGTCGCCCGACAGATGCACGTGTCGGTCAAGACCGTCATGCGGCGCCTGTCCAACTTTCGCGACAATCCGTTGCCTGGCGCGCAGGTGAAGGGGGTGCCCGGTCCGCCCCGCGGTTCCAAGCGCCTGACTCCGGCGCAGGAAGCGATCGTCGCGCACGTGATCGATCAGGACTACTTGCGTCCGGAGCGCCGCACGATCAGGGCCGTGGTCCGACGAATTGAGCAGGAATGCCGCGCAGCCAAGGTTAAGCCGCCGGAAATGAGGGCGGTGCGCGCCCGCATTCGCGCGCGTGAGCCGCTGCAGGTGGCGAAGGCCCGTCTGGGACCACACGAAGCGGAAGCAAAGCAGGCTCCTTCGATTCGCGGGGTTGAGACCTCCCGCGCGTTAGAGCTGGTGCAAATTGACCATGCCCTGATTGATCTGATCCTGGTCACGCCCGGCGAGGGGCGTCAGGTGATAGGTCGCCCATGGATCACGTTGGCAATCGACGTACATACCCGCTGCATCCTCGGCTACTACTTGGGCTTCGAATATCCAAACCAAACTGCGGTAGGCCTTTGCTTGGAACATGCCTGCTTGCCCAAGGGTTCTTGGCTGAAGCGCCTCGAGGTTGATGTCGACTACCCGATGTGCGGCCGCATGGAATGCGTTGCCTGGGACAACGGCAAGACGTTCCAGGCGCTCGGCGTACAGGCGCAATGCGAACGCTACGGCATCGCCCGGCGCACACGGCCGCCGTACAAGCCGCATTTCGGCGCCTACATCGAACGTTACATCGGTACCCTCATGGGCAAGGTGCATATGTTGCCCGGCACGACGTTCTCCAACAGCAAGCAGCGCGGTGATTACCCATCCGAGCGCCGGGCCGTGATGACGTTGCGGGAGTTTGAGCGTTGGGTCGCCTACGCAATTGCGGGCGAATACCACCACAGTCCGCATCGTGGTTTGAACGGGCTGACGCCGATGCAGGCCTGGACCAAAGCGTGGGCCGGTCCACGCGGCGAATGCCAGCTGCCGCCCCTAATCTCCGACCCCCGCGAGTTTATGCTGGGCTTCCTGCCGGCGAAAATGCGCAAGGTCACGCGCGAGGGGCTGGCTTTGCACGGGCTGCGGTACTGGGATCCCGCGCTGGCGCCGTTGATCAACAGCCAGCAGCTGTACCGCGTGCATTACCACCAAGGAGACCTGTCCAGGGTGTACCTGTACGTGGATGGCCATCATGTGGACATTCCACTGCTGGATCGCACACAGCCGCCTTTTTCCTTCTACGAGTTACAGGAAGCGCGCCGCGCGATGCGTGCCGAGGGCCGCCGCGCCCAGGATGAGACTGCGCTGTTCTCGGCACTGGACAAGCAACGTCAGATCGAAGACATCGCCGCGGCAACCAGCAAGAAGGCGCGGCGCAAGCAAGCGCTACGGCCGCAAGCTTCTCTTCCCGCGAAGACAGCCGTCGACTTCAGCCGGCCCGTCACCCCGATCGACACCAATTGGGAGGACGAGCTGTGAATGACAACCATCGTCCGCAGCCCTCGACGCCAACTGACGCCGGCGAGAGCAAGGAGCTTCGCTTTATCCCGGTCAGCAGTCACCTTGCCGCACTCAAATGGTTGCGACACCTGTACTGCCACGAGTACGGGCGCACGCGTCCGCTTAGTCTGCACCTGATGGGCGAGGCCGGCATGGGGAAATCGCGCATCCTTAAGCACTATCACGCCTTGCACCAGGGACGGCTGCGCGACCCGTCCGGCTTTCATCCCCTCCATGTGATTCTCGTGGAAGCGCCTGACGACGGAGACTGCCGGCGCTTGTGCGAAGGCTTGATCCGCGAGTGCCTGCCTAGCTTCGAACCAGGTCGACGGTTCCGCCACGTCGAGATGTGTGTCGAGGTGCTGATTCGTTCCGGTGTGCGCCAGGTTCTGATCGACGAGGCCGGGAACCTGCTGCATGCCGGACGTGTTCGCCAACAGCAAACGCTGGCCGTTCTCAAACGGCTTACCAACTGTGGCCTGACGTTGTGCATTGCCACTACCGAGAATATGCGCAATGTGCTCGCCGCGGACGAGCAACTGCATTCGCGCTTTCGCCCACTGCTCTTGCCGCGTTTTCAGGAGTCGGAGGAGTTCCGTGTGCTGCTGGCCGGCATTGACGCGCAGCAGCTAGGACCGTCGCACTTGGACAGCCAGCGCTTTGTGCGCTGGTTTCTCGCCAATGGCTATTGCACGACAGGCGCCATCGAGAAACTGATCTACAACGCAAGCCTGCGGGCGACGGGGCAGGGCAACACGGCATTGACGTTGGAACTGCTGCAGGAGGCCATGGCCGATCCGCTGCCGCCAGCGACACGTGGAGAAAGACGATGAATTTCGCCACGCTTCCACGCTGGGCAATGCCGGAGCCCGGTGAATCGCGGGCGTCATGGCTGGCGGCCACTGGGCGCCTGCAGCCGATGGGCCTCTCCGAATGGGAAGGCTGGATACGAGCGTCACCTGACGAGCCTGAACGCCCGCAGGCCGGTACTTGCTGGGAGCACCTGCCGAGTGTGCTGGGCGACCTCGGCGCGGTCGCGCCGACCTGGCGCCTGCACCCCGGCCAGCGCTCGGTGTACTGCGCACGCTGTTACGTCGACGACGGGCCGCAGCGGCGCTGGGTGATCCGGACCGAGTGGCTGGATGCGCGCCGGCTGACGTGCCGTTTGCATGCGCTGCCACTCTCGCCGACGCTCCCGGCGCTAGGCGAGGAGCCGGGCTGGACCCGCTGCATGACGCAACCTGAGCTGAGGGGCCTGGCCAACTGGTTGCACGGTTGGTGCCGTTGGGACGGCCGCGTGCCCGACTGGCAGCGGGAGTCGCTGTGGTGTCGCGACCTCGTGCGGTTGGCGGTGCGCAACTGGAGCCCCTTCAACGATCACCCGCCAGCAGTATTGGCGGCGTGGGAGCTGTACCTGTGGGGCTGGCAGTATCAGACGCGATCGCCGGTGTTCCGGCCTGGCGAACCGGGCCGGCTAGGGAGCCTGTCGGCGGCGGAGCGGGTGGGAGCGCTGCTAGTCATGCACCGCTGCTGGGCGGCGCTGCGTGGCATCGAGGCCGACACCCCGCTGCCGCGTTTACCTGCGGCCGCCTGGGAGTGGTTCCTGCGCCGCTGGTGGCCACGCTTGCGCGCCGCCGATCGCGCGCGGGTGGCGCAGGTGGCGGCGCAGTGCACCGACTCCGCGCGGCGTCCGTTGCCCAGGCGCGCCGCCGACTCGAGCTAGCTCTTCGAACAAGGCGAAGGGCGTCAGTATCGCGATCGACGAGCCGCGCCGCGGGACTAGTGGGCGGTTCGCCGGCGTGCTGCCGACGGCGAGTGGTGCAACGCCTATGAGCAGGGATGATGCGGAAGATCAGAGTGGGGATAAGGCCAGGTTATCGGGGTAGGGCGGCCGACTCGCGGTACCCATTGCCCTCACTTCTCTGCCTGATCCCTTGCGTCGAGGTCTGCGGCATTGGGAATCGGTGTGGTAGGAATCGAAAAGGCGAAGGTTGCGCCCGGCCCGTCGTTGGCGCTCGCCCAGAGCTTGCCCCCGTGGCGGTCCACGATCGTCTTGCTTACCGACAGCCCCATGCCCATGCCGTGCGGCTTGGTCGTGAAGAATGCTTCGAAGATCCTGTCTAGGTCTTCAGCTGCCACGCCGGAACCCGTGTCGCGTACTGTGAATTGCACGATGCCGGGCTCTGCTCCAGACGATTCGACGGTGATCGTGCGTGAGCCCTTGCTGGTGCTCGAAAGGGCGTCCGCAGCGTTCAGCAAGAGGTTGAGGATGACCTGCTGCAGCTGGATGCGGTCGCCCATGAGCGGCGGCACGCGCTCGTCGAAGCTGGACTTCAACGCAATACCGCGCCGTTGCATGTCGTGGGCGCAGATTGACAGGACTTCCTGCGCGGCTTCGTTGAAGTTGAACAGCTCGGAAGCGAAGTCCTGTTTCCGGTAAAGCCCGCGAAGACGCTTGATGACCTCGGAAGCCCGGTTCGCGTCGCGGATACTGCGCTGGGCCGTTCGGGTCGCACCCTCGATGTCCGGTTCATCGGCCGCCAGCATGCGCAGGCATGTGCTGGCGTTGGCCAGGATCCCGGAGAGAGGTTGGTTGACCTCGTGCGCGATCGAGGCAGTCAGTTCGCCAAGGGTCATTACCCGAGTCGCATGGGTCAGCTCGGAACGTAGTTTCTCGACCGCGTCCTCTGCTCGGCGGCGGCGCGTGATGTCTTGCGAAACGCCAATGCACTCCCGACGTCCGTCGTCGTAGTTGAACAGCACCGTGGATTGGCTCAGATACTTGATCCGGCCGTCCGGCATGATGATCCGCTCGATGTTCTCGACGCTCTCCTCACCCCTGAAGATGCGTGCGATCTTTTCCTCGACGATGGCGCGATCGTCGGGGTGGACGATAGGCAGGAGCGCCGGTGGGCCGAGATCCGTAGTGGGTTCCACTTCCCAGATCCGAAACATCTGCTCGGACCAGACGAGCTTGTTGTTGACAAGGTCCCACGAAAAGGAGCCCGTTTCGCTGATTCGTTCGGCGGTGCGCAGGAGATACTCGCGTCGCCTGAGTTCGTCCTCGGCCCGAGATCGTTCGATGGCGATGCTCGCGATGTGGACAGCGCGTTGGATGATGTCCTGCTCATGCGCTTGCATCGCAGTAGAGCGGCGATGGTAGATGCACAGCGTCCCCAGGATGCCGCCCGCCCTTGAACGGATCGGCGTGCTCCACACGGCTCGCAAGCCGTGTTCAAGCAGCTGCGTGCGGTGCGGTGACTCCAACCAGCGTGGGTCGGTTTCCAGGTCGTCTACGATCACCTGGACGCTGTCGGCCACAGCCAATGCGCAGGGTGCCAATCCGACTTCGACCGCCTGCCCGGTAATCAGGTCCTCAAGCGAGGAGGGGCGCGATGGAGATACGCTGAACTCGAAAACCGTGCCTGTCCCTTCTAGCAGGTGCGCCTCGCATACACAGCCGGGTAGGACGCTTTCGGTCACGCTGCACAGCGTTGCGAGTATGTCGTGCAGGAATCTGCCCGAAGCGATCAGCTCAAGCAGTTGTCTTTCGCCCGCCAGCATCAGAGTGGCGCGCTTCTGTTCGTCGATATCGACGTTCGCGCCGTACCACTTAACGACCTCACCCCTATCATTGCGCAACGGATGGGCGCGGAAGCTGAACCAGCGATACGCACCATCGTGTCTTCGCACACGTGCCTGCGCCTCGCCCCCTGTCCCGCTTGCGCCCAGTTGCTGCCAGGTCGCGATGATCGCAGCCAGATCGTCGGGGTGGATCACGCGCGTCCATTGCCAGTCGCGTAACTCCTCCTCCGGAAGCCCGACGTAGTCCAGGTAATGCCTGTTAAAGAAGTCCGCACCGCCGTCCGCTCGCGCCGACCAGGCCAGCGTGGGGATCGTGTCGATGGTCAACCTCAGATTGCGTTCGCTTTCCAGCAGTGCTTCTTCAGCCAGAGTGCGGTCGTGGACGTCGTTGACCACGCCGTGCCAGGCGATGATCGCTCCCTGTGCGTCGCGAAGTGGGTGGGCCTGGTTGTCGCACCAGCGGTACTCGCCGCTGTTGTGCAGGAAGCGGACCTTGCGACGATAAGGCGTTTCCGCGGCCACCGCGCCCAGCCACGCCTCGACTGTCCCGTCACGGTCTTCGGGATGGGTCAGGTGCACCCATTCCGACGCCATGATCTTCTCGTCGGCACGTCCGAACCACTCCCGCATGCGCGCGTTGAGGTAATTGACAGAGCCGTCCGTGCCCGCCGAGAACACGTTCGCGGGGATGGTGTCGATCGTCTGGGCGAGGCGACGTTCGCTCGCCCGGAGTGCTTCCTCGGCGAGCTTGCGATCGTGGATGTCGACGCATGAGCCGTACCATTTGACGATCCTCCCCTCGCCGTCGCGCAGGGGGAGTGCCAACGTCAGGATCCAACGATACGTTTGGTCGGCGACATGGAAGTGGCGTACTTCGACGGAATAAGGTGCGCCGGTTGCGATGCAGCCGCGCCAGATTTCGGCAGTGGGCGCGCGATCGTCCGGATGGAGCAGGTTCACCCACTTATCGTTCATCACCGTCTCGGCGGTGAGGCCGCTATAGGCCAGCAGGCGTTCGTTGCAATAGTCGATGTCGCCTTCGGCCGTGGCGCTCCACAGCATCTGCGGGAACGTTTCGGCCTGATGGTGCAGATTCCTCTCGTTCGTGCGGATGGCCTGCTCAGCGCGCTTGCGATCGTCGATATCAAAGAGCAGTACGTACCAGGCGACGATCGTGCCCCTCGCATCGCGTAGCGGTTGACCGCGATTGTCGAACCAGCGGTACTCCCCGTCGAAGCGCCGCAACCGTTGCTCGATCACATACGGCATGCCAGACGCAATCGAGCCTCCGAATGCCTCGGCGACATGAGGCATGTCCTCGGGGTGGACCGTGCCGTTGGTGCCCCAGTCACGCAGCTCCTCGATTGTCTGTCCGCAGTACTCCTTGATCTTCGTGTTGACCTGTTCGACGCGGCCGTCGGGACCGAGGATCGCGACGAGCCCGGGTAGCCCTTCGATCAGCGACGCCGCGCCGAGCTGCATCGGCTGACGGCGCTCCTCGCTCCGCAGTTTGGTCTCTTGCAGGGCGCGCTGCGCCTGGTCGCGGGCAACGGAGAGAACCAGCAGCTCGGAATCGGATGGAAAATCGCGGCGCGCGGCGGCCGCTACGAGCATTCCAGAGCCGTGAGGAGGGTCGATGGAAAGGGTGGCTATCGACGTCGGGTGGCCGAAGAGGGTGGCAAGCGCGGTAGCGGGCCATTGATGCGGATCGGCGCCGAGTGATCGCCGCAGTTCCTCGTTGACCACCTTCGTGTCGGAGAGGCCGGCCCCGTGCGCGCCGGCCGCGTGGAGTTCGTCGTCGAGCATGACCAGCACGAAGTCGACACGGAGCAACGAGAGGAGCGCTTCGGCCACTGAGCTGCCGATCTCCGGTACCTGGCGCTCAGGCCATGAAGCCGAGCGTGCAAGCAGATCCAGCAGGTCGTCGAGGCAGCCGCGTAGCCCTGCTATCTCCAGGTCCCGCTTGTCGCGCCTGACGGTATCGCTCACAACGCACCGCCGGTACTGCGCTGCCGTACGGCGTAGAGATCGAGTTGCTCCAGCAGGGCATCAAGGAATGCAGGCACATTCCGTGCCGTTTTGGGAGGCCGGCGGTCGTACCGAATTGAATCCAACTGACTCATACAGTGACTCCCATCGCCCATCCGGCCAGAGACGTTGGCGCCCGTCAGGATGCATCCTGACGGCCTGACGCGGCACAAATATCACAGTATGGTTCCGCAGGACACGCGGTTTGCTTCTCCGGCTCATGCGCGGACGAATCCATACCTAGGTGCCATCGCGCTTCGCGTCCTCGGCTGATTACATGGCGATGACCGCGCTCCATTGACCCGGCGGCCTGCCGTTCGAACATTCGGATACGAAAGTTGGCGTGTCCGGACACATCACCGATACACGGGCGCCGCAGTCTGTTGGTCGCCATGAATCCCGCATCGACTGATGGAGCGCAGTGACATGACACAACGATGGTTGATCACCGGCAGTTCCCGTGGCATGGGGCGGGCCCTCGCGCAGGCCGTGCTGCAGCAGGGGCACCGCCTGGTGGCCACGGCGCGAGATCCGTCCCAGTTGCACGATCTGGTTGACCATGGCGACGCCGTGCGCGTGGTGGCGCTGGATGTCACCGATCCGGTTGCTGCCGAAGCGGCAATCCAGGCGGCCGTCGAGGCGTTCGGTGGTCTCGACGTACTCGTGAACAACGCCGGCTACGGGAACGTCAACTCCGTCGAGGACAGCTCACTCGAGGATTTCCGCCGTCAGATCGAAACGAATCTGTTTGGCACCATCATCATGACCAAGGCGGCGATCCCGCTGATGCGGCAACAACGCAGTGGCCACATCATCCAGTTTTCCTCCGTCGGCGGCCGCGTCGGCGCACCTGGGCGCGCACCGTACTCTGCCGCGAAGTGGGGTGTCGAAGGGTTCTCTGAAGTACTCGCGCAGGAGATGGCCCTCGTCGGCGTCCGCGTGACGATCATGGAGCCGGGCGGGTTCCGCACCGACTTCGCGGGCGCATCGACCTCGCTCGCGGAAGGTCGCCCGGAGTACGACGCCGTGGTCGGCAATGCTGCGCGCATGCAGCGCGAGTACGACGGTCGTCAGCCAGGCGATCCGGCACGAGCCGCGCGGGCCATCCTCGCCGTCGCCGCAATGGAATCACCTCCGTTGCGGCTTGCCCTAGGCAGCGATGCAGTGACCGCGATCGAACGCGTCGAGCATGCGCGCCTGGACGAACTTGCACGATGGCGAGAACTCAGCATTTCCACCGACTTCCCCCGCTGAACCACCACCCCACGAAAGGAGATCGACATGAAATACCTGCTTGCCGCACTGGCCCTGGGCGCCGCCTCGCTGGCAGCGTCGGCCGCTTCCGCACAAACCGCCAAGCCCACGGTCGTACTGGTGCACGGTGCGTTCGCCGAGGCCTCCAGCTGGGACGGCGTCATCCGCATCCTGCAGAAGGACGGCTATCCGGTCATCGCCGTCGCCAATCCACTGCGCGGTGTCGCGAGCGATGGCGCGTACGTGGGAGATGTCGTGACCAGCATCGGCAAGCCGGTGGTGCTGGTCGGCCACTCGTATGGCGGAAGCGTGATCACCGAGGCCGCTCGCGGCAAGGCCAACGTGAAAGCGCTGGTATACGTGGCTGCGTTCGCGCCCGATGCAGGTGAGACCGCGGCTGGGCTGTCGGGCAAGTTTCCGGGTAGCACGCTTGGTCCTGCCGTCGCGCCGCCAGTGAAGTTGGCGACGGGGGGCAACGACCTGTACATTCGGCAGGACAAATTCCACCAGCAGTTCGCGGCGGATGTGCCGAAGACGGACGCCGCGCTGATGGCCGCCACGCAGCGTCCCATCACCGAAGCCGCGCTCAACGAGAAGTCGGGCGAGCCCACGTGGACGGGCATTCCTTCGTGGTTCGTCTATGGCGACAAGGACCTCAACATCCCACCGAAAGCCCTGGCGTTCATGGCCGAGCGTGCGAAGTCGCGGAAGACCGAAGTGGTCGCGGGCGCATCGCACGTCGTCATGATCTCGCACCCTGACGTCGTTGCACGCCAGATTGAGCGCGCTGCGGAAGCGAAGTAACCCCCCTCACGCTTTGCTTCCCGCGTAGCCCCGGATCTTGTGTCCGGGGCTTTTTTTCCTGGCCGGTTCGCGAGAGAAGGATGCAGGCGGAGCGGCGGCGGGTACAACCCTCGTCACGGGGGGCCCCCTGGACGGACACGAACGCAGGTGCAGGGCAGCTCAATCCGTACGCGCTTCCGTGGGCTGCGCAACGTGCCTGCCCAGATCGAGTTCCACCTCAGACCGCGTCTGGAGCCCGGCCGCCAACAGCCTCGACATTCGCGCCTTCGTTTCCGGCCGGGCCACGGAGCGGAAGAACTCATCCAGGGCAGGGGGAAACAATGCGTCGTCGGGAAGCGAGGTTTCATCGACGAGTCGCTTCGCGGCAACCAGCGCTTCCTTCTCGAATCCTGCGATGCGCCGTGCGAACGCGTCGACGAACGCGTCAAGCTCGTCGTCGGGCAGCGCCCGGTTGACATAGCCGTAGCGCTCGGCGAGGTCACCGCGGAAATCGTCCGCGCCAAGAATCACCTCGAGCGCTCGTCCGCGCCCGGCGAGACCGGCGAGCCGGACCATCGGATTGCCGCCAGGCACCGCACCGACGCCTACTTCGAACTGGCCAAGGAACGCCTTCTCCGCGCTAGCGAACCGCATGTCGCAAGCGAGCACGAACTCGCTTCCCGCGCCGCGGGCGCGGCCGCGTATCGCAGCAATCGTGACGACCGGTACGCGGCTGATACGCACCAGCACGTCGAGCCATGGGTGCATGCCGGTCGGGCCCAGCGGCATCGCGGCCGTGCGCGCCTTGTCGATGAGCACGTCGTAGTGGGCCATGAAGAAGTCGGGATCCGCGCTCGCGAATACGACCACCTTGACCGAAGGATCCTGCTCCAGCGACGAGATGAGGTCGGACAGCTGCGTGATGGTGTCCAGGTCGATCAGGTTGATCGGCGGGTTGGAGAACTCCGCACGCCAGTAGCCCGGTGCAGGTTGCGTGACACGAATCTGCTCGCGCATGGGACGCCTCGCTTCGCCGACGTGGAGCGGCGGATGCAGGCAGGTTAAGGAGCCAGGCGCGCTCGACGGAAGAGCACGAAGGTATCGGTTCGCACGCATGAATGCGGCGCATTGCACGAAGGTATCGGTCGACACCTTGGTGCAATCGACGATCGCGCGCCTCACTGTTGAGATGGCTCGTACACACCGTACACGGGAAACCGGGTCATGAAGAATCGTGCAAGAGCGCATGCGGTCGCCGTGGTTGCGTTGATGTTCGCCATGGACGCGCTCGCGCAGCCCGCGCGATCGCTGGTCGTGCCGTACGAGAACGAACCGCCGCCGAAGCTCACCATCGACCCGCCGCTTCCCGGCCCGCTTGCGAAGGGCGTCGCGTTCATTCCGTATCGCGTGGAGAACCTTCGCATCCTCCCCGTGGGTGGCGAGCCCGCACGCCGGTTGTCGCCGCGCGTCGGGCATCTCCACATCACGCTCGACGATCTCCCGTGGCAATGGGCCGATTACGGCGGCAGCAGCACGATCATCCTGGTCAACCTACCCAAAGGCCGGCACAAGGTCCTGATCGAAGCGGTGGACCCGGAAGGCGGACTGCTCACGTCGCAAAGCATCACCTTCGACGCTCCCGGCAAGTAGCCGAACTCATTAGAGGATCAGCCATGAAACGCACGACGAGGATTTCCATCGCAGTGGCCACGGCCGTGCTCGCGATCGTGGGCGGCGCGGCTTTCTCCGCACAGGACAAGTACACGCTGAAGTCGCCTGGCGGGATCGCCTTCGCCGATTTCAAGGGGTACGAGGACTGGGCCGTCGTCTCTTCTGCCCGTACCGACGAAGTGCTGAAGGTGATTGTCGCCAACCCGACCATGATCAAGGCTTACAAGGCCGGCGTGCCGAAGAACGGTCAGCATTTTCCAGAAGGCTCGAGAATCGTGAAGCTTCAGTGGAAGCCGAAGAAGAGCACCGACGCTCCGTTCGTCGTGGACGTGCCGGATGTCTTCACCCAGGCGTTCGTGATGGAGAAGGACAGCAAGCGCTTCCCGAAGACCGGTGGCTGGGGATACGCGCTGTTCAACTACGACGCGCCGTCGGACACGTTCGTCGCCGATCCGGCCCCGGCCGATTGCGGCCAGGCCTGTCACGTGAAGGTGAAGACGAAGGACTAC
This sequence comes from Lysobacter panacisoli, assembly GCF_009765165.1. Lineage (NCBI taxonomy): Bacteria > Pseudomonadati > Pseudomonadota > Gammaproteobacteria > Lysobacterales > Lysobacteraceae > Lysobacter > Lysobacter panacisoli. Next base: position 3,320,556 of record NZ_VLNU01000001.1, read on the forward strand.
ATCTTCCACCCCTACCAGAAGCGTTGAGGAGCATCGCCATGTTCACCGTTCGCGTGTTGCCGCTTGTGCTGGTTTCGATGCTCGCCGCGTGCGGGCGCCAGGAATCCGTCCCGCCTGCCGTCCAGTCCGTTTCTGCATCCCAGACACCGGCGACGGAGGCGTCCGAGCCCGGCACGCCTGCCGTCGTTCCTTACGCCAACATGCCGAAGATCGCCCCCATCGGCGTGCGCATCGACAAGCATCTGGACGTGCCCGAATCCGCACGCGGCCCAGCGATCGATCCGGCAAAGGGTTATCGGTTGCAGGACCTAGGCGATGGCCTCTATATGGTCACTGAAGGCGCCTACCAGTCGATGTTCCTGGTCTACGACAAGGGCGTGGTCGTCGTCGACGCACCGCCGACCTACGCCGCGAAGCTGCCCGCGGCGATCGCGGAAGTCACGAAGAATCCGATTACCCATGTCGTATACAGCCATTCGCACAAGGATCACATCGGCGGAATGCCGACCCTTGGTGGCAAGCCGATCATCATTGCGCAGGAGGAAACCCTGCGGCTGCTCAAGCGCGACAACGATCCGGATCGACCGTTGCCGACGGTGACGTTCAAGGACGCCTACACACTTAACGTGGGTGGGAAGAAGCTGGAGCTGTCCTATCACGGCAACGGACACGAGCCCGGCAACATCTTCATCAGCGCGCCGAAGCAGAAAGTGCTGATGGTCGTGGACGTCGTGTTTCCCGGCTGGATGCCGTGGCGCAGGTTCGCCGTCGCGCAGGACGTGTTCGGATCGATCGCGCAGGTCGACAAGATCGGCTCGATGGAATGGGACACGTTCGTAGGCGGGCACGTCACGCGCACGGGCACGCACGCAGACGTGGCCGTGCAGGCCGAGTTCTATCGGGACCTGAAGGCGGCCGCCGGCAAGGCGCTGTCCACGACGAAGCCGGGCGAGGGAGTGAATCCGCAGGATCTGAACAACCCCTGGGCCGTGTTCGACGACTACATCGACCGCGTCGTCGTGCAGTGTGTCGACACGCTGACGCCGAAATGGCAGTCGCGCCTCGGCGGTTACGACGTCTATATCTGGGACCAGTGCTACTCGATGGAGCAGGCGCTGCGCATCGATTGAGGCCTCATACGTCCGCGCGTGGCGAAGGCTGCCGGCAGACCCGTGCAGTCCGGCAGTGCGCCACGCCGGACGTTCCTCGAGACGGCGCGGTCGCGGTCAACGGCCGGGCGGTTCGCCGCCTGGTTCCAGTACGGCCGCCATCTTCACCAGGTCCGGCACCGATCGCGCATGCATCTTCTGCATCACCCGGCCGCGATGTGCCTTCACCGTGATCTCACTGATGCCCAGGTGTCCGCCGATCTGCTTGTTGAGCAGGCCCGTCACCACCAGCGCCATGACCTCCCGCTCGCGTCGCGTAAGCGATGCATGGGCCTGCTGCAGCGAATGGACCCGTTTCACATCGTCCAGTGACGCAGCGCTTCGCTCGAGCGCTCCGCGGATGCAGTCGAGAAGCTTGTCGTCGTCGATGGGCTTGGTCAGGAATTCGATGGCACCGGCGCGCATGGCGCGCACGGTCATGGGGATGTCGCCATAGCCGGAGATGAAGATGATCGGCATGTCGGCACGGTCGGCGGCGATGAGTGCCTGCAGGTCGAGGCCGTTAATGTCGGGCAGGGTCACGTCCAGCACGAGGCACGACGGGAGAAGCTCCCTCGGGTGCGCGAGGAATTCCCCTGCGCTGGCAAATGTCCTGGGTACCCAGCCGGCGAACCTCACCAGCGATTCGAGCGCCTCCCGAACCGAGATGTCGTCGTCCACGATGAACACGATGGGGGGAGCATCGTTCACGAAAGCCACCTCGTCAGAGTCATGCGCCTCGTACCCGGTTGAATAATCCTTCCTGCGAACCGATGCAACAGCTTTGCTGTTCATCGCCCCTGAATCGCCACTCCCACCGCCTCCAGCAGAACCTCGCCGCCGAATGGCTTGAACAGGCAGTCGACGGCGCCGCGCGCGATGAGCTCACGGCGGATGTCGGCGTCGATCTGCGCGCTCATGAACACGATGGGGATGCGGATGCGGCGGCGGGACAGCTCTTCCTGCAGCGCCGGTCCCGACATGCCGGGCATGTAGACGTCCAGCACGAGGCAGTCCACGCGGCTGGACGCGGCGCTCGCGAGGAAGGCCTCGGCGCTCTCGAACACGTCGGTGTCGTACCCGCCGGTTCGGAGCAGATCAGGGAGGGATTCGCGGACGGACTGGTCATCGTCCACGACCGACACAAGTGGCCGAACGGTCATCAAAGTCCATCCGCGTCGTGCACAAGGCCCCCGCGGGTCTGACCGATCTTCATGCCGGATCCTCCGGAATGCGCTCCTGCGACGAGGATGCACCACTCCGGAGTCGGATTCACATGGTACTTAGGTGTCGGTTTCCGTGGCGGGACGGGCTATTGCGGCTCCCGACCGGCGGTCGATACCTAGGTGTAATCGCCCGAGCCGCCCCTCTGCTGTTAGATCGAAGCTCCCCACGAACCCAGGTGAACGACGTGAACGATCAGGAGAGGAAGCTTCTCTACACCGGCCGTACCCACACGGTAGGCGGCCGCGACGGCGGACACGCGAAGAGTTCCGATGGCGTCCTGGAGGTCGGCTTCTCAACGCCGGGCACCCACGGCACGGGCACCAACCCCGAGCAGCTGCTCGCGGCCGGCTGGTCCGCATGCTTCATCGGAGCGATGGGCATCGCCGCTCGAAAGATGCGGGTCACCTTGCCCCCCGACACGGCGATCGATGCCGAAGTGGACCTCCGGCTGGGCGACGACGGCTATTCGCTGGCCGCGCGGCTCAACATCACGCTGCCCGGGCTGGAGCGCGACGTCGCGCAGGCGCTCGCCGACGCGGGACACGAGACGTGCCCATACTCCAAGGCACTCAAGGACAGCATCGACGTCACCATTCACGTCGTGTGATCGCCACTGCGCGCGGCCACGCCGCGGTGGCATGACTATTGCGTGCTGGCGCAAACGCATAGCACGCGAATGATCGGGGCGATGCACGGATTGCCATCGTCGTGACGCGACGGGTAAGGTCCAGTGGCACGTCGCCCACTCCCGTGGAGGCGGCGATCCGGTGGCCGGAGGTCCTTGATGACCCAGACGACCCTGCTCGACGCCGACCGCGAGGGCGCCGATGGCGACCTGCTGTGGGACGACGGCGAGCGGGGCTTCCATCGTCGCCGTCACGAGGCCGAGGACGGCAGCGTACTGGATTGCATTGCGGTGGTTCCGCTCGATGAGCGGCCCTCTGCCTCGGTCATCGCGCGGCTCAACCACGAACATGCGTTGAAGGCGCAGCTCGATGGCGAGTGGGCGCTGCGTCCGCTCGACCTGGTGCGGGAAGGTGGGCGCATGCTGCTCCTGCTGGAGCACCAGGAAGGCATTCCGCTGGAGCGGCTGCTGGACGGTCGACCGATGCCGCCGCCGCGCTTGCTCGCGATCGCGGTGTGGCTGGCCGACGCCATCGGTCGCCTGCACGCGACCGGCCTGGTCCATCGCGACATCAAGCCTGCAAATGTCCTGGTATCCGAGCGGGAAGGGCGAGTGTGGCTGATCGGGTTCGGCGTCGCCTCGCGCCTACCGCGCGAACGCCAGTCGCCGGATCCGCCGGAACTGATCGCGGGAACGCTGGCCTACATGGCGCCCGAACAGACCGGCCGCATGAACCGGTCGGTCGACTCGCGCAGCGACCTGTACTCGCTTGGGGTTGTCCTCTACCGGATGGCGACGGGCGTGCTCCCATTCACTGCGTCGGACCCGATGGAATGGGTGCACAGCCACATCGCACGCGCGCCCGTTCCTCCGCGCGATCGCGTGGCTGACGTGCCAACGGCGATCTCCGACATCGTGATGCGATTGCTGGCCAAGACACCGGAAGGCCGCTACCGCACGGCGAAGGGCGTCGCACACGATCTGCGCCACTGCCTCGCCATGCTCGAACGCGGCGAAGAGGCAGACGCGTTCTCCTTGGGCGAACGCGATCATCCCGACCGGCTGCTCATCCCGGAAAAGCTCTACGGCCGCGAGATAGAGATCAACCGGCTGATCCATGCATTCAACGATGTCGTGACCGGCGGGGCGCCGGCGCTGGTGCTGGTCGCGGGCTACTCCGGCATCGGCAAGTCGTCGGTCGTCAACGAATTGCACAAGGTGCTGGTGCCGCCGCGCGGACTGTTCGCTTCGGGCAAGTTCGACCAGTACAAGGCGGACATTCCGTATGCGACATTCGCACAGGCATTCCAGCAACTGGTCAGGCCGCTGCTCGGCAAGCCTGAGGAGGAACTGGGCCACTGGCGCGAGGCATTCGCCAAGGCACTGGGCGACAACGGTGCGCTCGTGCTCGAGCTGGTGCCCGAGCTCGCGCCGATCATCGGGGAGCAGCCGCCCGTTGCCGAACTGCCGGCGCAGGAGGCACAGAGGCGGTTCCAGACGATGGTGCGACGGTTCATCTCGGTATTCGCGCGTCCCGAGCATCCGCTGGCGCTGTTCCTCGACGACCTGCAGTGGCTCGATTCGGCGACGCTCGATCTGCTAGGCGACCTGCTCACCGCGGATGACCTGCGCCATGTGCTGCTGATCGGCGCCTATCGCGACAATGAAGTGACCGCGTTGCATCCATTGGCGCGCAAGCTGGAAGCGCTCGCGCACGTAGGCGCCAATGTCACCACGGTGACGCTGCCGCCTCTGGCGCGTCACCACCTGCAGCAACTGGTCGCAGAATCGCTGCACGAAGATGCGGCTCACGCGGGGCCGCTGGCCGCACTGGTTCATGCGAAGACGGCGGGCAACCCGTTTTTCGCGATCCAGTTCCTCCATGCGCTGGCGGAGGAAGACCTGCTCGCGTTCGATCATGCGACGAGCCACTGGTCGTGGAACCGCGAACTCACACTCGCCAAGGGTTCTTCGGACAACATTGTCGATCTGATGGTGCGCAAGCTGTCCCGGCTTCCGCCGCGAACGAGGAAGGCGCTGCAGACCTTCGCCTGCCTCGGTAATGCCACGACCATCGAAACGCTCTGCGTGATCAACGCGGCCTCCGCACAGGAGGTCGAAGCGGACCTCTGGGAGGCGCTGCGACAGGAGCTGGTCTTCCGCCACAACGGGACGTACCGCTTCGCCCATGACCGGGTACAGGAAGCGGCGTACTCGCAGGTGCCGACGGGCGAGCGCGCAGCGGCGCACCTGCGCATAGGGCGGCTGCTGGCGGCACACACGCCACCGGAGCGCCTGGAGGAAGTGATCTTCGAGATCGTGAACCAGCTCAATCGCGCGACGCACCTGCTCGACTCGCACGACGAACGCGTGCAGCTGGCCCGCTTTAACCTCATCGCGGCGCAGCGTGCGCGCGCCGCGAGCGCGTACGTGTCCGCGCTGAACCATCTGCGCGCTGGTCGCACGTTGCTTGAGGAACAAGACTGGCAGCAAGAGTACTCGCTGGTCTTCTCGCTCGAATCGCTGATGGCCGAATGCGAGCTGATGACGGCCGAGCTCGCTGCGGCAGAGGGCCGCCTGGAGATGCTTGCAGGCCACGCACGGACGCGCCACGACTTCGCGGTCGTGACCCGGCTGCGCCTGACGCTGTTCACCACGCGCTCGCGCGGCGACCTGTGCGTGGAGGTGTTTCTCGACTACCTGCGTCGCAACGGTACGGATTGGCCCGCGCGACCCTCGCACGAAGACGTGACGCGCGAGTACGACCGCATCTGGACGCTGCTCGGCGACCGGTCCATCGAAGAGCTCGTGGATTCACCACTGGCGACTGACCAGGACGTGCTGGACATGCTGGACGTGTTCACCGAGATCGTGACGCCAGCTTTCTTCTTCGACGAGAACCTGTCGTCGCTGGTGCTGTGCCGCATGGTCAATCTCAGCCTGGAGCACGGGCCCTGCGATGGCTCCTGCTTTGGATTCGTGTTCTTCGCCACGTTCGCCGGGCCGAGGTTCGGCAACTACCGCGACGGCTACCGTTTCGGCCGCCTCGGGTACGACCTGGTGGAGAAGCGCGGGCTGAAGCGTTACCAGGCGCGCACCTACATCGTGTTCGGCAACATGGTCGTGCCGTGGTTCAAGCCGTTCTCCAGCGGCCGCGACCTCATCCGCCGCGCGTTCGACACGGCATTCAACATGGGCGACCTGACGTTCGCCGCCTACAGCTGGGATGCGCTGATCACCAACTGCCTCTCGGCAGGTGATGAACTCGCAGGCATCCAGACCGACGCCGAGAACGGCCTGGCCTTCGCGCACAAGGCCGGCTTCGGCATGGTGGTCGACCTGTGCGCGGCGCAGGTGGGTTTGATCCGCATGCTCCGCGGCCTCACCCCGACATTCGGCACTTTCGACGATGCGGACTACAACGAGGCACAGGCCGAAGCGCACCTCACTGGCAGTCCCGTGCTGGCCCTGGCGACGTTCTTCTACTGGACGCGGAAACTGCAGGGCCGCTGGTTCGGCGGTGATATCGATGAAGCGGTCCGGGCGGCCGAGAACGCCGACCGCCTGCTGTGGACATCGCCCTCGCAGCTGGAAACCGCGGATTTCTTCTTCTACGGCGCGCTCGCGCACGCCGCGCAGTGGCATCGCGTTCCGGTCGAACAGCGGCAGGGCCATCTGGACATCGTCATCGCCTATCACCGGCAACTGGAGATCTGGCGCGACGACTGTTCGGTGGAGAACTTCGAGAACCGCGCTGCGTTGGTGGCCGCGGAAATCGCACGGATCGAGGGGAGGTGGCCGCTGGCACAGGAGCTGTACGAACTTGCCGTCCGCTCGGCAAGCGTGAACGGCTACGTACACAACGAAGCGGTTGCCTGCGAATGCGCGGGCCACGCGTTCCTCGCACGAGGGCAGGAGCGAGCCGCACGCGGCTGGCTGCGCGATGCGCAGGAGTGCTACCGCCGCTGGGGCGCGGGCGGCAAGGTGCGGCAGCTGGGGCGATTGCACCCGTGGTTGGAGGCGGCCGGCAGCAGTACGGATGCGACGAACACGCTGCTGGCTCCCGTGGACCAGCTGGATCTGGCAACGGTCATGCGCATCTCGCAGGCCGTGTCATCCGAGATCGCACTCGACCGACTCATCGACATGGTCATGCGCGTGGCAATCGAGCATGCGGGCGCTGAGCGTGGCGTGCTGATCCTCCCGGCAGGCGGGGGCTTTCGCATCGAGGCCGAAGTGGTCACCCGTAGCGACGCGGTCGATGTTTCGTTGCAGCGGGCCGAGCTGTCGCCACAGCGGCTTCCAATGTCGGTGTTCCAGTACGTCGTGCGGACGAAGGAAGCGTTGCTGCTGAACGATGCCGGCAACCAGGGCGGGCCAGATGCCGAACCTTACTTCGCCGATAACGCCAGCCGATCGATTCTTTGCCTTCCGCTGCTGAAGCAGGCGCGCATGACCGGCGTGCTGTACCTGGAGAACCACCTTGCCGCCGATGTCTTCACGCCATCGCGCCTGGCCGTTCTGAAGCTGCTGGCGTCGGAAGCCGCCATCTCACTGGAGAACGCGCGCCTCTATGAGGAGCTCCAGGAGCGCGAGGCGAGGGTGCGGCGGCTGTTCAACTCGAACATCATCGGCATCTTCATCTGGAACCTCGACGGCCGGATCCTGGACGGCAACGAAGCGTTCCTGCGGATCGTCGGTTACGACGCGGCGGATTTGGCAGAGGGGCGCATGGGCTGGAAGCAGCTGCTTCCGCCGGAATGGGATCCTGACGACGACAGCATCATGGAGGCCATGCTGGCCACCGGCGTCGCGCCGCCGTTCGAAGGCGCATACATGCGCAAGGACGGCAATCGCGTGCCGGTGCTGATCGGCGCCGCGCTGTTCGAAGGCGCGCCGACGGAGGGCGTTTCCTTCGTGCTGGACCTGTCCGACCGCGTCGCTGCCGAAGCCGCCGCCAAGGACAGTCTGCGTCGCTACCACGACGCGCAGCTGCGCCTGGCCGATGCCAACCGCGTTGCGAGTATCGGCCAGCTGTCGGCGTCGATCGCGCACGAGTTGAACCAGCCACTGTCCGGGATCATGACCAACGCCTCGACGTGCCTGCGCATGCTGGCCGTCGATCCTCCAGCGGTGGACGGTGCCGTCGAGACGGCGCGCCGCACCATACGCGATGCCAACCGCGCCTCGGAAGTCATCAAACGCCTGCGTTCGCTGTTCAGCCGCAAGGAGACCAGCAACGAACGCGTCGATCTGAACGAAGCGGCGGGCGAGGTCGTGGCGCTGGCCACCAACGCGCTCGTGCGTAACCGCGTGACGCTCAAGTGCGAATTCGCGGCCGACCTGCCGCAAGTGACGGGTGACCGCGTGCAGTTGCAGCAGGTCATCCTCAACCTGCTGACCAATGCATCCGACGCTATGGGCGGACTCGAACCCGGGCGGCCGAGGCAGCTTCTGATCCGCACGTGGCATGAAGGCGACAACGCGTGCCTGAGCGTGCGCGACACCGGCATCGGCCTGGACCCGGAACTGCTCGAGCGCTACTTCGAGGCGTTCTACACCACGAAGGCCGAGGGGATGGGAGTCGGGTTGTCCGTCAGCCGCTCCATCATCGAACGCCACCACGGCCACCTTCGTGCGCTTGCGAACGAGGACGGCGGCGCCACGTTCGCCTTCGTGATCCCGCTCGACATCCCGGAAGCGACCTGACCGTCAGCGGGGCAGGGCGTCCAGAAGCGCCGCCGTATCGAGGATCGCATGCGCGTAGGTCGGCCCGTTGAGCTCATGGGCCGCGTGCATCAGCTCGTGCGAGTACGCGGCAGTCGCGTCCCGCACGAGCGTCACGTGATAGCCCAGCTCCATCGCGAAGCGCCCTGTGGATTCAATGCAAGAGTTGGCCAGCAGGCCGATGATGACCACGTGGCTGATTCCGTGCTGCTTGAGGCGCATGTCGAGGTCGGTGTTCGCGAAGCCGCTCTGTCCCCAGTGCTGCTGGACGACGACATCGCCCTCGCGCGGCACGAAGTCCGGATGGAACTCTCCACCCCATGTTCCCTTGGCAAAGCTGTGGCGCTTCATGATCGCCTGCTGCGTCGGGTTGATGTGGCGCCAGCCCTCGTAATCGCTCGGCTCCCATTGGTGGTGGGGCACGATGAAGATGCGGATCCCCGCCGCGCGAGCGGCGGCGTGGATCGCACGCAGGTTGTCCAGCAAGCCCACTTCCTCGGCGACATCCTTCAATCGCGGCCAGGCAATGCCGCCGTCGGAAAGGAAGTCGTTGTAGGGATCCACAAGCAGAAGCGCCGTGGTGGCATGTTCGTATCGGGTCTGGGACATGGTCCTGCTCCGGGCATGGGCATGCGGTTCAGCCGTTCTTCTTCTTGCGCAACGCGAAGCGTTCGATGCTGGCGGCGAAGAACGGGGTTTCCTGCTTGTTGTGCGCCGTGCTCACTGGCTTGCGCTGTTCGCGGAACAGCTCGAACGGAATGCCCTGCCGCGCGAGGTAGTCGGTGAACGCCTCGGTGGGGCGGGTACGCACGTGGTTGGTGAACGTGCAGCGGCCCTCATCCAGCGGCTCCACCTTCAGCTCCCACATGACCTTCATGCTCGTGCGGCCCGACGTCGTGAACAGGTCGGACACGGAGTCGAGGACGAGGTGATGGGGTTCGGCGACCTGCTCGACATAGTGCTGCACCATGGGCACGCCACCGATCACTTCCACGTTGATCGACATGCGGCGGCCGTCCTCGGACGTGGTCGCGCCCGCGGCGAAGTGGCACGGCGAGCAACCCTGGTACTCCTTGTCGGGCAGGCTGAAGGCCCACGCGGGAATGTCGATGGCATCGATCGGCGCGTTGATGATCGCCGAGAAACTCGAGTCGACGATGATTTGCTCGTCCATCTGGGTCACCTCGTTGTGGGGAGTGGCGGTATGGTCACGCTACGCCCGCAGTTGCGCGGTGGAAATCGTACGATGGTGTCGATTCGTCGCGCCCGCATCGTCGAATCACGTCGTCGGGATGCGCGTGGCCTCGAAGCGGTTCAACACCGCGTGCGTGAGGTAGATGCACAGCAGCATCGTGCAGACGGCCACTAAGACCGACACGAACCGGTAGAGGGAGATTCCGTACAGATCCGCCGACGGCCTGAGCTGACCGACCAGCACCGCGACGGCGGTGGCGGCGCTGAGACCGACGGCCGATCCCGAGTTCTCCCGCACGTGCAGGGTCGCGAACAGCGTCACGCCCGCGGCGTAGAGCGGCAGCAGGAGCAACACGCGCGTGACATGCGTGTAGAGCAGCAGCTGCATCGCCAGTACGTACGCAGAACCCAGCAACGTACCAGCCACGCGCGTGCATGCGGCCCAGCGTCCACCGGCAAGCGTCATCGGGAACAGCACCAGCACGGAGGCCGCCTGGGCCGACAATGAGTCGCTCAGGTCCACCACCTGGAAGGCAACGTAGGACGCGGTGGCGCAGATCGCGCCGAGCAGCATTCGGTGGCGGATCAATGCCGGCGTCTGGTCGACGATCCGCGCCGGCAGCACGCGTCGTTCGGGCAGCCAGATGTACACGATGGTCGAGAAGAGGACCGATAGCAGCGTCGCAAGGACGTGCGCCGTGTACAGCTCGCGCGGGACGATCTGCGAGTACGTCGCCAAATGCACCAGCAGTGACGTGGACAGGATCGTCAGTGCATGGAAGAGGAAGCCGCGATCCAGCGCCATCATGCGGAAACATCGGGCCGCCACCGCGAAGAACAGCAGGGTTGCGAGCACGGGCGACAGCTGCGCCAGCAGGACCAGCACGTTGGCGATCGCGATTCCCGCCGCGCTGCTGGCGACGAACTGCAGCACCGCGCGCACGTTCAATGCCGGTACCAGCCCTACCAGCACGATGGGGTAGAACGCGAAGAACGCACCATATGGCCAGCCGAGGAGCTTCGCCGTCGCCAGCCCTGCGACGCTGGCGAGTGCGATGCGGCGCGCATGCCGCCAACCGTCTTCGGTCAATGCCGCAAGGCCTGGACGCGGGGTGCTTTCGGCGGCCGCATCAGTAGACATAGTGGAGCGCGCTGATGAGGCGGATCTGCACGTGGCCCAGCCAGCGCGACAGCCCGTGATCGCGTGGGTGCAGCTGCACGGTGGCCCGTGCGCCGGTTATGAGCGTTGCCGGCGGTGCGTCGATCAGGCGCAGGTTCACCCGGACGCGCTCGGCGTCGCGGACCCACCGGTCGTTTTCCTCCGGCGCCGCGAGGCCGCCGTCCGGATCGATCTGCCCATGCGCGACGCCCGCATCCAGCGAAGTGACTTCCGCCAGGAACAGGCGACCGGGCAGCGCATCGAACGCGACCTCGGCCGGTGTGCCGGGACGCACGCGCAACAGCGACTTCTCCCGGAAGTCGGCGAACAGGTTCGGTGCCGTGCTCACCAGTGCGAGTTTCGGCTCGCCGGCCTGGGCATACGCGCCGGCTTCCAGCCGCATGTTGCTGACGATACCGGGCTCGTGCGCGACCACCTGTGCCCGATCGAGGTCCAGCTCCGCCCGCGTCAACGTATTGCGCGCGCGACGAAGGCGGAGGCTGCGATCGCCCTGGTCACCCCGCTGCACCTGCGCGGCATTCAGCGTGGCGTGCGCGACGCGAACCTGCGCGGAAGCGACGTCCCGACGCGCGAGGGCCGCATCTACGCTCGCGCGCGAGACGTAACGATCGCGCTCGAGATCGCGGAACCGATGGAGTTGGCGTTCCGCGTCTTCCAGCTCGCTGCGCGCGCGGGCCACATCGGCGCGCGCCGCAACGATGCCGGCGTCCAGTTGCGCGTTGTCCTGCGAGGCCTGCTCGACCTCAAGCCGCGCTTCGTCGACGTTCGCGACGTAACGGTCGGGGTCGATGCGAAACAGCAGCTGGCCGCGCTCGACGCGCTGGTTGTTCGCCACGCGCACGTCCACCACGCGTCCGCTTACTTCCGGCGCCACGCGGGTCACGCGATACGTCAGTCGTGCGTCCGGCGACACCGGCATGTGGATGTCGGCCGCGACGTAGTAGGCGAAGATCGCCGACGCGAGCACCAGCGAGACCAGCATCCACACGCGGAAACGGACGTCGGGACTCATGATGACTGCGGGTGCCGGTACGCCCGGCGACATGACCTGTGCGCACGTTACGTGCGCGCGTCAACGCGGGCCATCATACGAAGGTGTCGGGACGTGGCGGCTGCGTCGGGCGTACGCTCGCCGTGTGCCCGTGCAGATGTGCCGGGCTACGCCGTCCTCCTTAAAGAGGTGCGCCATGGCCGAGAGCGAACCGCGTGGCATTCGCCGCTATTCATATCCCGCCGGCGGCTGGGGCGCGTTGCGCGCGACGGCCCGGACGATACGCGAGCAGATGGACGCGCCAGACGCCGCTGCGACGTTGCTGCGCACGAACAAGCCTGACGGTTTCGATTGCCCCGGCTGCGCCTGGCCCGACAGCCGACACGGTTCGAGCTTCCAGTTCTGCGAGAACGGCGCGAAGGCGGTCACGTGGGAGGCGACGAAGAAGCGCGTGCCGGCTTCCTTCTTCACCGGGCATACCGTGGCGTCGCTGCTGGAGTGGAACGACCACGCGTTGGAGGATCTGGGCCGACTTACCGAGCCGATGGCCTACAACGCGGACAAGGACATCTACGAAGCCATCGGTTGGGACGCGGCCTTCGCGCGCATAGGCGCATTGCTGCGTACGTTCGATCCCGATGCGGTCGAGTTCTACACCTCCGGCCGCACTTCGAACGAAGCGGCCTTCCTCTACCAGATATTCGCGCGCGAGTTCGGGACCAACAATTTCCCCGACTGTTCGAACATGTGTCACGAAGCGACCAGCGTAGGCCTGCCGACGTCCATCGGCATAGGGAAGGGCACCGTGTCGCTGGAAGATTTCGACCACTGCGAGCTGATCATCGCGATGGGCCACAACCCCGGCACGAACCATCCGCGCATGATGGGAACACTGCATGAAGTGGCACGCCGGGGCGCACCGATCATCGCAATCAACCCGTTGCGGGAGCTGGCGCTGGAGCGCTTTGCCGACCCACAGGATCCACTGGAAATGGCGACGCTCGGTGCGACGGATATCGCGTCGAACTACCTGCAGCCGAGGGTTGGTGGCGACGCGGCCGCGCTTCAGGGGATCATGAAGGCGTTGATCGAGATGGACGACGAGGCAGGCCCGCAGGCAGGCGTACTCGACCATGCGTTCATCGCTGCGCATACCAACGGTTTCGAAGGGCTGGCGGTGGATCTTCGCGCGAAGCGCTGGATCGATATCGAAGCCGTATCGGGCCTCCCGCAGGCGCGCTTGCGCGACGTCGCGCGGGCGTACGCCGCATCCAGCGCGACGATCGTGACCTACGGCATGGGGTTGACCCAGCACAGCACCGGGACGCACAACGTCCAGCAGGTCGCGAACCTGCTGCTCCTGCGCGGGAACTTCGGCAAGCCCGGCGCCGGGATCTGCCCGCTACGGGGTCATTCGAACGTGCAGGGCGATCGCACTGTCGGGATCACGGAGAAGCCAGGCGCGCAGATGCTTGCGCGGATCGAGCAGCGATTCGGTTTCGTTCCGCCGGCCTCGCATGGACATGATGCGGTCGCGGCGATGAAAGCCATTGTTGACGGGCGATCGAAAGCGCTGGTGTGCATGGGCGGCAATCTCGCGGTCGCATTGCCCGATCCCGAAGTCTGCCTGCCGGCGATGCGTCGCCTCGAGCTCGCCGTTCATGTCGCCACGAAGCTCAATCGCACGCACCTGCTCGTGGGTCGCCACGCGTTCCTGCTGCCGTGCCTGGGGCGTACGGAACTGGACGAGCAGTCGAGCGGGCCGCAGGCCGTCACCGTGGAGGATTCGATGTCGATGGTGCACGCCTCGCGCGGCCGCCTGCCGCCTGCGTCCGGCCTGCTGAAGTCCGAGCCTGCAATTGTGGCCGGCATCGCGTCGGCGACGCTGCCGGAGAGCAAGGTGTCCTGGACCGAGCTGGTGGCCGATTACGACCGTATCCGCGACGCAATCGAAGCGGTGATCCCGAGTTTCGAGGCCTACAACGCGCGGATCCGCGAGCCTGGCGGATTCAGGCTTCCGTTGCCGCCGACGGAGCGGGTCTGGAAGACGCCTTCCGGGCGCGCGGAGTTCCTGGTTTTCGATGGCCTGGTGGAAGACGCTGCCGCTGGCGATCCCTCCGTGCTCACGCTGACGACCGTCCGCAGCCACGACCAGTACAACACCACGATCTACGGCTTCGACGACCGTTATCGCGGCGTCTTCGGGCGACGCGACGTGGTGTTCATGAACGAGGACGACATGGCATCGCGTGGCATCGCGCATGGCGATGCCATCGTCGTGGAGACGGCGTTCGGCGGGGCAGGCGAGCGCGTACTGCGTGACGTGATCGCGGTGGCGTACCCGATTGCGCGCGGGTCGGTGGCCACCTATTACCCAGAAGGCAATTGCCTCGTCCCGCTGGACCATGTCGACCGGGCGAGTGGCACACCGTCGTACAAGTCGGTTCCTGTGCGCATCCGCCGCGATTCGAACGTCGGCTGACGACTTCGGCATCCTTCGCGTTCACTCCATCGTTGCGCACCATGCGATGCGTGTGATCGCGCGTGTCGCAATGATCGTTTGCGCATCGCATACGAAGGTATCGGACGACACCTTCGTGTAATCGACCTTGCGCTGCGTCCTTGGTGTGATCTTCCACGCGCATTGTGCATGGAAGACCTTGGCGCCGGCTCCGGCCGGCGCACCTCTCCCCACCGAGGAATCGCCATGATCGCCAGACCCTCCACGCACGCGTTGCGACGCGGCGCGATGTCCGCACCGCGGATGCAGAGCTCCGCGACCACCGTTCGGGCCTTGTCGACCCGCCTTTGCCTGCTCGCGCTTCCGATGGCGGCGTTGCTCGCCTGCCGCGTTGCAGTCGCCTCTCCCTACGAAGAGTCCGCCATGAACACCACGACCGCAGCAACCGCGAGCGCATCGGCCGCCACGAGCGCCGCCGCCCAGGATCAGTCGATCCGCCCGTTCAAGTTCCATGCGACGCAGGAACAGCTCGACGACCTTCGCCGGCGCGTCAAGGCAACGAAGTGGCCGGACAAGGAAACCGTCGGCGACCAGTCGCAGGGTGTGCAGCTGGCAACCCTGCGCAAGCTCGCCGAGTACTGGGGCAGCGAGTACGACTGGCGTCCGTTCGAAGCTAGGCTGCAGGCGCTGCCCCAGTTCGTCACCAACATCGACGGCGTCGACATCCACTTCATCCATGTGCGTTCCAAGCATGCGGGCGCGCTGCCGGTGATCGTCACGCACGGCTGGCCGGGTTCGATCGCCGAGCAGATGAAGATCATCGGACCGCTGACCGACCCGACCGCGCATGGCGGCAAGGCGAGTGATGCGTTCGACGTAGTGATTCCCTCGCTTCCCGGCTACGGATTTTCTGGAAAGCCGACTGAAACCGGATGGGATCCGATCCGCATCGCCCGCGCCTGGGTCGTGCTGATGAAGCGCCTGGGCTACAACCGGTTCGTGGCGCAAGGCGGTGACTGGGGCAATGCCGTCACCGAACAGATGGCTCTGCTGAAGGCGCCGGAACTGATCGGCATCCACACGAACATGCCTGCAACCGTGCCGGCGGACATCGAGGCGGCGCTACAGGCGCGCCAGCCGGCGCCGGCGGGATTGTCCGCTGACGAGAAGCGCGCGTATGAGCAACTCGACTACTTCTATCGCCACGGCCTGGGCTACGCGCAGGAAATGGCGGGGCGCCCGCAGACCCTGTACGCCATCGCCGACTCCCCGGTCGGCCTGGCGGCGTGGATGCTCGACCACGACGCGACCAGCCTGGCGCTCATCACGCGCGTGTTCGATGGACAGCCCGAAGGGTTGTCGCGCGACGACGTGCTCGACAACGTGACGCTGTACTGGCTCAGCAATACCGCGGTGTCGTCCGCACGGCTGTACTGGGAAAGCAAGCTCGCATTCTTCGCGCCGAAGGGCGTGCCGATCCCGGTGGGCGTGAGCGCCTTCCCCGACGAGCTGTACCAGGCACCCAAGAGCTGGACCGAGCGCGCCTATCCGAAGCTCATCCACTACAACCGGCTCCCGAAGGGCGGCCACTTCGCTGCGTGGGAGCAGCCGGCCGACTTCGTGGACGAGCTTCGGGCGACCTTCCGTCCGCTGCGCTGATGCCGGGTCCGTCCCAACAGGAGCCATGACATGAAACTGCACACGCTCGTCGCAGCGATCCTTGCCGGAAGCCTCGTGTTCGCCGCGCCCGCCCGGGCACAGAAGGCGTCCGGGTCCAGCGTCGCCCTGAAGTCCGCCACCGACGCGGAGGACCAGGTCCGTCTTACGCGCGTCACGCCCGAGTACTGGCGCGTCACGTTCCACAACCCGCCTTACAACATCTACGGCCCGAAGACGATGCCGCAGTTGAACGAGGTCGTCACGGCACTGGAAACCGATCCGCGCGTGCGCGTGGTGGTGTTCGAGAGCGACGTGCCCGACTTCTTCCTCACGCATTACGACTTCGTGCCGCCCCTGACCGACACCACCGGTTTGCCTGATGGCGCCACCGGACTGCCCCCCCTCCCCGACATGCTGGTGCGTATCAGCAAGGCGCCGGTGGTGTCGATCGCTTCCATCCGCGGCCGCGCGACGGGCGTCGGCAGCGAGCTCGCGCTGGCCAGCGACATGCGCTTCGCCAGCCGCGAGAAGGCAGTGCTGTCGCAATGGGAGATCGCAGCCGGCCTGGTGCCGGGCGGCGGCCCCATGTCGCGGCTGCCACGCCTGGTGGGGCGTGGACGTGCGCTCGAGGTCCTGCTGACCGGCAATGACATCGACGGCCCGACCGCCGAGCGTTATGGCTACGTCAACCGCGCATTGCCCGACGCCGAACTCGATGCGTTCGTCGAGACGATGGCGCGCCGCATCTCCCGCTTCGACAAGCAGGCCATCGCGGACATAAAGCGGATCGTGGACGACAGCAGCCTGCCGTCGAACGAGCAGATCGGCGCCGAATGGGCCGGCTTCATCAACTCGGTGCAGCGGCCCGCTGCGCAGCAACGCGTGAAGCAGTTGATGGAACTGGGCCTGCAGCAGAAGCCGGACGTCGAGAAGCGCCTGCCCGAGTACACGGGCAAGCTCGGCGGCACCGCGGATTGAGTCGGGCGGGCAGGGCGGACATGGACACCCGGACGAAACCGCTCCTGCCGATGGTGCTCGCAGCGGCGCTGTCATGGACGAACAGTGCCGCCGCGCAAAACGTCACGGATGGCAGATTCGACGATCGCATCACCGGAGACTGGGGTGGCGCCCGGACGCAGCTCTCGCAACGAGGACTCGACATGTCGCTGGCGTACATCAACGAGTGGTTGCACAACACGTCGGGCGGCGAACGTGACGCGACCGCGTGTGCGGACCAGTTCGCGCTGGCCTTCGATGCGGACCTGGACACCATGCTCGGATGGCGCGGCGCGTCCTTCCACGTCCTGGTCACCAACCGCAACGGCCCGCAGCTGGACGCCAGGGCCGGCCTTGGCACGCTGCTGGAGACGCATGAGATCTACGGCCGCGGCCACTACACGCGACTGACGCGGTTCTACCTGCAGCAGGCGTTGTTCGACGACCGCCTTGTGTTGAAGCTCGGCCGCAGCGACGTCGATTTCTTCCCGCTGTCGTGCGAGTTCATCAACATCAGCTTCTGCGGCGCGTTGCCGGGCTACCACAGCAACGGCTGGTACACGTGGCCGATCGGCCAGTACTTCGCCAACGCAACCTTCCGGCCGACGGCGCGGACCTATGTGAAAGTCGGCGCCAACGATGTCAATCCGCGCAACCTCGAGGGCGACCAGAGCCTGCGACTACGTACGCCGCACGACGACAACGACGGCGTGCTGGCCAACCTCGAGGCGGGCTGGCTACCGGTGCTGGCGGGCCGTCTGGACGGCGCGTATCGCGTCGGCGCATGGCGCAACAGCGTGGACCAGCCGGACCTGTTGCTCGACACACAGCGGCAACCGGTGCCGGTGACGGGCGGCGATCCTCTGATGCGCACACGTTCCGACGGCTGGTACGCCATGGCGCAGCAGGCGCTATGGACGAACGGCACCGGACGCTCGCTGACGATGTTCGCCAACCTCTCCAAGTCCGACCCCGACGTGGATCGCGTGGATCAGGTCGCGTCGATTGGTCTGTGGCTGCACGCGCCGTTCGCCAGACGACCCCATGATCGCCTCGGCTTCGCTGTCGGCCAGAACCGCGTGAGCGCGCAGGCGCGGGAGTCGGAACGGCTGTCGAATACCGCGACCGGCACAGACGGCGCGCTGCCGCACAAGGAAACACCTGTGGAAGTGAACTACCAGTTCGCCATCGCGCGCGGGCTCTGGCTGATGCCGAGCGTGCAGCACGTACGCAACCCAGGCGGGCGCGACGAAAACAACGATGCGCTCGTCTGGGGCCTGAAGTTGAGCGCGATGTTCTAGACAGCGACACAGTGCGTCACATGTCGCCATTCGAACCTGCCACGGAGATCGTCATGGACAGTTACAGAAACAGCAGTGCCGACAACATCGATGAGGACCGCCGCCTGATCGTGGGCGTTGCAGCCCTCGGCGCGATCACCGCTCCCTTCGTCATGGTGTCGAGCGCTAGCGCGCGTGCACGTGCCCAGGCGGCGTCGCCAAAAGTCGGCAGCTCCAGCGTGGCCTCCGATTTGTTGGGCCCGCTCAAGCACGTGCGTGCCGGCGTTCTGGACGTGGCGTACATCGACCGCGGTCCGGCCGACGGCCCGCCGGTACTGCTGCTGCATGGATGGCCTTACGACATCCACAGCTACGAAGAAGTGGTTCCGCTGCTGGTGGCAGCGGGGCATCGCGTGATCGTTCCGTATCTGCGCGGTTACGGAGAAACGCGGTTCACCTCCGCCGATGCGACGCGCAATGGACAGCCGGCGGCGCTCGCCGACGACGTCGTCCAGCTGATGGACGCATTGCATATCGGCAAGGCGCTTCTGGCCGGTTTCGACTGGGGCGCGCGCTCGGCGGCGATCGTCGCGGCGCTGTGGCCCGATCGCGTGAGCGCGCTGGTCTCCGTCAGCGGATATCTGATCGGAAGCCAGCAGGCGGCATTAACCCCGTTACCGCCCGCCGCGGAGCTGCAGTGGTGGTACCAGTTCTACTTCGCGACGGAGCGCGGCCGTGTGGGTTACGAGCAGAACCGTCGGGACTTCGCGCGCCTCATCTGGAAGCTCGCCTCGCCGCAGTGGGCGTTCGACGACTCGACCTTCGAGCGCACCGCGGCGTCGCTGGAGAATCCCGACCACGTCGCGATCGTCATCCACAACTACCGCTGGCGACTCGCATTGGCGCAGGGCGAGGCGCGGTACGACGACATCGAGCGGCAGCTGGCGGCCGCGCCGTCGATCTCCGTACCGACGATCACCATCGAGGGCGATGCCAACGGCGCGCCGCATCCGGCGCCTGAAAGCTACGCCAAACGCTTCACGGGACCGTACGAGCATCGCCTGTTCACCGGTGGCATAGGCCACAACCCGCCGCAGGAGTCCCCGAAGGACTTCGCGAAGGCGGTGATTGACGCGGCGCGCATCGGGCCGGCGTAACGGTGGTGTGTGTCGAAACGTATCCGCCGCGCGGACGGATACATCCGCGACACGAAACCGGCGATACGCGAAACAGATGGGATACACGCGGGGCGTGAACTGCGCGCACGCCGAAGCCGCAACCGGTTCCGGCGTCGAGCGATGCCACCCGGTGTCGCGACAACGGCAGGAGCGTGCCATGACCATCGCGCAACGCAATCAGCGGAGCCGCTTCCGCGGCCCGCATCGCATCCGTCGAAGGGCGGACGTCGTGGTATCGGAACCGGAGGGCGAAGGATGATCGAGTACCTACTCGCAGCCGCTGCAGGCGTTGCGACCGTGCTGTCGCCCTGCATCCTGCCGATCCTCCCGATCGTGCTCGCGACGACCGCCGGGCAATCGCGCAGCCAGCCGTTGCTGATCGTCATCGGATTCACGGCGACGTTCGCGGCGGGCGGCATCGCGCTCGGCACGCTGGCCGGATCGTCCGGACAGGCCCAGGACGCGATCCGCACGGGCGCGATCCTGCTCCTGCTGCTCGCCGGCATTGTTTGCGTCTGGAGCCGGCCATTCGACTGGCTCACGGCACGCGTGCAGGGTCTGCTCGCGCCGTTCTCGAACGGCGCGCCTGGCGCGCTGCAAGGCGTCGGTCCAACCGGTCCGTTGCTCATCGGCGCGTCGCTCGGCGTGGCGTGGACGCCCTGTGCCGGGCCCGTGCTCGCATCGGTCCTTGCACTCGCTGCGAGTGCACAGGCTCCGGGCAAATCCACCGCGTTGCTCGGGCTCTACGCGATCGGCGCGGGCGTGCCGATGCTCGCCATCGCCTACGGCGGGAACTGGGTCTCCTCGCGGTTGACCTCGTTGACGCGTCGCGCCGATCTGCTTCGCAAGGGCTTCGGAGTAATCGCGATCGCGGTCGCCGTGCTCCAGCTTCTTCATTACGACATCGCATTCACCGCATGGGCCACGCAGTGGCTGCCTGCGGTCTCCACCGGACTTTGAATCATGATCAAGCAAACCATCAGCGTTCTCGCCGCCTGCCTGCTCGCCGTCGCGTGCAGTAGCGGGGCACAGGAAGATCCGCGCGAGCCGTCGAGCGAAACGCCGGAGCTCGCCACCGGCGCGCCGGAGTTCACGGGTATCTCCCATTGGCTCAACAGCGATCCACTGACCATGCAGCAGCTGCGCGGCAAGGTGGTGCTGGTCGAGTTCTGGACCTACGACTGCATCAACTGCATCCACGTGATGCCTCATGTGAAGCAGTGGCACCAGCGGTACAAGGACCAGGGACTGGTGGTCGTCGGCGTGCACACGCCCGAGTACGGCCACGAACGCATCCTCGACAACCTGCAATCGGCCGTGAAGCGTTTCGGCATCGAGTATCCGGTCGCGCAGGACAACGGCTACCACACCTGGAACGCGTTCGGGAACCGCTACTGGCCGGCGCTCTATCTGATCGACCAGCAGGGACAGATCGTCTACCGCCATGCGGGCGAGGGCGATTACGACACCACCGAGGCACAGATCCAGCGCCTCCTGCGCAAGAACGCGACAGGCGCGTGAGAACACAGGAGACCACCCCATGACCACGCAAGACAAAGGCACGGCACTGATTACCGGCGCATCCGCCGGCATCGGCGCCATCTACGCCGACCGGCTGGCCCGCGAAGGCTACGACCTCGTCCTGGTTGCACGCAGTGCAGACAGGCTCGAGCAACTGGCGAAACGAATTTCCGAGACGACCGGGCGCACGGTCCGGACCATCGCGGCCGACCTCACCCACACGCAGGACCTGGAGTGGGTGGAGGAGGCGCTGACCACCGACGCGAGGATCTCGATGCTGGTGAACAACGCGGGCGCGGGATCCACAGCACACCTCCAGGACCTCGATAACGCCAGCATCGAACGGATGATCGCCCTCAACGTCACCGCGCTGACACGCCTCGCGCGCGCAGCCGCGACCGCGTTCGTCGCGAGGGGAGGGGGCACCATCGTCAACATGGGCTCCATTCTCGCCGTGGCACCGGAAGTGCTGAGCGGCGGCGTCTACGGGGGCACCAAGGCGTATGTGCTGGCGTTCTCGCAGTCGCTCCTGCACGAGTTCGGCGACAAGGGCGTCCGCGTCCAGGTCGTCCTTCCGGGCGCGACGGCCACCGATTTCTGGGAGCTATCCGGAACGCCGGTCGAAGCATTGCCGTCGAACATCGTCATGAGCGCCGACGACGCGGTCGACGCTGCGCTGGCTGGGCTCAAGCTCGGCGAGTTCGCCACGTTCCCGTCGCTCCCGGACATCAACGACTGGAATGCGTTCGACAGTTCGCGTCGCGCGTTGCTGCCGGGGCTTTCACGCACAACGCCGGCGCCACGCTACGGCACCGGCGGATGAACGCGCGCGACGCCCTGCGCTCTGGCAGGCTGGGCGTCTCCCCACACGAAGCAGGCGCCCATGGACCGCATCGAAGCGATGAAGATCTTCATTGCCGCGCTGGACGAGGGCAGCCTTGCCGGCGCGAGCCGCAAGACCGGCAGATCCGCGGCGGCGGTGAGTCGCGCCGTCGCGTACCTGGAAGCGCACGTTGGCGTGCCGTTGTTGCACCGGACGACCCGTTCGATCCGCCTGAGCGAAGCAGGCGAACGGTACTCGGCGGCGTGTCGGAAGATCCTCGCCGATCTGGATGAGGCCGACCGCCAGGCCGCGGGCGAACGCTCGGTGCCGCGAGGAACGCTGACCATCAGTTCCACCGTGTTCGTGGGAGTGGAAGTCCTTCGTCCGATCGTCGACGCGTTCATGAGCGAATTCCCGACGGTGAACGTGCGCATGTACCTGCTGGAGCGTCCCGTGAACCTGGTGGACGAAGGCATCGATGTGGCGCTTCGCATCACGCACCTGTCGGATTCCACGCTGGTGGCGCAGCACATCGGCGAAGCGCGGCGCGTTGTCGTGGCGTCGCCGCGCTATCTCGCTACGCACCCGCGCATCGACGAACCGGGCGACCTGGCGCGCCACTCGATCGTCACGATGCAGCACATGGGCCTGGATTCATGGAGCTTTCCTGCCCCGGAAGGCTCGACCGTCCCGCGCTCGGTGGCGTTCGTGCCGCGGTTGGTGGTCAACAACGTGCAGGCGGCGGTGGGATCTGCCGTGGACGGCAACGGCGTGACGCGGCTGCTTTCTTACCACGTAGCAGGCCAGGTGGAGCGCGATGAACTGCGGGTGATCCTGCCTGAGTTTGAACCGGCGCCGCTTCCCATCAGCCTTGTGTCGCCGTATGGACGCCTGTCCGTGCCGAAGGTGCGGGCGTTCGTCGATTTTGCTTTGCCGAGGCTCAGGGCGCAGTTCGCCCGCTCGACGCTGGCATCGTAGGAGACGATTCCACCGTTTCGCGGAAGAATGTCTGCCGGAATGCATGGATTCGCAGAACCGGGTTGCGTCCCTAGATTGAGCTTCGTCGGAAACACGCCGCATCAAGTGGCGAAACCGATCCCCCATCAATCCGGAGCAACACCATGAGCAGTTCCCGCAAAGTAGTCATCATTACCGGCGCCTCGCAGGGCATCGGTGCCGGCCTGGTCCAGGCCTTCCGCGATCGTGACTTCCGCGTCATCGCCAACTCGCGGTCGATCAAGCCGTCGACCGATCCCGACGTTCTCGCCGTCGCCGGCGACATCTCCGACCGCGCCGTCGCACAGCGCATCGTCGAAGAAGGCCTCGCGCGTTTCGGCCGCATCGATACGCTAGTGAACAACGCCGGCATCTTCACCGCCAAGCCTTTCACCCAGTTCGACGCCGACGATTACGCGAACAACGTCGCGATCAACCTGACGGGCTTCTTCCACATCACGCAGCTCGCCATCGAGCAGATGGAGAAGCAGGGCGCGGGCCACGTGGTCACCATCACCACGAGTCTGACCGATCACGCGATCGACGGCGTTCCGTCCGTCCTCGCATCGCTGACCAAGGGTGGCCTCAATGCGGCGACGAAGTCGCTGGCCATCGAGTACGCGAAGCGCGGCATTCGCGTGAACGCCGTATCGCCGGGCGTGATCCGCACGCCGATGCACGCGCCGGAAACGCATGAATGGCTGGCCGCGCTGCACCCGGTCGGCCGCCTGGGCGAGATCTCCGACGTCACGCAGGCCGTGCTTTTCCTCGAGTCGGCCGGCTTCGTCACCGGCGAGATCCTGCACGTCGACGGCGGCCAGAGCGCCGGCCACTGACCTCCAACCCGGGGCGGGGGAGACCTCGCCCCATTCGACAGGAGCAAGGCAATGCCAATCGTCAACATACAGATCACCCGCGAGGGATCGGGCCCGGGGCGCGACGCCGCAACGGCCGAAGAGAAGGCCGCGTTGATACGCGGCGTAAGCCAGCTGCTGCTGGACGTACTCAACAAGCCGCTGGATTCGACTTTCGTCGTAATCGAGGAAGTGCCGCTGGAGAACTGGGGCTGGTACGGAATGCCGGTGCCCGAGCTGCGTAGGCGTCGCGCCGAAGAGACATGACGGCCCGAAGCGGGCGCGACGCCGGCCGCGTCCGCGAGGGCAGCGCGTAGCACGCATCGGCACAAGAGAGTGCTAATGTCCCACCCGGTTGTCGTCGGTTGGGGATGCGTGGTGATGATCGTCAAAACCGAAGCCGCGATCCTAGCCGGCGGCTGTTTCTGGGGAATGCAGGAGCTGCTGCGCCGCATACCGACGGTCGTGTCCACGCGCGTGGGATACACGGGCGGCGACATTTCGCATCCCACCTACCACGATCACGGCACGCATGCGGAGGCGATCGAGATCGTCTTCGATCCGGAACTGCTCTCCTACAGGCAGATCCTGGAGTTCTTCTTCCGCATCCACGATCCGACCACCCTCAATCGTCAGGGCGCCGACATCGGCACGCGCTACAGGTCCGCGATCTTCTATGCGAGCCAGGCGCAGCGGAGTATCGCGGAAGCCACCATTCGCGAGCTGGACTCTTCCGGACTGCTGCCCAGCCCGATTGTCACCTCGGTCGAGCCTGCGCGTACATTCTGGGAAGCCGAAGCGGAGCATCAGGCCTACTTTGAACGCCACCCCGAACAGCGCGCATGCAATCACATCCGTCCATCGACGATGCCCGCGTGTGATCGTGCATTAACGGTTGAACCCGACTCACTGGGGTTCTCCGCACGAACCTGAGTTCGACTTCATGCGTGCAGGCTCCGTCGCCGCACGTCGCGAAGCTGCAGTGACATGCGTTCGATCGAAACCGATACCAAAGCGGGATAGACGCTGATCCATCGACAGCGCACGCTGCAGTTGTCGATCCAAGCCATGGCAAGTCCTGCTCGAATGCGAAGCGGCTACTGCACTGAGCGCAGTGGGTAGTCCTCGCCGAGCACCGCCATCGCCGATGGCGTCGACCAAAAGAACGCAGCGCGGATGTACCGCCCAAATCCGGCCACATCCTGCCCCTGCCCAGCGAGATTCCACCTACGGCGTCCAGCCGGCGGAGAGAGAGACATGCGCATCCTCATGGTGCTGACATCACACGACACCCTCGGAGACACCGGACGAAAGACCGGCTTCTGGCTGGAAGAGTTCGCGTCCCCGTACTACGTTTTCACCGACGCAGGCGTGTCGGTAACGGTGGTATCGCCGAAGGGAGGACAGCCTCCAATCGATCCGAAAAGCGACGATCCCGATAACCAGACGGAAGCGCAAACGCGCTTCAAGGCCGACCGCAATGCCATGGGTGTTCTGGCGAACACGCTGCGCCTGGACTCCGTGTCGGCAGACGACTTCGACACCGTGTTCTATCCGGGTGGTCACGGCCCGATGTGGGACCTCGCAGAGGATCCGCACTCCATCAAGCTCATCGAGTCGTTCTACGACAGCGGAAAGCCGGTCGCGGCGGTGTGTCATGCGCCCGGCGTACTACGTCACGTCAAGCACAAGGGCGAGCCGATCGTGAAAGGCAAGCGAGTTTCCGGATTCACCAACACCGAAGAAGCCGAAGTGCAGCTCACGGACGTGGTGCCCTTCCTCGTGGAAGACGAGCTGAAGCGCCTCGGCGGCTTGTACCAGAAGACCGACAACTGGTACGCGTTCTGCGTCGTGGATGGACGCCTGATCACGGGACAGAATCCGTCGTCCTCGACGATCACCGCGGAAACGCTGCTGCGGTTGATGAAGTAGGTAGGCCAACCGCAGCCAGAAGTTTCACGCCCCCTCCAGGGAGGACGCATTCATGGATCTACTCATGGCAGCCAAGTCGCTCGCCGACCGTGTTGAAGCTGAGGCGGCAAGGGCGCATGTCCCAGTCTCCGTCTCGATCGTGGACATTCACGGAAATATCGTGCTGCAGCATCGGATGAACGACGCGCCTGCCTTCTCGATGGAGATCTCGGAGCGCAAGGCATACACCTCGGCGCTCGTCGGCCGGCGTACCGCTGAACTGGATCCGCTAGTGCAGCCGGGCCAGCCATTGTATGCGCTGCTGGCCATGGCGGGTGGCCGGTTCACGGCCATGGCGGGAGGCGTCCCGTTGAAACACGAGGGCAGGGTATTCGCCGGTGTAGGAGTGAGTGGCGGCACGACCGATCAGGACGTCGCCATCGTCGATGCCGCGGTTGAATTGAATAACGTCGGTTGATCTGCAGCACGCGAGACAGGAGTCCTTGCCATGATCTCATCCATGACTTTGCTACGCACCACTATGGGGCTGATCGCCTGCACGGCGTGCGTGGCGCAGGGCGCGGGATTGCCAACCAAGGCGTTCGGATCCATCCTGCAGGAAGACATCCAGTGGGCGCCGTTTCCCGCATTTCCCGAGCAGGCACGCCTCGCGGTGCTTGTGGGCGAACCCGCGAAGGCCGGCCCTTACCTGGTGCGGGTGAAGGTTCCCGCCGGTGTGACGTTGATGCCGCACACCCATCCGGAGGACCGGATCTATACGGTCATCTCCGGAGTGTTCTATATCGGGCTGGGCACGAAGTTCGACGAATCGAAACTCGTGGCCTACGCCCCCGGAAGCGTTGTGGTGCTACCCGCCAGAACACCGCACTTCCATCGAGCACGATCGGGCGAGTACGTCACGCAGGTGACCGGCACCGGTCCGCTTGGTATCGATTATGTGGACCCCCACGACGATCCACGCACGCATTAGCCTGGCGCCCATGACGATGCGTGCTGCATCGACCGTCGGTGCTTGACAGCGGTGCAACGGACCCGGCCCCAACAGAGGGAGGGCGCGCCGGTGCTCCCCGTTTCGAATTCCGGAACCACGACGTACAAACGCGTCAACGTGGAAGGTGTTGGCATCTTCTACCGCGAGGCGGGCCCCCCCGATGCGCCGACATTAGTGCTCCTGCACGGATTTCCGTCATCATCGCGTCAGTTCGACGCGTTGATCCCGCTGTTGGCGCCCTATTACCACGTGCTGGCACCGGACTATCCAGGCTTCGGCCAGAGCGATGTCCCATCGCCGTCCTCCTACGAGTACACGTTCGACAGACTCGCGCAGACGATGCATCGCTTCCTGGCCGAGATCGGAGTCGAACGATGCAGCTTCTATCTGCATGACTATGGCGGCCCGATTGGCTTTCGCGTGATCCTGACTCAACCGGAACGACTGCAGGCATTGGTCGTCCAGAACGCCAACGCCTACAAAGAAGGGCTTGGAGAAAAGTGGACGGACATTGCCAGGTTCTGGAAGGACCCTGCGTTGCATCAGCGGGTCGTCGACATATTTCTCTCTCGTGAGAGCACGGAGCAACGCCACACGCTTGGCACCACACATCCAGAACGTTACAACCCGGACAGCTGGACAGATGAGTACACGCACTTGTCGAAGCCCGGCCAACGGGAGATTCAAGGCCAGCTGCTCTACGACTACCGGACAAACGTTGCTTCCTATCCGGCGTGGCAGGCGTGGCTACGCAAACAGCAACCACCTGCCTTGGTGATGTGGGGGAAGAACGACCCGTCGTTCATTGCCGCGGGCGCGCTGGCGTACAGACGCGACCTGCCAGCTGGGGAGTTCCATTTGCTGGACGCCGGGCACTTCGTGCTCGACGAGAAAGTGGACGAGGTCGCCATGCTGATGCTGTCTTTCCTGCGCAGGCACGTGGGGTAGCCGATACGTGTAGCGCTGATGTTGCGTTGCGATGTCACGTCTTGCCGATGCGCAACCACCGTCCTGGAGGGCGGGTCCCAAGGGATGCGCTCGTCATGGCGCTGGAAGCCAGGCCCGGTGGAGCATGTGGTCGCTGCGCCTTCTAGTGCGTCGGGCGCCACCAAGGGCACCGGGCCGCCATGCTTCCGCTCAATGGTGGACTGAGGCAGAGTAGTCAAGAGCGCGCTAGCCGGAGGCGGACTTGCGATTGCGACGCTCTTCCTGATGCCATGGAACCGGGCATGCGGCCATGCCACACCAGCGGGCTCGAAGGGCTCACTGATGCGGCAACGGCGTGGTTTCCGTCCAGCGAGGTGGTCCTGTGCGTGCACGCGTATTCGTGGCCCTGTTGCACGTCCTCGTCGGATTGTTTGCTACGGCAGGAGCGCCGGCTTGGGCACTTGATCCCGAGCTCACGATCTCCAACTACGGACATCGCTCGTGGCGCGGCTTCGAGGGTCTGGGCGCCGGCCCCATCACCGCCATCGCGCAGACCGCGGACGGCTATCTGTGGCTGGCCACACCCAATGGCCTGCAACGCTTCGATGGAGTCAGCAGCGTTCCTTGGCCCCCACAGGCCAAAACCGTTCTCGCGGCCGACAGCATCCGTGCCCTGCTTGGATCCCGGGACCGGACGTTGTGGATCGGCACGACGAAAGGACTCGTAAGCCTCGCGAACGACAAACTCATCGTCCATCCGGCCTTTACGGGCCGGACCATCAATGACATCGAAGAGAACGTGGATGGAACCATCTGGGTGGGGGGATCGGAGGGAAAGCACGCCTTGCTCTGCTCGATCCGTGGCGCGGACATCGAATGTCACGGTCGTGACGGATCGCTCGGAGAGGAGATCAGCGCGCTTCATCGCGACAGCTTGAACGCGCTGTGGGTCAACGGTGGCAATCGCGTTTGGAACTGGATGAGCGCACCAACGAAACCTTTTACGGTCAGCCCTCCGTCCGTCTCGCAAGCGCGTCGTGCCATGACCGAGATAACACCCGGCACTGTGGTCGTGGGGAGGGGCTACATGCGCGGGGTGGCTAAGGTCGGCCAAGGCAAGGTGGAAGCGCTGGAGCTGCCGGCCTGGGCGAAAGACTTTGTTTACATCAAGGCGATGCAGGATCGCGATGGCGCTGTCTGGCTGGGCGCGGCCGACGCGGGGCTGATTCGAATCTTCAAAGGGCGCGTAGATGCGTTCACCGCGTCGGATGGACTTTCCGGCAACCACATCCTCGATTTGTTCGAGGATCGCGAGGGAAACTTCTGGGTCGCGACGTCCCGTGGCTTGGATCAGTTCCGGGCGGTGGCGGTAGCACGCCATGAAAACGCGGAAGGCCTGACAGGACGCGGCCGCTCCCTGCTCGCGGCGCATGACGGCTCGCTTTGGGCGGGCACAACCACAGGCGTGTTTCAGCTGGACGCGACACGGCAACGATGGGAACTTCGCTGGCCGCGCATGGGGGGGCTGTTCGAGGACAGCCGCGGCACGATGTGGTCGGCGTCGCCCAGTGCCGCAGGGCTGCAGTCGTACTCCAACGGGCGCATCGGAACGGCGCCGGGCGTGCCGCCGGGCCCGGTCGAAGCGGTCACCGAAGATACTTCGGGCAACCTGTGGATTGCACATCGTTCGGCCGGGCTGATGCGCCTGCGTCCAGGCGGGCGTGCCGAGGTAGTGACGGACCGGTACAGGTTCGCGACTGATCGAATCTCAATCATGACCGCCGACCCCGTCGATGGTTCGCTGTGGCTGGGGCTGTGGACAGGCGAAGTCGAGAATGTTCTCAACGGCCAGCGCCGCGCGCGCTTCGATCTCATTGCGCCTCGGCAACCGCGTGCACGGATCAACCATGTCCGCGTTGAAGCGGACGGGTCGGTCTGGGCATCCACGCGGCAAGCACTCAGCCGCATCAAGGACGGCCACGTCGTCCATCTGGTTACAGGACTCGGGCCTCCGTGTGACGGGCCGTTGTGGTCGGTCGCCGATGCGCGGCGCGTCTGGATCTCGACACGCTGTGGCGTGGCCTGGAGCGACCGTGCAGACCTCGATGCGCGAGTTTCCGCGGCATCGCAAGGCGGCTCGCGAAAGGCGCACTTTCGCTTGCTCGAACCGTGGGATGGCGTCTCCCGAGAACTTGGCCCCGGGATGATCGGCTACACGACCATTCCGTATGTATTCGCACCCAAGATGGCGCAGACGCCGGATGGCCGGGTATGGGCAGCGAGCGGCGACGATATCGTCACCATCGATCCACAGCGCATTCCGGTCAACCTGTTGCCTCCGCCCGTCGACATCCAGAAAGTAATCAGCGACGGCCGCATCTTCGCCCCGACAGCTGACATGCGCATTCCACCACGGCCGCGGAATCTCAGAATCGAGTACACCGGCCTGAGCTTCAGGGCATTGGATAGGACCCAGTTCCGCTACAAGCTGGATGGCTGGGACGCCGATTGGCAGGATGTTGGGAACCGGCGTCAGGCCTTCTACACGGATCTTTCGCCTGGGCGGTACCGCTTCCATGTCACAGCAGCCAACGATAGCGGCGTATGGAACCCGGTGGGTGACGCGCTGGAGTTCACGATCGAACCCGCCTGGTGGCAAAGGACCGACCTTCGAATCGCTGCCGCGGTAATGGTCGCACTGGCATTGTTCGCCTTCTACCGGCGTCGCGTGGATCACCTCTCCCGGATGCTTGCATCCGAAACGGCTTCCCGCCGCGAGATCGGTCGCCTTTACAGCGACCTGCAGGAGCGTGAGTCGAGAGTGCGCCGATTGTTCAATGCGAACATCATCGGGATCTTCACCTGGAACCTGGACGGCCGCATTCTCGAAGCGAATGAGGCCTTTGCAACGATCGTCGGCTACGACAGCGCCGAACTCGTTTCCGGACTGCGGAAGTGGAAAGACCTCATGCCGCCGGAGTGGGACCCTTCGGACGATAGGATCATGACCGACATGCTGGCTACGGGAGTTGCGACCCCATTCGAGGCGGAGTACATCCGGAAAGACGGCTCTCGCGTACCGGTTCTCGTCGGCGCGGCGCTGTTTGATGTCAGACCGGGGGAGGGCGTGGCGTTTGTCCTAGACCTGACCGATCGCAGGAGGGCGGAGCAGGCGGCGCGGGACAGTGATCGCCGATACCACGACATGGAAAGGCGACTGGCCGAGGCAAACCGTGTTGCGAGTGTCGGCTACCTGTCCGCTATGATCGCTCACGAGGTCAATCAACCGTTGTCAGGTGTCATCACCAACGCCACTACTGCTCTGCGCATGCTCGATGTCGATCCGCCGAACATCGACGGTGTCTATGATGCGGCGCAACGCATCATCCGGGATGGCCACCGGGCTGCCGAGGTGATCAGGCGTTTGCGATCCATGTTCAGCAGGAAGGATCACGTGCTGGAGGTGATCGATCTGAACGACGCTGCGCGCGAGGTCGTTGCCATGGCGCGCAACGACCTGGAAAAGCACGGCATCGAGATTCACCAGCAATTCGCCGATGGCCTTCCACGCATCAAGGGGGATCGCATCCAGTTGCAGCAGGTGATCCTCAATCTGCTGCGCAATGCGTCTGACGCGATGGCGGGCGTCCAGGGCCGGCCTCGTAGCCTCCGGATCCGAACCGAGCGCGAGGCAAGCGGAGGCGTCCGTCTGGCGGTTCGAGATGCAGGCATCGGGCTGCCTGCGGAGGATCTCGAACGGCTCTTCGATGCGTTCTACTCAACCAAGGGCAGCGGGATGGGTATTGGCCTGTTCATCAGTCGGTCGGTCGTCGAGCGGCACCAGGGCCGCCTCTGGGCGGAACCGAACGACGATCATGGCCTCACTTTCTCGTTCTCCCTTCCGCTGGAGCCGAGCATCGTCCACACCGCGATCCGGTAGTGGTCGGAAGATCGTCGGGGAAGCAGGCGTGATGGCATGTGGTGCCTTTTGAATACCTAGGTCCAATCGACGGGACGACGCCCCGGATAGATCATCGTTCGCCAACGGGTTTGGTAATCCCGAAGGAGTTCGAGCCATGTCCATGCCTAGAATTGCCGTCATCATGAGCACGACGCGCGCAGGACGGTTCGCCGATATACCTGCTGCCTGGATCTCCGACCTTGCTCTAGCCCGCGGCGACATGGAGGTGGAGCTGATCGATCTGCGAGATTACCCGATGCCGTTCTTTGACGAGCCGGCATCCAATGCATGGGTTCCGTCCAGCAGCAACATTGCGCGGACCTGGCAGGGCAGGGTGGCCAGCTTCGACGGCTACGTCTTCGTCACCGCCGAGTACAACCGCGGTGTCCCGGCCGTTCTGAAGAATGCACTCGACTATGCCTATCCCGAGTGGAACCGGAAGCCGTGTGCGTGTGTCGGCTATGGGAGCGTGGGCGGCGCCCGCGCGATTGAGCAGCTGCGGCTGAACTGCATTGAGTTGCAGATGGCGCCGACGCGGAGCGGGGTGCACATCCAGGGGCGCGATTTCTTCGATGCGCTTCGCGAAGGCAAGCCGTTGTCCGACATTCCCTACATTGCAGAGAACGCGGTGACGATGCTGGACGAGCTGCTCTGGTGGACGCTCGCTCTCAAGGACGCCCGCACGACGCGGAGCGGAACATAGCCGCATTCGTCACTTGGTAGGAACTTTACGAGTAGCTGATGTCGCTCAAGTCAATCCACACCATCAGCATGTCAAGGTTTGGACGCCCGTCCGGGCCGCGTGTGTAGGCGCGACGTCGTGTCGGCAGGGCGATTCCGCCGCTGCGTACGTGTTCCGAGGTCAGCTGCGAGGCGGCAAAGCCGCCGGCGATGTTCACCTGGTAGTCGTGGCGACGCAGCATGAACGACTCATCGAAGAAGAAGTCCTGAACCAAGCTGTGTGTTTCGATCGAACCAGGGAAACGCGCACGCAGTACGCGCCAGCGCTCCTCGCCCTCTTGCCACGGTTCGATCTCTTCGACCGCCACTTCTTGCATGGCAAGTAGGAACGGCGTCGCCAGATATGTCCATAGCGCCTCGCCATTGAAGTAGGCGCGGTGCAGTGGGTCCCAGGGCGTATTCATCTGGTGTCCGGCAAAGGAATCCTTGGGCGCGAGTCGCTCTGTAAGGACGCTGCCGTCCAGCCTTTCGACTGCCACGCGGTTTGCTGTGAATGCCGAACGCTGGTCCGGCGCGCCGTACGGCTGCAGTGTCATGCGCTCCTCGTGAAGCCAGGACGTCACTCGCCTCGGATCGGCGTCCTGGATGATTCCCTTCAGAGCAAAGAAGCCGCCGCCACTAATGATCGTGGCATCAACGCGCTTCAGGCTACGCCAGCGGTCGATCCCACCATGTGCGTGTAGAACGTTCTGGAGCAGTATGTCCACTTCGGCCTCCCAGGATCGTGCGCCGCGATAAAGCAGCCACAATTCTCGGTTCGTCCCAGGCGCCACGCCATTGACCATTGGTGTTGGTAATCGGAGGCGCGCCGGGACGATGGGGTAGACACCATCGTCTGATTTCGCCGGGACGGTTCCGTATCGCATCCTGCGAAGGTGCCGGGACCCCGTGTGGTAGCCGGCATCCGAACCGCAGGAGAAGCGCCTTGTCTCGCATCAATGTTCAGCTCATCAGCGGGGGCGCCGGGTGGAGCGCTGACCACAGCATGTCCCGATCACGAGATCGTTTCGTTTCGGACTTAGGTTGTGATTTGGCAGATTGCGCGGGAAGAGAGCAATGCGGCGGGCGGTGCGTCGCGGATCTCGTCCGCGAAACCGTGCGTTCCGGACTGGAACGGTAGCTCCGTACGAACATGCAGCACACCAAGCCACTCGACTTGCTCGGCATCGACCTGCCAATCGTGCAGGCACCGATGGCCGGCGTCTCATCGCCCGCGATGGCTGCGGCGACAAGCAACGCTGGCGCGCTGGGTTCCATCGGTGTCGGTGCGCTCGACGCACAGGCTGCGCGCACCATGATCGAAGCGGTGCGTACGGCGACCTCGGCTTCGTTCAACGTCAACCTGTTCTGCCATGCGCCGGCCCGGTCCCGGCCGGACGCAGAGCGCGAGTGGATCGATCGACTGCAGCCGGAGTTTGCTGCACTTGACGCGAAGGCGCCCGAGCGCCTGACCGAGATCTACCGCAGCTTCGTCATCGACGAAGACATGCTTGCCATGTTGCTTGAAGAACGGCCGCCCGTCGTGAGTTTCCATTTTGGGTTGCCCACGCCTGGAGCCATCCGCGCGCTGCGGGACGCTGGTATCACTCTGATTGCCACGGCAACCAATCTGGCCGAGGCTCGCGCAATTGAGGCGGCTGAGCTCGACGCAATCGTGGCCCAGGGATGGGAGGCGGGCGGGCATCGCGGCTGCTTCGATCCGGATGCTTCCGACGAGGCACTTGGGACCATGGCGCTGACCCGACTGCTCGTGCAGAGGACGCGCTTACCGGTCATAGCCGCCGGCGGCATCATGGACGGCGCCGGAATCGCCGCGGCGCTCAAACTGGGCGCCGTCGCTACGCAACTTGGCACGGCCTTCGTTGGCTGCGACGAGGGTCTCGCCGACGACGGGTATCGGGAAGCGCTCACCGCGGCCGCCGGCACGGTGATGACGCGGGTCATCTCAGGACGACCCGCGCGGTGCCTGGCCAATCGCTTCACGGCGATGGGCTCGAACATCCCCGACGCAGCGGTGCCCGATTACCCGGTCGCATATGACGTGGGGAAGGCGCTCAACGCTGCCGCCAAGGCGCGGGGCATCTACGGATTCGGCGCGCAATGGGCGGGGCAGGGCGCGCCACTCGCACGATCGCTCCCCGTCACGGGACTTGTGCAGACCCTGGCACAGGAACTTGCGGAGGCACAGACATGACCGGCGCGATGCCCCTATGCTCGCGACTGCTGTTCACCATGGAACTGTCGGTCGGCGCTTTCCTGACTGTCGGTGGCCCGGAGGGAAGCGCCCGGCGGATCGCCAACGTTTCAGGGGGCACTTTCGACGGCGAACGGATGCGCGGAATCGTGCTTCCCGACGGCACCGATTGGCAGACACTTCGTGGTGATGGGGCCGTGATGCTTGACGCGCGGGTGGTGCTGAAGGCCCAAGATGGCGCGCTGATCGCGATGACTTATGCCGGCATCCGCCATGGACCACCCGACGTGATGGCGCGGCTTACGCGCGGCGAGCATGTCGATGCTGGAAGCTACTACTTCCGCATCGCGCCCACCTTCGCGACCTCGGACCCGCATTACGAATGGCTCAACCGTATTGTCGCCGTGGGAACCGGGCAGCGACTTCCGGGTGGACCGCGCTATGACGTCCACGAGATTCTCTAAGCGTTGTGCGGCGGATCCAGCAGCCTTGCCTCGATCATCCGGGTCATCACGAAATCGATGAAGGCTGTCACCGCCTTCGGGGATTGGCGGCGACTGGCATAGACCAGGTAGACCCCGACGCCGGGAGTACCGTGGTCCGGCAATACTTCGAGCAATTGCCCTGCACGCAAATGCTCGGCGGTGACAAGGGTCGGGAGCAGGGCAATGCCGAGCCCTGCAAGTGCCGCGTCCAACTGCACACGAAGCGCGTTGGCGTGGAACCGTCCAGTCACTGCGACGGTCGTAGCGCCGGCGGGACCGATAATACGCCACTCGGTCAGGCCGGACGGGGTGGGCGCGGCAATGCATTCGTGCTGCGCCAACGCCTGCAGTGACTCAGGTCGGCCGTGTGATGCGACATACGCGGGACTTGCGACCAGGGTCGCGCGGGTGGTGCCGACCTGCCTGGCGACCAGGTTCGAGTCGGGATCGACGCCGCTGCGGATCGCCACATCGATTCCCTGTTCGATGAGGTCCACCTTGTCGTCGCCGAGCACGAATTCCAGCCGCACCCTGGGGTGTGCGGCCAGGAAGTCGCCAACCCAGGTCACGTCGAACCAGCGGAAGAAATCCGCAGCAGCGGCGACCCGCACCTTGCCGACAGCGTGTTCGCCTCCGTCCGCGGTTTCGCGCGCGACCGCTTCGACAGCGTCGATCTGTTCGGCACTCCCCTGAAAGAGCGTTGTGCCGGCCGGCGTCAACGTGAGCTGGCGAGTACTCCGCTGCAGCAAGCGCACGCCGATTTGCGTCTCGAGCGCTTGGATCCGACGACTAAGGGTGTTCGGCGGGATCCCCAGCCGGCGGCCGGCTGCAGCGAAGCTGCCAGCGCGCACCACCTGCACGAACAGGGATATGTCGTTCAAGTCGGTCATGACTGGGTAATTGCTTCGAATTCTGGACGAATGAAATCTAGCAGGCCCGACTAATCGTTGTGCCTTCTTGCCCCTAGATTCGGTGTCGATCACTCGTTGACCGAATCGGAGGATGCCCATGAATGCTCAGACTGTACCTGTCCGCGCCACGGAGGACGTGCTCACGCGTCGCGTGATTCACGTGACTCGCGGTCGGGGCCACGGGCCGATCGCGCGGCTGATGAGTCCCGGCGACCTGGGCGAACTATTGAAACCATTTGTATTCCTGGACTTCATCGACACCCGGGACCAGCCCAAGCCACGCGTCAGCGATTACGGCTTGCATCCGCACTCCGGTATCGCGACGCTGACATGGCTCTACGAAGGCGACGTGAACTACCAGGACACGACGGGTCGGCGCGGGCAGATCTCGGGCGGGCACGTCGAATGGATGCGGGCCGGCGGCGGCGCGTGGCATGGGGGCAACTTCGGCGACGGTGATGGCCGGGTCCGTGGCTTCCAGCTGTGGATCGCGCTGCCACCGGAACTGGAACTGTCGGAGGCGATCAGCACCTACCTGGCGCCGCATGAAATTCCGACGTCGGGACCGGTGACCCTCCTGCTGGGCCAGCAAGGAGCTTGCTCTAGCGCGATCACTCCGCCGTCGCGCATCAATTACCTCTCAGTCCGTCTGCGCGCGGGCGAGCGCTGGACGTACACGCCTCCCGCAGGCCACACCGTCGCATGGGCTGCCGTCAGCGCAGGAGAACTCGAGCTGCCCGTGACGGCGCGGGCAGGCGAGATGATCGTGTTTGCGCCTGGAGAGGCGGACATCGAGTTCGTCGCCCAATCCGACGTCGAGTTTGTTCTCGGGTCGGCCGTGCCACACCCGCATCGACTGGTGATGGGTGACTATTCGGTGCACACCACGGACGCAGCATTGCGCGAAGGTGAGGCACGCATCGAAAAGATTGGTCGGGCATTGCCGCGGCGCAACGGTTAGGCCAGACCGCTGCGATTCGAGTTGCTGTGAGGATGGCCTGGTGAACGTGCTGCCGCAGGACAGACTTGGTGTGCTCAACGATGAGCACGACAAAGCAGGCTCCGGGCAGCAGTGTTGCGCTGGACGGAAGAGTGTCTGCCGGACCGTAGGGATTCGCAAAGC